>NZ_JAHZMK010000014.1:0-302847 GCF_020387775.1 Photorhabdus antumapuensis
TCATTAAACCATTCTAATGTGTTATTAATTGACTGTCAGAATGGATAGTATGAAATGTGATCAGAGATCGGTTTTTTAATCCTGATAATGGGGAATCTATTATATTAAATGCCAGAAAATCACGATAAGGATGGAGATATTATTTCCTTACGCCAGCCATGATTCTTTCAGTTTTTGCGTGATGGCCTCTGGCAATCGGGCCAGGGCAAGCTGCCACGATGAAAAGGCCAGTAGAAAATTTCATCATTAAAAGTAAGAGGTCGTAATGAAAGATTTTTTAAAGCAGGTAAAAAACGCAATGCTATACTGATATTGGAAGAGAAAATGTCAGGAAAAACGAGTTTTAAGCTGATAAAGGAGGTGACGAAATAATAGTATTAACCTAATAACAAGAATATGAGATTATATTAAAACCTTTTACAGGATTAACCAGATTAAGCAAATCGGCATCGATTAATGCCATATTTTTAACAGGGACAGAATGGTTAAAAACAGCTTATTCCTTTTCATCTTTAATCCATTCCTCATATCGCTCAGATGTTTTTTCATTATCAAAAAAATCATTATCCGGATCGACCAACCGACTTTTATAAAGTGAATCCAAAACGGCACTACCCAATTGGCTGTTAGTTATATCAGGAGATAAGATATGGTTATCTTCTAAAGGATTTAAATGCAAAGCACGATAATCGGAATAATTTATTATGTGAATCTACCATATAAAATGGTAAATTAATTTAATTCATATCTTTTAAATAAAATAGATTTAAAAATATATAGTTTCATAAGTTTTTGTAGCCCGGATAATATGGAGTTAAGCCATTGTAAATTTGGCAAAAACCTACCTAATAATCCGGGCATGGATTTTTATTATTTTTTTTAGACAAAAATCTTCCGGTCGATCCGATAGAAAATAATCGTATCTCCCTGATTAAGTCTTTATTTTCAAAAAAGAAGTTCTCACTAATTTACTAAAACCAGACTCTATTCTTTGGCCGACGCAATATTACTGCAAATTCTTTGCTAATCGTTCATTTAAGTTATCTGGAGGTAAAGTGAAAGCCTCTTTATTGCGTACTACTAAAAGAATGTGTAGTACCTAATTTTATTTTTCCCTGGTGTTGGGCAGATTTTGTTATCGGGAATAGCACTCGCTTTATTGGAGGTAAAGTTTGTGCAACCCGAAGTACTGTTCGAAACAGTATTCGCTTGATCATTGAGCGGTCGGCGGCATTTAGCGCGGTACGTAACGAAATCTCAACGGCTTCATTAGCATATGTCCGCATTTGTTGTTCATAATCTGAAATCGCCTTGATTAACTCTTCATGACCAGATGCTACGCGAGCCAGCGTCTGCGTGAGTAAAAGTGCGTCTCGAAGCGCTATGTTTGCTCCCATTCCTACCATTGGCGTCATGTTGTGAATAGCGTCGCCAAGTAGAGTGACAGCGCTGGAGCGCCAGGGTAAGAGATGCTCCATACTGCGTAACGGAATCACAGAGATGTTTTCCATATCACTCTGCTTAATCAGGGTATGCAGGTTTGGGTCCCATGAAGCAATACGGGAGCGGATCAGATCACACAGAGATTCAGCAGGAAAGTCAGTAATCGTATTCGGATAGCTATTCGTTGCTGCTGCATAGGCCCACATGACAAAATCACCAATTTCTGTCGATGTGGCTTTTACTTGAGTATTGATCGGAGCACGCCATAGAGAGACAAACAATCCACCAGGGCTTTTAGGCACAATATTGTTGGGCGATCCATCCAGCAAATATGGAGGTAATGAGGCAGCAAGAGCCGGAGTAAGTCGTACACGTCCAACGGTGAGAGTGACACCAATATCAAGCCTTTTTATCGCGGGGAGGTACTGCTTGCGTACTTTTGAATTGCTTCCATCCGCACCAATAAGAACATCAACATCTTCGTGACTTCCATCGGTGAAAAAAAGCCTGACTTTACCGTTTTGCATGTGTTCATAACGCTCGAACGTTTTGTTCCATTGAACGGTATCTGAGAGCCCCTCGTTTAGTACTTCTATAAGTTCAGATCGGCTGATTGACATCCGATCTTCGGTAATGATCTGTCCATCCTCCTGATGAATATCTCTCTGAGCTGCGAGAAGAAGACGCAGATGCTCATCATAGAATCTTGTCTGTCCACCAACAGGCTTTGAAATCTTTTGAAAGGTTAGCCAGTTGGTTTCCGGGAGGCATTCCTGCATTGCTTGTTGGCCGAATGTATCGACGTAAATTCCATAACCGGGAAGTATGGATAACGTAGCAGAGCCTCGTTCATAGACTTTCACCTTTATTCCGTTTTTGCGCAAGCCATGTGCCAGGCATGCTCCACCAATCCCTGAACCAATTATTCCAACGTTCATTTCTTTTTTCTCCATAAGTAGTACGATGTGATTCTGAAAGAATCATGGTGACTGTAGCTGGCCAGGACCATTTGATCACAGCCATCGGGTTGTGTTACTGCTATAGTCTTAATAATAGTATACCGTACCGTTCGGTACCAATAAAAATTTAGGTTTTTTTACATGACAAATCCACCTAAAGCCCAAACAGATCACAAAAGAACCCGTTCGTACTCTAGAATTTCAGGAGAACGAGTTAACGAGCTGTTAAAAATTGCTGCTCAAGTATTTGCAGAACGGGGTTTTGATGGTGCCAGTATCAATGAGATGGCGAAACGTGCTAATGCTTCGAAGGGAACCTATTATAGCCGATTCCCTTCTAAAGAAGAGCTGTTAGTCGCTGTTGTTAAGCAGAGAATAGAAGAAGTTGAAGGCGGTCTGGACAAGACCATGAATCCCGAACCAGATATTGGGAAAGCGTTAACCATTTTTGCAGAGGAAGTTTTCACGGTAATTCTTTCAGAAGCAATGATTGCGAATTACCGGGTGGTAACCCTGGAGGCTCAACGTTTTCCGCAACTAGGTAAAATCTATTATGAAAAGGGGGTCAAAAAGATAGTAGATTTTCTTGTCGAATATCTGGTACGAAAGGTGAAGGAGGGAAAATTGAACATAGCAGACCCAAAAATCTCCGCAGAGGTGTTTATCGATGGCATCATTGGAACGCCAAGGCTTAAGGCTACTTTGGGCATTGGTTTACCTACGCCAGAGGAGAAATCTCAGCGAATTGCCATCGCTGTTCAGTCATTTCTCGCTGCATATGGTACTGCCTCATGTGATAGCACTTCTTCATCATGATAGTCGCGCTGTAGTAAACCAGAAATTATCGTAGGAATAGCGTTGAATGAAGGGCCTGCCTGTTATCAGGTAGGTCTCTTTGCTGAGTTAAGAAAGCGGTTTAAATATAGACATAGACGAGACGCTTTGGCGTCTTTTTTGCTCTTGTGTGCTGGATTGATTGGCGATGGCTATATTTCTTTTGTAGGTAAATAGTTTACAATGTAAATAACTCGTTGTTTTTCTTTGATTAGAGTCTAAATTTGTCATAATTAAAATTAACTCATGAGAATGTTCTGAAGGTGGGTATGTTGATATGGTAAAAAGAGCGATAAAGCCACTGTGTATTTCGGTTATTTGTAGCGCATCAATAATAGCTGGATATGCTTTAGCTAATCATCAGAATAGGCTTATTGAAGGTGATATTCAAAATCTGCCAAAAATGCAGATTGAAAAGATATCTGAGATAACCACGCCTGAACAAGTACAAATTCAAACTACTACAATTTCAGAAACAGAACGTCGTAAAACGCTGCGAAGCTGGATACCCGCCCAAATTAAGCCCGTTTTCTTTGACCGGTTGGTTAATTTGTACTCCTCTAACCAGATGCAACCTTTGTGGCAAGATAAAATCGCGGTTCAACGCTTTGAACAACAACTTTCAGAACTTGCATTGGCTGGGTTTCAGCCGCAATTTGGTCAATGGCTGATTGAACTCAATGATGCTCAATTGAGCCAGATGGGACGTGATCTCATCTTATCGGATGCTATGCTAGGTTATTTACAATTTGTCTCAGATGTCGGCCATCAGGGCCAAAGCTGGCTCTATCGCACTATTCCATACAAAATACCATACAAAATTGTATTACCTTCACCAGTCGTTATAGATCAGTGGCAGCAAGCTATTATCGATCACAATGTGGCCGCTTATGTCGCAGCACTGGCACCACAACATCCTCAATATGAAAATATGCGTAAGGAGATGATGAAACAACTGGCTGATAGTAAACCGTGGTCACAGCTTGCTAACAAAAGTGCGCTAAAACCGGGACAGAGTAGCTCTGATGTCGCTGTGTTGAGGGAAATACTTATTCGTCTTGGTATGTTGAGCGAACTGACAACTCAATCAGATCATATCTACGATCCTGAATTGGTGACTGCGGTAAAAAATTTCCAGCATTGGCAAGGGTTGGCACCGGATGGCGTAATCGGTAAACGCACAAGGAATTGGCTAAATACTTCAGCTCAAACCAGAGCAGGATTGATGGCGCTTAATATCCAGCGTTTACGTATTATCCCAGGAGATGTGTCCACAGGAATTATGGTCAATATTCCCGATTATTCATTGCATTATTATCTTAATGATCAGGAAGTGTTGAGCTCGAAAGTGATCGTTGGTCGCCCAAGCCGTAAGACACCCATTATGAGTAGTGTGTTGAATAATGTGGTGATTAATCCTCCCTGGAGTGTGCCAACTAGTCTGGCAAGAAAAGATATCGCACCACGGGCGGTTGATGATCCCGGATATTTTCAACAGCGAGGATACGTTATCTTTTCAAATTGGCGTGCTGATGCCAGTGTAATCGACCCTTACACTATTGATTGGAGCGTGATTACGCCTGCTAACTTTCCTTATCGAATATGGCAAGCTCCGGGGCCGACTAACTCATTAGGTCGTTATAAATTTAATATGCCAAATTCTGATGCTATCTATTTGCATGATACGCCGAACCATAGTCTGTTTAACAAAGATATCAGAGCGATCAGTTCTGGTTGTGTACGGGTTAACAAGGCTTCAGAATTAGCAAGTATGTTATTGGAAGATGTAGGTTGGCATCAGAGTAGAGTGAATAATACCCTGAAACAGGGCAATACCGTTTATGTTAACATCCCACAGCGTATTCCAGTTTATTTGTATTATTTAACTGCTTGGGTAGATGAGCAGGGGGTACCTCAGTACCGTACCGATATTTATGACTACGACAATAGTGTGAGACAAGGCTCCCAGTTTTTGTCAAAGTTGTTACCTTTACAAAACTAAACGCAACTAATTTTTATTATTAATTGTCATAGTGACCAGTGACCAGTGACCAGTGACCAATTGCCTGTTGGCCTATTTTTTCCATAATTTGGGTAGATGTTTCTTCATGGATATAATCGATCATAATCGCCGCAAGTGGCTTGGTGCAGGAGCCGCTGCTTTAGGCTTGAGTTTGTTGCCGGGGCATACTTTTGCGACTCTAGCCACTCCACGCCCACGAATTTTACGTTTTGACAACTTACATACGGGTGAAACGATCAAAGCTGAGTTTTTTGACGGCTATCGTTACAACAAAGAAGAGCTGGCTCGCTTGGATCATTTGTTTCGGGATTACCGTCAAAATAGAGTTAAAACGATCGATCCTAAATTATTTGATCAGATTTATTTGCTGCAAATGATGATGGGTATTAATAAGCCTGTACAACTCATTTCTGGTTACCGTTCACTGGTAACCAACAATCAGTTGCGCAAGCAAAGTAAAGGCGTGGCTAAACAGAGTTACCATACTCGCGGGCGGGCGATGGATTTTCATATTGAAGGTATTGAGCTTAGTCGTATCTGTAAGGCTGCTCTGAAAATGAAAGCAGGAGGGGTAGGATACTATCCACACAGTAATTTCGTTCATATTGATACAGGTCCCGTCAGGACGTGGTAATCTGGTGAGTAACTATTTTGTTTTGACTATGGAGTAAATGAAATAATGAAATACCAAATTATTCCTGTTACTGCTTTTATGCAGAATTGTACCCTTATTTGGAACGAAGAGAGTAAGGAAGCGGCAGTTGTTGATCCGGGCGGTGAAGCAGAAAAACTGATCGCCGAGATAGAACGTCGTGGCCTGAAATTGACCCAGATTTTATTGACTCATGGTCATTTTGACCATGTTGGTGCAACGGCGGAAGTCGCTAAGCATTTTAATGTGCCGATCTACGGACCACAGCAGGAAGATGCTTTCTGGATCGAAGGCTTGCAAGCTCAAAGTCGGATGTTTGGCATTGAAGAATGCCCATCATTTGAACCTGATCGCTGGTTAAATGAAGGTGATGAGCTGCGGGTGGGGGGCGTTGATTTATCTGTATTGCACTGTCCGGGGCATACACCGGGGCATGTTGTGTTTGTGAATCATGCAGATAAGCTGATTTATATGGGAGATGTTCTATTTAAAGGGGGAGTTGGGCGTAGTGACTTTCCACGCGGTAATCACCGGCAGTTAATTAACTCAATTAAAGATAAACTGCTGCCACTTGGTGATGATTATGAATTTATTCCAGGGCACGGGCCAATGTCGACGCTAGGTTATGAGCGGCAGACTAATCCATTTTTACAGGATGAAGTACCAAGTTGGTGATGTGACGTAACGTTATAGTCAATAAGTGTCAATCTGAGGGCTGGCTGATAGTTGTTTGATAGCAACTATAATTGATTGGAGACTTCAATTAGATTTTGATCCGGATCACGGACATAATGGCTCCGTTTGCTCCGGTACGTTTAACCGGCCCTTCAAGGATTTCAACTTTAATATTGTTGCAGATGTTGAATAATCTCATCCATAGACGATAAGCTGATAAAACATAAATCAGCAGAACCGGGCAGTGGTGTTTGAGCTATAAGAGTCATATCGCAATTGTGTCGGACGTCGAATCTTCTAAATGATAAAAGCCGCTGAAATTCAGCGACTTTTTCATAAGATAAATATTAACTTAGAGTACTGCAACAATAGCTTCACATAATGGAGCCATATTTTCCAACGTCAAGCCAGCAACGTTAATACGACCGGAACTGACAGCGTATATACCAAATTCCTCACGCAGACGTTCTACTTGTTCTTTTGTCAGGCCACTGAATGAGAACATACCATTTTGGCTAATGATAAAGCTGAAATCCTGTTTTGCCCCTTTTTCCTGCAAAGTATTGACAAACAGTTGACGCATACGCTGAATACGTTCGCGCATGGTGGTCAGTTCCTGTTCCCAAGCTGCTTTCAGATCTTCATCTGACAAAATGGTGGTGACAACAGATGCACCATGAGCAGGTGGGTTGGAATAGTTAGCACGGATAATCGCTTTAGCCTGGCTAAATGCTTTTTCTGCTGTATCACCGTCACTAGCAACAATAGTACAGGCGCCGACACGTTCATTGTACAGGCCAAAGTTTTTGGAGTAAGAGCTGGCAACAATCAGTTCATCATGATTTTTCGCAAAAATACGTAGGCCTTCTGCGTCTTCGTTTAGGCCCTTGGCAAATCCTTGATAAGCGAAATCAAAAATAGGCAACCAGCCTTTCTCCGCAGACATTTCCGCCAGTTTGGCCCATTGTGCCGGGGTTGGATCGATGCCCGTCGGATTGTGGCAGCAGCCGTGGAACAAAACAACATCACCTGCTTGAGTTTCAGCCAGGCTTGCCAGCATGCCTTCGAAATTCAGCGTGTGTTTTTCAGTGTCATAGTATTTATATTCACAGACTTCCAGGCCAGCGGCGGAAAAAACGTTTTTATGGTTTGGCCAGGTTGGGTTGCTAATCCAAACTCGTTTAGCGTTAGTCTGTTTGGCAATGAAATCCGCAGCAATACGTAAAGCACCTGTACCGCCAGGGCTTTGTGCTGTGCGGGCACGTTTATCTGTGACGACTGGGTGATCTTTGCCAAACAGTAATTCCTGAGTTACGCGGCCAAATTCAGCTAAACCGCTAATCGGCAGATAATTCTTTGTTGTTTCGTTTTCCAGTAAATATTGTTCAGCTTTTTTAACACTGGTCAGGACAGGGGTTTTTCCTGTTTCATCTTTATAGACACCGATACCAAGGTTGATTTTATTTGTACGAGGATCAGAACGGAAACTATCGGCTAAGCCAAGAATAGGGTCGGCAGGCGCTGCGGTAATTTTCTCAAACATGTTTGTAATTCCAAAGCTCAGAGTTAAGCTCAAAAGGGTAGTCAGGTTAACGTTGCTAAAACAGTTTGCCAACTATTTGTCGTAAAAAGAAGATAATCTTGTGAGGCAGTTTGCGGAGTGAGAAAAAGTTGGAATAGTAGAGAGAAAACATAAGGCTAAAAAAGCAGCACATAAGCGCTGCTTTCTTTTCGTGATGCTTAACTTGTTCAGCTAAATCTATTTATTAACAGAGTAATTAGAACTGATAAACCATACCTACGCCAACAACGTTGTCAGTGCTGATACCTGTTGTTTTGGTGAGTTCATTGCTATCCAGCAGGTTGATTTTGTAATCAATATAGGTAGTCAGGTTTTTGTTGAAGTAGTAGTAACTACCAACAGAGATATATTTTACCAGATCGCGATTGTCGGATTCTTTCCCATCATGCTCAAGGTCACCGAACAGATTTTTACCTCTAGACTGAACGTATGCCAGAGATGGACGTAAACCGAAGTCGAACTGATATTGGGCGGTCAATTCGATGTTCTGGGTTTTGTTAGCGATATTTTCCATATTCTCTCTACCAACTTTTCCACCGAAGCGGGTCATGTTACGGGTTTCACCGTACATAGCAGCCAGGTAGATATTGTTAGCATCGTACTTGGCACCGATGTTCCATGCTTCAGCGCGATCACCTAAGGCAGTAGAACCTTCGTTTTTATCAATATTATAGGCAGTTTTTTGTGCAGAAGTACGGGCAGAGTTAGAGTATGCACCACCGACGCTGATACCATAACCTACGTCATAGGTTGCAGCGAAACCGTAGCCATCACCGTTGTCTTTGCGGACTTCACGGCTGTTAGCTGTGTTGTTGCTGTTCTCACCTTGATATTGTAGAGCAAAATTCAGGCCATCGACCAGACCGAAGAAATCGGTATTACGGTAAGTTAACAGACCAGTAGAACGGGCAGTCATGAAGTTATCAGTCTGCGCCATTGAGTCACCACCGAATACTGGCAACACGTCGGTCCAAGCGTTGACTTCATAAACTGCACCATAGTTACGGCCATAGTTCATTGAACCGTAGTCGGACAGTTTCAAACCAGCGAAAGCCAGACGAGTTTTAGTTTCTTCGTCAGTACCTTCTGCACGGTTACCTTTGATATTGTATTCCCAACGGCCAAAACCGGTCAGTTGGTCATTAACTTGAGTTTCGCCTTTGATGCCCAGACGGGCAAAGGAGTTATCGCCATCTTCGCCGCTTTTGTTGTTAGCGAATTTGTGCTGGACTTCAACTTTACCGTACAGATCCAGTTTGTTGCCGTCTTTGTTATAAATTTCAGCCGCATTTGCTGCGCTAGCAGCTAACAGAGCTGGGATTACTACTGCAAGAACATTGCGTTTCATCATTATTATTACCCTCATTGGTGTTATTCGGACACCTGCCACTGCCAAAAATAATTCTTTAAAAATCTACGGAACTATTTGTGAGAGTTTAGTGTCGTCTGTTTCGCTGTCAAGTGTTTCATTGGTTGTTATTTTTATCCACTCACAAAATGCTATAAAAAAGAAAATTTAGTAAAAATGTGAAACAAAGTGTTTCAAAATGTAAATATGAGATTATTTTTTAATCTCTGGTTGGTCCAGTTGATCAAAAAAATGAAAAATGACTCGCAGTCAGTGGCGGAAGAAAATTACCTGTTGATCTTAATAAAAAGAGTAAAATTGGTGTTTATTTCGCCAATCATATTTCTTATATGTAACTTACTGATATGCTTGTCGATGTGTTATATACCATTTTTTGACAGATACCTGATAATGATTATTCTTGAAAAAAGGGGTGCTCACTTTAAGTGAGCACCATAACATATTAATTGGATTTTCTATTAATCTACCTAATTTATTTCAGACCGTCAGAATTGATATACCAAACCTACGCCCACAGCGTTATTCGTGTTGACGTCGAGATATTTGGTGAAGTGGGTGTCATGTACTAAGTTGATTTTGTAATCAACATAGGCAGACAAACTTTTGTTAAAATTATAATAAGAACCAATAGAGATATATTTTACCCAGTCCTGATGAGTGAAAAAAGTTGTTCCCCTGGATTGAACATATGCCAGAGATGGGCGCAGGCCAGAATCCAACTGATATTGGGCAGTTAATTCGATATTACGCGTTTTGGCAGAGACAATACCTTGGTAGCCAAAAGAGGTCATATTGTGAGTTTCGCCATACATGGCAGCCAAATATAGGTTGTTTGCATCATATTTGGCACCAACGTTCCATGCCTCAGCCCTTTCACCGCGAGCGACAGATGTCACGAGCCTTTCATGTGTAATAGGGCGGTCAGAATTGGAGTAGGCTCCTCCTAAGCTGATACCATTACCGATATCATAAGTCATAGAGAGGCCGAAACCGTCGCCGTTACTACCCCCGTTGGGCTTGACGATATCACCGCGCTTACGATATGAGTTGCGGCCGTTTTTATTGTCTTCGTCGTTCTTACCTTGGTATTGCAGGGCGAAGTTCAGACCATCAACCAGGCCAAAGAAATCCGTATTACGGTAAGTCAGGACACCGGTAGCACGATTAGTCATGTAGGTGTCAGCCAGCGACATGGAGTCAGCACCGAATACTGGCAGTACATCAGTCCAGGCATTGACGTCATAGAGAACACCGTAATTACGGCCGTAGTCCAGAGAACCATATTTAGCCCATTTTAGACCAGCGAAACCTAAACGGGTTTGATTACCTTCGGAATTGTTTGCCTCAGCTTTGTTAGCTTGAATATTGTATTCCCAACGACCATAACCGGTCAGTTGGTCATTGATTTGGGTTTCACCTCTGAAACCCAGACGAACATAGCTTGCATCACCATCCTCACTATAGGTAGGGTCTGTATCTGATTTTTCGGTAATTTTGGCGAATTGATGACGTGCATCAACTTTGCCATAGAGATCCAGTTTATTACCGTTTTTGTTATAAATTTCAGCGGCATTTGCTATACCAGCAGTTAATAGTGCTGGAATGACCACGGAAAGGATACTACCCTTCATTATTGTTACCTTCATTTAATTACTATCGTTAATGACCAGTATTGGTGTTATTCGGACATCTGTTACTGACAGAAATAATTCCTTTAAGAAACTCGTTGAAATTATTTATGAAAATATTGTGTTGTCCGATTCGGGGCACAGTTTTTCATTAGTCGTGGATTTTATCCATCATTAAATTGATACAAAGTGACGGTTTTTGTAATAAAGTGAAAATAATATATTGCAAAATGTAAATGTAATAGAATTTTTGATCGTGTATTGAATTGGAAGAATAAAAAAAGCCAGCTTTTGCTGGCTTTATACATAATCATTTTTTAATGTTTATTTACGTATTCATTAGAAGTTTGCGCTTCTTGGCGTGCGCGGGAATGGGATGACATCACGTACATTTGGCACGCCAGTCACGTAAGCAACCAGACGTTCAAAGCCCAGTCCGAACCCGGAGTGAGGTACGGTGCCATAACGACGTAGATCACGGTACCACCAATAATCTTCTTTATTAAGCCCCATCTCTTCCATACGCTTATCCAGCATATCCAGGCGTTCTTCACGCTGTGAGCCACCGATAATTTCGCCAATGCCTGGTGCAAGCACATCCATTGCCGCGACAGTTTTACCGTCGTCGTTCATTCGCATATAGAAGGCTTTAATATCTTTTGGATAGTTTTTCACGACAACCGGAGCTTGGAAATGTTTCTCTGCCAGATAACGTTCATGTTCCGAAGAAAGGTCAACTCCCCAGAAGACTGGATTTTCAAATTTCTGGCCGCAGTTTTGCAGAATTTCAATGGCATCGGTGTAATCAAGTTGAGCAAAGTCAGAATTAATAAATTTTTCCAGGCGGGTGATAACATCTTTATCTACGCGTTCAGCGAAGAATTGTAGATCGTCAGCGCGCTCTGCCAATGCAGCTTTGAAAACATATTTCAGCATCTTTTCAGCTAGTGAGGCGGCATCGTTGAGGTTGGCGAAGGCAATTTCCGGTTCAAGCATCCAGAATTCTGCCAGATGGCGGCTGGTATTAGAGTTTTCAGCACGAAAAGTCGGGCCGAATGTGTAAACTTTGCTTAATGCACAAGCGTATGCTTCACCGTTCAATTGGCCGGATACAGTCAGAAAAGCTTCACGGCCGAAAAAATCTTGGTTGAAATCCACTCCACCGTTGTCAGTTAAAGGCAGGTTTTGCAGATCCAGTGTGGAGACGCGGAACATCTCGCCAGCGCCTTCTGTATCAGCCGCCGTGATCAATGGGGTAGAAACCCAGAAGTAGCCATTTTCGTGGAAGAAACGGTGTAGCGCTTGAGCAAGAGTATGGCGCATACGGGCAACAGCACCGATCAGGTTAGTGCGTGGACGCAGGTGAGCCACTTCACGCAGGTATTCAATGCTATGGCGTTTAGCCGCCATTGGATAGGTGTCGGGATCTTCAACCATACCGATCACCACGACTTTCGTCGCTTGCAATTCAAAGCTCTGCCCTTGACCTTGGGAAGCAACAACCGTTCCTGTCACTTCGACAGAACAGCCGGTAGTTAAATGCAGAACTTCATCCTGATAATTGGGTAAATTATTATTAACGACGGCCTGTAATGGATTAAAGCAGGAACCGTCATAGACGGTGAGGAAAGAGATGCCAGCTTTAGAATCTCTCCTTGTACGTATCCAGCCGCGAACGGTGATTTCACTATCAACCGCAACCCGGCCTTGCAGTACGTCGACTACAGGCGCTACGCTCATAGATTTCTCTCTTCTTTATCAGTTCAAGTTTATGAAAATGAATATCCCCACAAGGGGCAACTTATTCTATGTTACTTGCCCTGTTTCAGGAAACAAGGGGAAATCATCAATTTAAACGGTGAAATAGTAGAGAAAGAGTGCTTTTCAGATGTGCTGCTGCCTTATCTGCCAACAGCACAGTGGTATTTCTGAATGAAATCTGGGTTAACAAGCTTGTTTAACTTGGGGTATATCAAAAGCGGCACGTAGCCTGTTAACAAACTCGTTATCCTCACAAATGGTTTTACCAGGGCTGTCTGAAAGCTTTGCGACTGGTTTGCCATTACACTCGACAAGTTTGATGACGATGTTCAGTGGCTTAACCCCTGGAATATTGCAGGTGAGTTGTGTACCGATACCGAAAATCAGGTTTATTCTGTTGTGGAAATGACGATAGAGCGCTAGCGCTTTTTGGAAGTCCAAGCTGTCAGAGAACACTAGGGTCTTCGTCATTGGGTCGATCCCCAGTTTTTGATAGTGGGCGATCGCTTTTTCACCCCATTGAACGGGATCACCCGAATCATGGCGTAAGCCTTGATAATTTTTGGCAAACTGGGCATCAAAGTCCCGCAGGAAAGCGTCCATTGTAATGCAGTCAGTCAAGGCAATACCTAATTGGTTAGGATATTCTTTCAGCCAATTCTGTAATGCTTCTCGTTGGCTGCCAGCCAGATCCGGGCTGATTTGCTGATGAGCTTGAAACCACTCATGCGCTTGTGTTCCAACAGGAGGGAGCCCAAGCTGTTGTGCAAGTTGGTAATTGCTAGTGCCAATCAGATAAGGGAAATGCTGTTGTAGATCACTGACGACAGCGTGTTGAACACGGTGTGAGAAGCGACGGCGTGTACCGAAATCCATCAGTTTGAAACTGGAGAGATCGATTCTTTCATTTTCAGCATTTTGATAGAACAGTTTGATCAACTTGCGTAGCTGGTTGACTGCATTTTCCACTGCGTTATCTGGTAAGTGATGACGATGAATTAATTCACTGATTAACGCCAGTAATGGGACTTCCCACATAATCACTTCATGCCATAATCCTGAAATATGGATAGCTAATTGACCACCATTTGTAACAGAAATATTGACTTGCTGTGGATTAAAACGAAAGGTTTTTAACCAGCCCAGATAATCAGCCTTGAAAAAAGGCAGACTGGAAAGGTAATTAAATTCAGTATCGGTTAATGCCAGATCAGCCATCATATTAACTTGATGACGTAATTCTGTGGCATATTCACCTAGCAGTTCGTCGCCGCGGCAGCGAAACTCAGCAACAACAGGAATGTGGCTGTAGCGGTGGTACACTGCTTGTTGCATATGAAGTTTATAAGCGTCAGTATCAAGCAGTGATTTAATAATTGGAGTAGCGTCTAATGTCATAGCGCGTTATGCATCCTCACGGAGCGTATTCGTATTAGCTAAATCGATGAAGTTGGAAGAGTATACCGGGATTATTTTGTTATTGAAGTCACATAATGTCATATAGTTCACCAAAATATCGAAGCTAAAGAGAGTCTTTGGTTAAATGTTATCATGTTATTTGATCATTAAGTGATAACAAGCACCAGAGAGTAAACATATTCCTTACATAACATCATACTCGTTCTTAATGAATGTTAAACGCCAGAAGGTGCGTTTCCCTCTTGAAATTCAACCTCTTTCTATGGCAGCGTAAGACCTGGTATTGAATTAATTCTATCAGGCATGAAACAAAAAGGTTTCTTATGACACAACAGCGACAAGCTAAGTACCGCCGGGATTATCGCGTTCCCGACTATACGATTTCTGATATTGAACTCGATTTTAATCTTGATGCCGATAACACGGAAATCACCGCAATCAGCCAGATAAAACGTCTGAGTCACGAAATAACGCCATTAGTGTTGGATGGTGAAGACTTGACACTGAAAAGTCTTCATGTGAATGGTCAACCGTGGGCGCATTACCGTGAACAGGAGGGGGCGCTAGTCATTGAGCAGTTGCCGGCTCAGTTCACTTTGAAAATTGTCAATGAGATCCATCCATCGAAAAATACGGCGCTGGAAGGCTTGTATGTTTCTGGTGATGCACTTTGTACTCAGTGTGAAGCAGAAGGGTTTCGTCACATTACTTACTATCTCGATCGGCCTGATGTATTGGCTCGTTTTACAACGCGTATTACAGCCGATAAAGCCAAGTATCCGTACCTGCTTTCAAACGGTAACCGGGTTGAGCAGGGAGAAACCGATGATGGGCGTCATTGGGTGAAATGGCAAGATCCATTCCCAAAACCATGTTATCTGTTTGCTCTGGTCGCGGGTGATTTTGATGTGTTGCGCGATACTTTTACGACGCGTAGTGGCCGTGAAGTTGCATTGGAGTTGTTTGTTGATCGTGGCAATCTCGATCGGGCTGATTGGGCAATGACTTCCCTGAAAAATGCGATGAAGTGGGATGAAACCCGTTTTGGCCTTGAGTATGACCTCGATATTTATATGATTGTTGCGGTGGATTTCTTTAATATGGGCGCTATGGAGAATAAAGGGCTGAATGTCTTTAACTCCAAATATGTGCTGGCAAAATCTGAAACTGCGACTGATAAAGATTACCTTAATATAGAAGCGGTGATCGGCCACGAGTATTTCCATAACTGGACCGGGAATCGCATTACTTGTCGCGATTGGTTCCAACTGAGTTTAAAAGAGGGATTGACGGTATTCCGTGATCAGGAATTTAGCTCTGATCTTGGCTCTCGTTCTGTTAATCGTATTAATAATGTGCGTGTTATGCGTTCGGCACAGTTTGCAGAAGATGCCAGCCCAATGGCCCATCCAATTCGCCCGGATAAAGTGATTGAGATGAATAATTTCTATACCCTGACTGTGTATGAGAAGGGCGCGGAAGTTATCCGTATGATTCATACCCTGCTAGGCGAAGAGCAATTCCAGGCAGGGATGCAGCTTTATATCCATCGTCATGATGGTAGTGCTGCAACATGTGATGATTTTGTTCAGGCAATGGAAGATGCATCAAATGTGGATTTGTCACTTTTCCGCCGCTGGTATAGCCAGTCTGGTACACCAGTATTAACAGTCCGCGATGAATATGATGCAGAAAAGCAGCAATATAAGTTGCATGTCAGCCAGATGACACCACCTATCGCCGATCAAAAAGAGCAGCAGCCTCTGCATATTCCCCTGGATATTGAGCTTTATGACAGCAAAGGTCATGTGATTCCGTTACGTTATGATGGTCAACCGGTTCACCATGTATTGAATGTGACTAACGCAGAGCAGACGTTTGTATTTGATGATGTGCCATCACTGCCGGTTCCCTCTTTATTACGGGAATTCTCAGCACCAGTGAAACTGGATTACAAATTCAGTGATCAGCAATTGGCATTCTTGATGAAACACGCCCGCAATGCGTTTTCACGTTGGGATGCGGCTCAGTCGTTGATGGCAAACTATATCAAACTGAATATTATCCGTTACCAGCAGAAGCAGCCGATCGAACTGCCAATGCATGTAGTGGATGCTTTCCGCGCGGTGTTATTGGATAACGATATTGATCCGGCTTTGGCGGCTCATATTCTGGCTTTACCATCAGAAAGTGAGATAGCAGAACTGTTTACGATTATTGATCCTAAAGCGATTCATGAAGTTTTGGATGCAATCACCCGTACTTTGGCTCAGGAAATGGCTGATGAATTTGCGGTGGTTTATAACGCTATCAATATCGGTGCATATCGCGTCGCTCATCAGGATATTGCTAAGCGCTCTCTGCGTAATATTTGTCTCTATTATCTGGCTTTTGGTCATCAAGAGCAGGCTGATAAAGTGGTATCAAATCAATATCATCAATCTGACAATATGACCGATGCACTGGCGGCATTATCTGGCGCGGTGCTGGCA
This sequence comes from Photorhabdus antumapuensis, assembly GCF_020387775.1. NCBI lineage: Bacteria > Pseudomonadati > Pseudomonadota > Gammaproteobacteria > Enterobacterales > Morganellaceae > Photorhabdus > Photorhabdus antumapuensis. The sequence goes on from NZ_JAHZMK010000014.1 coordinate 16,838, forward strand.
GAGTTACCTTGCTGTGATCAACTCATGGCGGAGTTTGATGAACAATGGCATCAGGATGGCCTGGTGATGGATAAATGGTTTAGCTTACAGGCAAGTAGCCCGGCGGCAGATATTCTGGCTAATGTACGCAACCTTCTGAATCATCGTTCATTTAGTATGAGTAACCCAAACCGGGTGCGTGCTCTGATTGGGACATTTGTTAACAATCCGGTTGCATTCCATGCTGAAGATGGCACGGGTTACCAATTCCTGATGGAAATTTTGACTGATCTTAACAGCCGTAACCCACAGGTTGCTTCCCGTTTAATTGAACCGCTGATTCGTCTGAAACGTTATGATGAAAAACGTCAAAACATGATGCGTAGTGCGTTGGAGCAGTTAAAAGGATTGGAAAATCTGTCTGGTGATCTGTTTGAAAAAATTACCAAGGCATTAGAAAGCTGATATACCCAATGGATTTCAAGATGCATCGCGACGGCAAGGGAGCGAATCCCCAGGAGCATAGGTAACTATGTGACTGGGGTGAGTGAAAGCAGCCAACAAAGCAGCAACTTGAAAGATAACGGGTATAACTATTTATCGGGCTAATGGTTATTGGCCCGATATTATTTCTGACTTACTTTTTCCGGATAATAAATTTCTTCACTTATTATGGATACACATACAGCAGTTAAGGCACTCAAAGCGTCTGGTTTTAACGATGAGCAGTCTGAAAAAATCGTTGAAGTTATTACAGAACTGCAAAACATAAGTGTTGTCACCAAAGCAGATCTAACAGTTGCTACTGAGAGCATTAAAACCGATATTGGTACTATAAAAACAGATTTAGATTGGATTAAGAAACTGACATTAGCAGTTGGTATTGCTGTTGTTATTGCGGCATTGAAATATATTTTTATTGGTTGATGCTTATACCTATGGTATGAAAATTGCCCAAGGTATTAAAGAGCATCCATTGGTTTGCTCTCCTTTGAGTTGTTTGAGAGAAGAAAAGTATCTTGGGCAAGAAATGCCAACGATTATAGTCACCAATGTATTCTTGCTATACCAATGCATTTCTCCCGACTTTCACTCGCAACATATGGGAGAAATTTGCTTCTAATTAGCATATTTCTGTAGATTCAGCCCATGTTATTCGGTTACCCTACTTGCCGAAATGTTTTGGAGATTAAAAATGCGCGTTTTTTAGCTCAAAAACCTCCAAATGGTACATGAATGTGTATAGAAACATGTGTAGTTTAATGTTTATAAATTAATTAATGGGTTTAGAATTATGTGCTACCCACTAGTCAGGAAAGCGTTGTTCCAGCTTGATCCGGAACGGGCACACGAATTAACCTTCCGCCAGCTCAAACGTATTATTGGTAGTCCTTTCGAATTTCTTATCCATCAGTCAGTTGCTACAAAACCCGTTACTTGTATGGGACTGTCATTTAAAAATCCTCTTGGTCTGGCCGCGGGCCTTGATAAAGATGGCGATTGTATTGATGCATTTGGTGCAATGGGATTTGGTTTTATTGAAATTGGTACTGTAACCCCACGAGCTCAGGCAGGAAACGATAAACCCAGATTATTCCGTATTGTTGAAGCTGAGGGGCTAATTAACCGCATGGGTTTCAATAATCTTGGTGTTGATAACCTGGTGGAAAATGTCAAAAAGGCAAAATATGGCGGAGTTATTGGGATCAATATTGGTAAAAATAAAGATACACCAGTAGAACATGGGAAAGATGATTATTTAATCTGCATGGATAAAATTTATCCTCACGCCGGCTATATTGCGATTAATATCTCTTCACCAAACACTCCGGGTTTAAGAACACTGCAATACGGCGAAGCGTTGGATGATCTATTATCTGCGATTAAAAATAAACAGGGTGAACTTCAGCAAAAATACCAAAAATATATCCCTGTTGCGGTAAAAATCGCACCGGATCTTTCTGAAGAAGAGTTGATTCAAATTGCAGATAGTTTAATTCGTCATAATATTGATGGTGCTATTGCCACTAATACAACGTTAGATAAGAGATTAGTTGAAGGGCTTAACTATTGCCAACAAGCTGGTGGGTTAAGTGGCCGACCGGTTCAGTTACGTAGTACAGAAGTTATTCGTCAGCTCTCTCAAGAATTAAGAGGTAAAATTCCTATTATCGGTGTTGGCGGAATAGATTCACTCACCGCAGCCAGAGAAAAAATAGCAGCGGGGGCTTCTTTAATACAGATTTTCTCTGGATTTATCTATCATGGTCCAAAATTAATCAAAGATATCGTCAATCATATCTAAATCTTGTTGTTAATTTATCATTGGGGGTTTATTTTTGCCCCCAACTCGTCTATATTCATTCTGATCACCTAAATTTTATCTGTATCTTCGCATATCTCTTAATTATGGCAGGACTTATTTCACTGAATAGCGGGCAAGTTATTTACAATCTGTTTGGCGATGTAAACTTTCCTGGCATAAAAGGATAACTCATGAACATTAAACCCGATGACCAATGGCGCTGGTATTTTGATGCTGACCATGACCGTGTCATGCTCGATCTGTCTAATGGTATGGTTTTTCGTTCCTGTTTTCCTGCTAAGATGCTGATACCCCATGCAATGGGAGAAACTTCGTTTTCTGTAGAAGATGCGACGCTTTATTATTGTTTTGAAGAACAGACACGCCGAATTAATATTTCAGATGAATCCAGGGCTGAATTAGTTCTTAATGCGTTAGTGGCTTTCCGCTTTATTAAACCACAGATGCCAAGAAGCTGGTATTTTTCCCGGTTTGCCATGATAGAAAAGCCAGTACAAGGAGAACTGATTCAGGTACAGCTCCAGGATTGCGGGACAGGTGCTATATTCTTAGTAGTAGAGGCTGGGGATAGTGCGAGCCTTTGTCTGCTAGCTCAACCGCAATTGACGTTATCTGATCGGGTAATGAATTTTTGCGATCCAATTAAGATTATGAATGATCGATTGATGCCATTTGTGGAACCTATTTATATGCCAATTTATGGCACTGCGATTTGATTTGGGTTTAAGATCCCATTGTTCTGTGATTTCCAAGCGTAAAGACACTTTTTGAAAATAGAGCGACAAGTCAGAAGATAATCACGGTTTTTAATTGAAAAAATTGTTCTTTATCATTTGAGGAAATGTTATCGCATTCACATCTTCCCATCTGATTATGAGTAAGTCACTTTTTTCTTGTATTCTAAAATCTCCTGTTGGCTATTATCACAGAAACTAGCCTCTTATATGTAATAGCTATAGCTCGCTCATTTGAAGCAGGCGTGAAAAATAGAATAAGAAGCATTTTTATAATTTCCTCCCCCTCTGGATAACATGAGTTCCGAGATGGGGAGGAGAGATAATGAAGTTAATTAGCACGATTTTCGAGGATTAATTGTTCTGCATGGTGGGATATTGCTGCTAATGCGTCGTGACTGGAGTAATCGTCTTGGACGATTTGTGCGCGTTGTTTAAACAAGTTTGTACGTAGCATATTTTCCACTGTTTGCTTAAGCTGAGATTCAGTAGGTCGTGCTGTATCCAGATTTATACCGCATCCAGCCCATACGACGCGAAACGCTGTTTCCTGTTTGCCTTCTCCTGTATCGGCAATAAGCACTGGTGTACCGTGGTTAAGGGCATAATTAATGGTTCCGTAACCCCCGTTGGATATTAGCAATGAAGCTTTTGGTAGCCAGTGCTCAAATGAGATAAATTCTTCGATACGTGCGTTGTCGGGTATGTTTTCTGGCCGTATTTCTACTGATCTACCACCGGTAGTTGCTAATACACGGACGGGTAATGTAGCCAGTGCCCGCAATGTGGGGAAAACTAACTGGTTTAGATCGGTATTAGACATGGTACCTTGGGTGACTATAACCAATGGGCGTGGATCACCTTCTTCCCATAATTGAGGTGATTCTGTTATCGGTGCGGGGTTGGGGAGTGGGCCAATAAAATGGACTGTATCAGGCAATCCTTCTCGTGGGTATTCAAATGCCAGGGTTGAAAGTTGCAAAAAGCGATCAGAGCCCAAAATGACTTCATCGTTGAAAAATCGGGTTAACGTAGCGCATCCTGACTGCGCTAATGCATCATTGAAGCTATCCTGCACTTCGGTGATTAGTTGTCGGGTTTCCTCATCCACGAGTTGTTCATGTGTCAATTCTGATGGTAATAGTGCGGGTGGGATACGTGGCCCCCAGAAAATTGAATCTTTCGAAGAGTAAGCTAGAGGCGTTATGCCAATTATGATAACGGGAAGGCGATGAGCTTTTTCTTTTTGCAGCAGTGGCAATATGCCATAAAAGCAATTCTCAGCTATAAGTAATTCTGCTTGCTGTTCATGGATGATTTGTTGTAGTTGGCGGTTGAGGAATGGGATTGGACTACAGAAGAAATCTTTAAACGCGAGTGCCATTTGCAGATTTCCTGGCTGAAGGTGCGCTCGGTCAGGAAAACGTTGCTTTAAGTGGCGGTAATCAAAGTCTATTTGCTCATCAAAAGGGATAAATTGTGCGTTTAAAGCTTCTACTTGTTGGCGAAATAACGCGCCAGTGAAGACAGTTACCTGATGTCCTTGTGTTATCAGTGATTGAGTTACCTTTAACATCGGATAGACATGCCCGGGTGTTGCAACCGCTGCAATGACAATTCGTGCCATAACTTGCTCCTCTATATTGTTTTGATTTAATTACGCTAGCTAGCTCCTGACTCAGGGTGTGATCATTTTATGACTACTGTCATAAATTCATTGTAGTAATAATAATGTATTATGCAAATAATAACTGTTATTGATTTTTTTATGATGTAATGAAATGTGCCGATTTCCTCTCCCCGTCGGTCTGTGTTAGCACCAAAACGGAGAGGAAAGACGGAGGTATCTAGGGTTTAATTAATGCGGCTTTGTTCAAGAATTAATTGTTCTACGTGACGGGATATTGCTGCTAATGCATCATGTTTTGCGTAATCTTTTTGGACAATGTGTGCCCGTTGTTTAAATAAATCTGTACTCAGCATATTTTCCACTGTTTGCTTAAGTTGAGATTCAGTGGGATGTGCTGTATCCAGATTAATACCGCATCCAGCCCATACGACACGAAAAGCGGCTTCCTGCTTGCCTTCTCCTGCATCTGCAATGAGTAATGGTGTTCCGTGGCTGAGAGCATAATTAATGGTTCCATAACCCCCATTGGATATTAGCAATGAAGCTTTCGGCAGCCAGTGCTCAAATGAAATAAATTCTTCGACGCGCGTGTTTTCAGGTAGATCTTTACTCAGTGTTTCTACCGATCTACCACCGGTGGTGGCCAATATACGTACCGGTAATGTAGCCAGTGCATGCAATGTGGGGAGGATTAACTGATTTAAATCGGCATTGGAGATAGTACCCTGAGTAACTATAACCAATGGACGTTGATCATCTTCTTCCCATAATTGAGGTGATGTCGTTGTCGGTGCAGGGTTGGGAAGTGGCCCAATAAAATGGACTGTATCAGGCAATCCTTCTCGTGGATATTCAAATGCCAGAGTTGAGAGTTGCAAAAAGCGATCAGCACCAAAGATGACTTCATCGTTGAAAAGTCTGGTTAATGCAGAGCCTCCTGACTGGATTAATGAATCATTGAAGCTATCCTGCACTTCGGCTATGAGTTGTTGGTTGGCTTTATCGACGAGCTGTTCATGTGTCAATTCTGGTGGTAATACCGCAGGTGGGATACGTGGTCCCCAGAAAATCGAATCTTTCGAAGAGTAAGCTAGAGGTGTTATGCCAATGACTATGACTGGAAGGCGATGGGTTTTTTCTTCTTGCAACAGGGGTAATATGCCATAAAAGCAGTTCTCGGCTATCAGCAGATCTGCTTGTTGTTCACGGATAATTTGCCGTAATTGGTGGTCAAGAAGTGGGATTGGAGCTGAGAAGAAATTCTTGAATGCCAGTGCCATTTGTACATTTCCCGGAGGAAGTTGAGCACGGTCGGGGAAATGCTGTTCTAAATGGCGGTAGTCAAAATCTATCTGTTCATCAAAAGGGACAAATTGTGCGCTTAAAGCTTCTACCTGTTGGCGAAATAACGCACCAGTGAATACGGCTACCTGATGTCCTTGTGCTATCAGTGATTGAGCAATCTTCAACATCGGATAGACATGTCCGGGTGTTGCGATTGCAGCAATGATGATACGTGCCATGACTTACTCCTTTTGTGTTTTGGTTGAGTTGCTTTAGCTCCTGATTAGAGTGTAATCATTTTATGATAGTAGTCATAAATTCATTATTGTAATAATTAATTCATTATTGCAATAATCAAGATGATTGATTTCTTGGTGAAATTATGAAACATGGTTCATTAATCTCCTCCCTTTAGGCTATGTTAGTGCCAAAATAGGGAGGATGATAACGGAGTTAGGGTTTAGATAACGCTTCTTTGTTGAAGAATTAATTGTTCTACATGCTTAGATATTTCTGCTAATGCGTCATATTATTAAGAATAAGGTTATTCTTTGGGATACAACAGCAGGCCAGGATTTGACCATTTTCTTTAATTGCTGTGGCTTTTAAAGGAAAAACATCTCCTTTAATTAAAGAAATTTTACAACATCCACATATGCCTGCCCGACATGAATAAGGGACTCTTATTCCTTGTTGTTCCAGTTGCTCTAAAATAATTTGTTGATTGTTACCTGTAAAAGTTTGTCCGTTATATTCGATAATGACGGATTGCTCATTTGTTTTTGGTATATCAATATCTTCAGCTTTTTCACTGCTGCCATATTGATGCGGATCTTTTTTAGCTAATACTGTGACACTATCCCCGATTCGAATAATACCACTTGAACGGGCAATGAGATTCTGACCAAAATCGACATCACCGTTTTCTGCTGTACGGAATGATTGTAATGTCGCTAATGGCTCTCCGTTTGGGTTTTTAATGCCTTTATCAATGCTGATGGTGGTCAGAATACAGCGGCTGCATGGTTTAGGTAAATCAAAAATAACATCCCCAATTTGAATTGATTGCCAGCTATCTTCCGCAAATGCTTCTGCGCCAGTAATGACGATATTTGGGCGAAATTGCTCTAGTTTAATACTAGCCGGGCAACGTTGTTGTAATAAATGAAATGAGGCTTCATTAATAAGCAGAAATGGATAACCATCCGCAAATGATAATGGAATCTCAGGGTGTTTTTTTACTCTGCGGGTTAATTCATGGCTTAACCAGCGTAATTGCACCGGAATGTCAAAGAAACTACTTAGCCATTGGTTAACGGTTTCTGGTGCAATGAGGGCTGTAAAATGGTTGCCCCATACTTCCGTGGGTTGCTGTTCAGGTAGGAAATCACGGTAAAGTATCGTGGCGTTTTCTCCGTTGGGTGCGCGCAAATAAATACCATTATTTAACATAGCAGGAGTAAATAACAGCATCTGAGGGTACTTACGGGCAGTGATAAAAGTTCCATCTGTCGTTGTGACCATAAAATTGCGATCAAATATGAGGCCACTTTCACTGACTAATGCATGGGAAAGTTGCAAACCACGCATAGATTTCACTGGGTGGGTATACAGGCGAGACAGCGTGATCATCCATTAATCTCCACAAAACATTTTTCTGACATGAGCAACTTTATGACATGTCACCCGGATTGGCTATAATGCGTAACAATTTTCTTTTTGGTGATATGTCATATGAACTCTTTGTTTGCCAGCACGGCGCGTGGATTAGAAGAATTGTTGAAGAACGAACTGGAAATGCTGGGTGCGCAATCATGCAAGATTGTGCAAGGTGGAGTTCATTTTCAAGGTGATGGTCGAGTGATGTATAAAAGTCTGATGTGGAGCAGGCTGGCATCACGTATTTTACTACCGCTAAACGAATTTAATGTTTATAGCGATTTAGATCTCTATCTTGGGGTTCAGTCTATTGATTGGAGCCAGGTTTTTTCTGTACATAGCACTTTCTCTGTGCATTTCAGTGGTACAAATGAAGAGATACGTAACACGCAATATGGTGCGTTAAAAGTTAAAGACGCCATTGTCGATAGTTTTATTCGTAAGTTGGATCAACGCCCGAATGTGGCAAAGCAGCAGCCGGATGTTCGTATTAATGTTTTCCTAAATAAAGAGAAAGCCAGTGTTGCATTGGATTTGAGTGGTGATGGTTTGCATATCCGGGGTTATCGCGATCTTGCTGGTCAGGCTCCGCTGAAAGAAAATCTGGCGGCGGCGATTATTTTACGTTCAGGCTGGCAGATTGGTACTCCGATGGTCGATCCTATGTGTGGTTCAGGCACATTATTGATTGAAGCCGCAATGATGGCGGCTGATCGTGCTCCGGGTTTACATCGTGATCATTGGGGCTTTACTGCCTGGTTAAAACATGATGAAGCAATTTGGCGTGAGGTGACCACAGAAGCGCAGATCCGTTTTCGTAAAGGTCTTCAGGAGACCACTTGCCGTTTTGTTGGTTCTGATATTGATCGCAGAGTGCTGGATATGGCTCGGTCAAATGCTCGTAGAGCAGGGGTTGGGCAGTTGATAACTTTCCAGCAAGGTGATGCCAGTCGTCTGGAAAATCCGTTACCAGAAGGCCCTGCTGGAACAGTCTTAAGTAATCCACCTTATGGTGAGCGTTTGGAAAGTGAGCCGGCATTGATTGCACTATACAGTTTGTTTGGGCGGATCATGAAAAGCCGTTTCCCTAGCTGGCGCCTGTCTCTATTCAGTGAGTCACCTGAATTGCTGAGTTGTCTGCAATTACGGGCTGAACGTGAGTTTAAAGCTAAAAATGGTCCACTGGATTGCGTACAGAAAAATTATCAGTTGTCGGATAAACCTCATTCATCAGAGGTGAATGTGGCGGAAGATTATGCCAACCGTCTGCGCAAAAATGAAAAGAAATTAACTCATTGGGCAAAACAGCAAGGAATTAATTGTTATCGTCTGTATGATGCTGATTTGCCAGAATACAATGTGGCTGTTGACCGTTATGCGGATAAAGTAGTGATTCAGGAATATGCTCCGCCGAAAAGTGTTGATGCTAATAAAGCGCGTCAGCGTTTATTCGATGTTATCAGTGCAACGATGCAAATTCTTGGACTCTCATCAAATCAATTAATACTTAAAACTCGTCAGCGTCAGAAAGGCAAAAGCCAGTATGAAAGAATGGCAGAAAAACAGGAATTCTTTCTGGTAAATGAGTATGACGCAAAATTCTGGGTCAATTTAACTGACTATTTGGACACTGGCTTGTTCCTTGATCATCGTATTGCCCGGAAAATGCTAGGTGAAATGAGTGAAGGAAAAGATTTTCTGAATCTGTTTGCCTATACCGGAGCAGCGACGGTACATGCTGGATTAGGAGGCGCGCGTTCAACAACGACGGTTGATATGTCTCGCACTTATCTTGAATGGGCTGAACGGAACTTACAGGCTAATGGATTAACAGGGCGTCAGCATCGGTTAATTCAGGCAGATTGTCTCGCTTGGTTGGCACGAGCCAATGAACAGTTTGATTTGATTTTTATTGATCCGCCGACTTTTTCCAATTCTAAACGAATGGAAGATACATTTGATGTACAACGTGACCATATCATGTTGATGAGACAGCTTAAGCGCTTGTTGCGTCGTGGGGGAACGCTGATGTTCTCTAATAATAAACGTGGTTTTAAAATGGATTTTGCTGAGCTGGAAAAAGTTGGTTTGGTGGCAGAAGAAATCACCCGTAAAACCCAGTCGCAGGATTTTGCCCGTAACCGTCAGATTCATAACTGCTGGCTATTACGTCATGCTGGTGAGGAAAAATAATTACTATGTCATTGATCAATTTATCTGGTGCGTGGTTGTCGTTCAGTGATGCGCCATTACTTGATAATGCAGAATTGCATATAGAAGAAAATGAAAGGGTTTGTCTGGTTGGCCGTAACGGTGCTGGAAAATCTACTTTGTTACGGGTATTAGCAAAAGAGCAACCGCTGGATGATGGCCAGGTTATTTACGAACAGGATCTGGTTGTCGCCCGCTTACAACAGGATCCCCCCCGTGATGTAGAAGGGACGGTTTTTGATTTTGTTGCCGAAGGTGTTCAGGAGCAGGCCGAATATATTAAATCTTTTCATCTGGTTTCCCGCTTGGTGGAGCAGGAGCCAAATGAGAAAAACCTTAATCGCCTGGCGGAATTGCAGGAGGTACTGGATATCCGTGGGTTATGGTCACTGGACAGCCGTATTAATGACGTATTGAAACAGCTCTCTTTACCTGCGGAAGCGAAGCTCTCTTCTCTTTCAGGTGGTTGGTTGCGTAAAGCAGCATTGGGAAGGGCGTTGGTTAGTTCGCCAAAAGTCTTGCTTCTTGATGAACCAACTAACCACTTGGATATTGATACTATTGAATGGCTAGAGAATTTCCTGAAAGATTTTCAGGGTAGCCTTGTTTTCATTTCTCATGACCGTTCATTTATTCACAATATGGCAACCCGTATTGTCGATTTGGATCGTGGCAAGTTAGTATCGTGGCTGGGTAATTACGATAAGTTTCTTGAAGGAAAAGAAGAAGCGTTGCGTGTGGAAGAGATGCAAAATGCTGAATTTGATCGTAAGTTGGCTCAGGAAGAAGTGTGGATCCGTCAGGGGATTAAAGCGCGTCGTACTCGTAATGAAGGGCGTGTTAGGGCATTGAAGGCATTACGTATTGAGCGTTCACAACGCCGTGAAGTAATGGGAACCGCTAAAATACAGATGGAAAAAGCGAGTCGTTCCGGCAAAATTGTCTTTGAGCTGGAAAATGTTAACTATCAAATTGGTGACAGGAAACTGGTCAATAATTTCAGTGCGCAAATTCAGCGTGGGGATAAAATTGCACTGGTGGGACCAAATGGTTGTGGCAAAACAACCTTACTGAAACTGATGTTAGGTGAGCTGCAATCTGATAGTGGCCGTGTTCATTGTGGTACTAAATTAGAAGTTGCTTATTTTGATCAGCATCGTATAGCACTTGATCCGGAAAGAACGGTAATGGATAACCTGGCTGAAGGTAAACAGGAAGTGATGGTGAATGGGCGCCCTCGTCATGTTCTGGGTTATTTACAGGACTTTCTGTTTCATCCCAAACGGGCAATGACACCGGTTAAAGCGCTTTCTGGTGGTGAAAGGAACCGGTTGTTACTGGCGCGTCTGTTCCTGAAACCCAGTAATCTGTTGGTACTTGATGAACCGACCAATGATCTGGATGTAGAAACATTAGAGCTGCTGGAAGAGCTGGTAGACAGTTATAAAGGTACTGTATTGCTGGTGAGTCATGATCGTCAATTTGTTGATAACTCTGTGGCAGAATGCTGGATTTTTGAAGGTAATGGTGAGATCAATAATTATGTTGGTGGTTATTACGATGCTCAGCAACAGCGTGAACAGGCTGTATCGTTGCGTCGGCAAAATGAGAGAAAACTTCAAACGGATGTTAAAGTAGAAAAGATTAAAGAGCCGTCAAAAAGCTCTCGTAACAAAATGAGTTATCATTTATTGCGAGAATTAGAGCAGTTACCATCATTGCTGGAGAAACTGGAAGAAGAGTTTGATCAGTTACAATCTCAAGTGAGTGATCCTGAATTTTTTAATCAGCCTCATGTAGTGACCCAAAAAATATTGACTGAACTGTCTCAAAAAGAGCAAGCGTTAGAAGTTGCTTTTGATCGCTGGCAGGAATTGGAAACATTGAAAAACAGTTAATAGTTAACATAATTAGCAGAATCATACTGCGAAATTCTTCTGAGTATGATTCTGTGTATATTCCCGATTTCCTTAACAGGAGAAAGATCTTGTGTTCCGGTAACCATCATCATGAAATGGTATTGTGCCCTCAATGTGATTTGCTGGTGACATTGCCAGAATGGGTCCAGGGAACGAAGGCGGTTTGTCCTCGTTGTAAGACGACATTAGTCACATGGTGGAAGGAACCTAAACATCAGCCAATAGGTTATGCAATCAGTGCATTATTTATGTTATTAATGGCTTGCTTGTTTCCACTTGTCAGTATGAGTGTGGCGGGAATTGGCAGTGAAGTTACCTTATCTCAAATCCCTCAAGTGATGTTTAATGAAAATTACGCCAGTGTGGGAACATTTTTTTTGCTCTGTGTTCAACTAGTGCCTACGTTTTGTATGGTAGCGATTATTCTCTTGTGCCAGGGTGTTGTTATTTCTCAGAAGATAAAAATCTGGTTGGCCAGAGTTTTATTTCAGATGAAAAGCTGGTGTATGGTTGAAATCTTTCTGGCAGGGGTATTAGTCAGCTTCGTTAAGTTAATGGCTTATGGTGATATTGGGTTAGGTTTAAGTTTTTTGCCATATTGTCTGTTTTGTCTTCTCCAGGTGAGAGCATTTCAGTGTTTGGATCGTCACTGGTTATGGAATCAGATAGCGCCCGCACCTAAGGTGAATATACCGTTACAGGCAGGGAGAGCGGGGTTAGTGCAGGGTGTTCGATTATGCCAGTGTTGTACGGCTATTTTACCGGCAGATCAATTAGTATGTTCACGTTGTTATACTCATGGGCATGCCCGTCGTCGTAACAGTCTGCAATGGACAATGGCACTGATGGTGACAGCTTTAATGCTTTATATTCCTGCTAATATCATGCCAATGATGGTGACAGAATCGTTAGGTAATCAGAGTGATTCTACTATTATGGCTGGAGTGATATTACTATGGAGTGTAGGTTCATACCCGGTCGCTTTAGTCATTTTTATTGCTAGTATTATGGTGCCATCCCTGAAAATGCTGGCAATTGGCTGGTTGTGTTGGGATGCTAAAGGTCACGGTAAACGGGATTCCGCCCGAATGCATTTTATTTATGAAGTTGTCGAATTTGTTGGCCGTTGGTCAATGATTGATGTATTTGTTATCGCAATATTGTCATCACTGGTACGTATGGGGAAATTAATGAGTGTCTACCCTGCTATGGGGGCAGTTATTTTTGCTTTAGTTGTGATCCTGACTATGTTTGCGGCAATGACATTTGATCCGCGTTTAATTTGGGATAGAACCAACGTTAAACATTCGTTATAAGGCAATGAAGGAGTGTCAAGGTGACGGATAAAGTTGAAGACCAGAGTCAGGCTAAAATCGATAAAATTAAAAGTTGGTCGCCAGTCTGGATTGTACCGATTGTGACGGTGCTTATTGGTGCTTGGATATTGTTTTACCATTTCAACCATCAAGGGCCGGAAGTGACATTGATTACCTCCAACGCGGAGGGCATTGAAGCCGGAAAAACTAAAATTAAAAGCCGTAGTGTGGATATCGGCGTGGTTGAGAGGGTCATGCTGAGTGATAATCTTAGTCAAGTTATTATTAAGGCTCGGCTGAATGATGGCATGGAAAACCTATTGCGTAGTGACAGTGCTTTCTGGGTAGTGAAACCGCAGATTGGCCGTGATGGAGTATCTGGTCTTGGTACTCTTCTGTCCGGGGCTTTTATTGAACTTCAACCGGGAACGAATGGTGATGAAGAAGATAAATTTAATTTGTTGGACTCACCACCATTGGCTTCACCTGATGCAAAAGGTATTCGTGTCATTTTGGTTAGTGATAAAGCGGGTCAGCTCAATCCGGGTGATCCGGTGCTGTTTCGTGGTTATCGGGTTGGTTCTGTTGAAACCAGTGAGTTTGAACCGAAATCTCATCTGATGAGATATCAGCTATTTGTTAATGCACCTTATGATGGTTTGTTGACAACCAATGTCCGCTTTTGGAAAGAGAGTGGTATTACCTTTGATATGTCTTCTCAGGGGGTACGTGTTGAAATGGCTTCGTTATCAACACTGTTTGGTGGTGGTGTCAGTTTTGATGTGCCTAAGGGTTGGGAATTGGGTGAGCCAATTAAAGAACAAGCCACTTACAAACTTTTTGACAACCAAAGAAGCATTCAGGATTCTTTATATACCGAACATAAAGATTATCTGTTGCTCTTCTCCGATTCCGTTCGAGGGCTACAGCCGGGGGCGCCAGTAGAGTTCCGTGGTATCCGTATGGGGACTGTGGCAAAAGTACCGTTCTATTCAGAGGGAATGAGACAGCGGCTGGATAACGATTTTCGTATCCCAGTACTTATCTCCATTGAGCCGGAGCGCTTTGAGAAGGAGTTGGGAGAAGGGTTTGATGTTGAGAAAGAGCTGAATAGCATAACTAAACGTGGTCTGAGGGCGTCTCTCAAGTCAGGTAACTTGCTGACAGGGGCACTATTTATTGATTTGGATTTTTATCCAAATGAAAAAGGGTGGGCTGGTCCGTATGAAGTTGCGGGTTATCCGCTATTGCCAACAATCAGTGGTGGCCTTGCTCAAATTCAACATAAGGTTATTGCAGCGTTAGACAAAATTAATAATATGCCGGTTGAGCCAATGTTTAATCAGGCTATTCGCACTTTGGAAGAGAGTCAGAAAGCGATCAGAAAAGCCCAGCGGACCCTTGATGAATTGAATAAAGTGCTGGCGAATCCTGAAACCAAAGATCTGCCAAAAGATATACAGAAAACATTGCAGGAGCTTAGCCGTAGCATGCAAGGTTTCCAGCCCGGTTCACCGGTTTATAACAAGATGTTGGATAATATGCAGCGATTAGATCAAGTGTTGAGTGAACTACGACCTGTTCTGAGAACGCTGAATAATAAGAGCAATGCATTAGTTTTTGAGTCTAAGCCAATTGAAGATCCAGAACCGAAAAAGGCTAAAAAATGATGAGAAGATTGGCATTAATTTTAGTAATTTTTATTTCTGCTTGTAGCCGTCAGCCAGAAAAAACTTACTATCAATTGCCGGTAGTAGCAATAGCATCACAAAAGAGTGCTATCGTGCAGCATGATCGCCAATTATGGGTACAACGGGTTATGTTGTCCGATTATCTGTCATCCTCCGGTGTGGTGTATCAAGGTAGTGATGTTAGTTATGTCAGCGCGGAGAATCATTTGTGGGCAAGTCCACTTGAACAGCAGTTACAGCAAGTGCTGGTAACTGAGTTAACTATGGCGTTGCCTCAGCGTTTAGTTTCTGCTCAATTATTGGTTAATAAGCCAGATACTTTAGACGTGACAGTCACCAGTTTTCATGGTCGTTATGATGGTAAGGTGATTTTGCAAGGTTATTGGACATTAACTCATCAGGGGAGTGTCGTTAAACAGCCCTTTAATCTGGAGCTAAAACAGGAAGAAGATGGTTACGATGATTTAGTCCGCACATTGGCAAAAGGATGGAGTCAGTTAGCGCAAATTATTGCCAGTCAATTAATTTCCCAATCGTAACCCTCTGTCATTCTCCGAGTGTAAAACTCTTGCGCTCGGAGAAAATTAGTATTATCAGTAGGATAAAAATTTCTCTTTATTATTAATACGTTATTGTTTTTTTTGTACTGATATAACAAATATTACATTAATATGAATTTCTTGACTTGATTTTCAAAATTTATAGGGGTATTTCTAAATCGTGGTTGGATAAATGATGACCACTGTTTTCTTTCTACTGATCTAGCTTATGAGGTAAATAAAAGCATGAAGAGACAGAAACGAGATCGTTTAGCACGTGCGTTATCGAGAGGGTACCATGCAGGTATTTTGGGGCGTCCAAGGGAGCATTGTCCCTATTATTCATTAGATGCCCGTTCTCATTGGTTAGGAGGATGGCGTCAGGCTATGGAAGACAGGGCGATAATGGCTTAGTCTGCCAAACTGATGGTATAGGTTAGGTGAGAAAAAACCTCCATTCCTTATCAACGTGGTATATATCCCAAATTTAATCTGACAGTGACTGATTGTTTATACAGATATCTGTCAGATTGAATCCTGTAAGTTTTCTTTGTCCAGATTTCCCTTTGGCTGTGACGAAAGTAAAAATGCCGTACCGTATAAAATAAGTTTTTCCCGACGTTAGTGGCTTACCAACTATTTATTGAATTATTAAAGCATCTTATTAAATTATTAAAGCATCGTGTGATGAAAGCCTTGATGCATCGCATGTAATAAATCGATAAACATTAGCAATGTCAGGATTCTAATTCTTTTATGTTGTTGTGCTGTTATTTGCGAATTCGGTAACATGTGAATGAGTGGCCGCTAGGTGACATATCTTATTTAACCTATTCAACATGACAACTGATATTGCGGCCATTAAGTAATCTACGTGCTAATACGAGGGATGATTGTAATTCAATAATTGCAGTAAGATGGGTTTGATAAACATTTATGATGTAATTCAACCCAAAAGAGACGGCTATATTCTTCAATCCCATCGACTGATATGGTTATAGTTTCATGACTTGTATAGGCTGTTTGAAGCAATGATAATAGCGTCGATCCGCCATTAATAGTACATACCCACCTAAATCCTTGGACACGAGTAGGAGTCGCTATTTTTCCATAGCAATCTCCATTTGTGTTAGGCGCTTTTAGCATTTCGACAGTACCGTCAATCTTATCGAGTTTTGCAATGGCAGTTGGTGTAAGAGTCAATGCTATGATTATGAGCAGTATTTTTCTGATGTTCATATAATATTACCTCGGTGTGTTTGTTAATATTAATCATCAATCTTAATCATTATTAATGTTTTTACCTGTTATCAGTATGCTTTGGTGAGCTTGTTTGATATATCAGGTCAATTTGATCATAGCACAATTTGCCAATTGTATACTGATTGGTCAGCGACAATTGGGTGTTTATAATGCAGATATTCAGGTGTGGATTTGTGTTATTTCTAATCGAGATAGGTCAAAGTTAGAACTTGATTTGATTTTTTTCTGTATGGATATCGAATCTTATACTCTGAGATATAACCGGAATTGCCTTTGAGGGAGCAAAAATAGCACCAGGTATTTTTTTAAGATATTGGTTACTTGGTGGTGTGCTTTTAGTGAAAAAGGTGAAAAGCAATTAGCCAGTCACCTTCCTTTTCGATATGTTACTGATTATTTATTAGAAAGAGCTGGTATTTTTAAACAAGCCTACTTTCAAATCCGTTGCCGTATAGATGATTTTACCATCTACTAACACTTCACCATCAGCCAGTCCCATAATCAATTTACGGTTAATGACACGTTTAAAGTTGATACGGTAAGTGACTTTTTTAGCCGTTGGTAATACCTGGCCGGTGAACTTAACTTCACCAACACCAAGGGCACGGCCTTTGCCTTCACCACCTAACCAACCAAGGAAGAATCCAACCAATTGCCACATGGCATCAAGGCCAAGGCAGCCGGGCATTACCGGGTCATTAATAAAATGGCAGTCGAAAAACCATAAATCAGGGGTAATATCCAGCTCGGCTTCTATGTAGCCTTTATCGTAGGTACCACCGT
This sequence comes from Photorhabdus antumapuensis, assembly GCF_020387775.1. Classification (NCBI taxonomy): domain Bacteria; kingdom Pseudomonadati; phylum Pseudomonadota; class Gammaproteobacteria; order Enterobacterales; family Morganellaceae; genus Photorhabdus; species Photorhabdus antumapuensis. The sequence continues at coordinate 34,172 of NZ_JAHZMK010000014.1, forward strand.
TTTCTGTCATCTCAATGATGCGATCCATCATTAACATATTACCAGATGGTAATGGCGGCCCATTTTTCCCGAACAGCTCACTGTGTCCAGACGCGATAAGATCTTCTTTTGTGTAGGATTTACGTTTATCAACCATATTATCAGATAGCCTTATATTTAGTGTAGGGTAAATAATAGAGTACACTTGTACGCTGAACAACTCCGATCAGACATTCTAAATTAACCCAACCAGCGAAGAAACCACGGGAATTTAGGTCGCTCCTGATTATTCGCCTGTGTTATACGTTCTTGTATCATAGCTAACAAGTGTGTTTCTTGTTGATCATAATAAGGGATACCTGTCAATAAAGGCAGCGCTTCAGAAACATGTTTTACTGACCATAAATGAAATTTTTGTGCTTTTACCGCATCCACAACGGTTTGATTAAGACATAAATGATGGATGTTCGCTGCTGGTAGGATGACCCCCTGTTGACCCGTTAGTCCTCTGCGGTGGCATACTTCAAAGAAACCTTCGATTTTTTCGTTAATACCACCAATTGGTTGAACATAACCAAATTGATCTACTGCACCTGTGACGGCCAGTTGTTGATCAATGGGTTGCAGGGAAAGAGCACTTATCAATGCGCATAATTCGGCAAGAGAAGCGCTGTCGCCGTCAACTTCACTATAGGACTGTTCAAATACCATAGATGCAGAGAAAGGTTGTGGTTGATCCAATTTTAGCTCGGAAATTAAAAATGCTTGCATAATCATCATGCCTTTCGCATGGATATTACCACCTAACTCAACTTTGCGTTCAACATCAACAAATTCCCCATCTCCCATATGCGCCACGCAAGTGATACGGGATGGCTCTCCTACTGGATCAGGATGGCCGGGATACTCTAGCACAGATAATCCATTAATTTGGCCAATGACCATGCCTTGGGTGCGGATAAGAATCTGGCCTTTGTGAATTTCCTCTAAACCACGTTCAGGCAGATAATTGTGACGCCAGCGGCGATTTTCCTCTGCTTGTTTAATTGATTGAGCTGTAATCTGATTTTCTTGCTGATAGAGTGCCGCAGTAGTCAGTTGCCGTTGTAGCCAGAGAATATCCAAAGGCAGGTGGTGTTGATCTTCTACATGGCGGATTGCTTGTTGGACAAGCTCAGGCCAGGCATTATGATTCAATGGAGGTAATTGCCATTGTTGAATGAGTCCATTGATATAATTGCACCACAGGCTCAAATCCTGCTCATTATGAAATGGCATATCCAGCTCAAATTCGCCATATAGAGCGCTTTTTGCTAATTCAGGTTCTATAGTCTGAAACTCTTCAAGGCTTAGACGATCTCCAACCAAGATCAGACGTAGCTTTAATGGCATAGAGGGGATAGGTAATGGTAACGGCTTGTTGCCATCTGGAGACAACCATTCAAAGCGTTGCTGAATAATCATCTGTTTCAGGCGAACCCACATTAATGGCTGAGACAATAGGGTACGTAACGGCAGAATAAGTACACCGCCATTTACCTGATGAATCAGACCGGGTTGTAAGTGAATTTCTCCGTTGTGAGAATGGAAGCAGCCAAATAGTTGCTCTGCTTCTATCCATTCACGATAGGCGACGCGTAACTCAGGTGTGAAATGGCTTGCTGTTGATGGTTGCCAGCTAATTTTCTGTTGCTGTATGTGATAATTGCCACCAATTTGGGGAAGTTCTTTCGTGAGTAATGGACGGAGAGATTCAGCTAATGCTGACAAATAAATATCACATTCTTCAGCTTTCAATAGCATAAAAGGCTGGCAGGAATCCATCCGGCAAAAAAGTTTCAAACCACTATATAGCCGTGATTGAACGGCTTCCATACTGGCAGACGCCTGTTGGGAAGCGGAATGAAAAAGTGCATCATAAGGAGCGCAATTCGGCAGTAATGCCTGCCAGTCTAGTTTGTTAGTGGTCAAAGTGATCGCTGTATATTGTAAAGTAGGAAAGCGTCGATTATACAAGATTAAGATATAAACCAACATGCTTGAATGTTTGCTATTGTAGACACTTCATGTAAAAAATAATTTTATTAAAAAACAGATATTAGTTAGTTTGGCTATAAGCAATTTACTAAAATAGTTGTTATGCTTATTTTTAGTTACGCTGTCACTGAGAAAGTAAGATGAAATATCAACAACTGGAAAATTTGGAATGTGGCTGGAAGTGGGCTTATCTGATGAAAAAACATCAAGAAGGTGGGCCAATTACTAAATATATTGAAAACAGTGCGGCTCATGCAGCAGTTGATAAACTCATTGAACTTGAGAGTGAACCGGTAAGGGTACTGAAATGGATTGAGCAGCATATGAATCCTGATTTATCCAACCGGATGAAACAAACTATCCGCGCTCGGCGTAAACGGCATTTTAATGCGGAACATCAGCATACTCGCAAGAAATCCATCGACTTAGATTTTCCCGTGTGGCATCGCTTATCTGCACTTTCTCAGCGACGGGGTAATACGCTGTCTGAAACTATTATCCAGTTAATTGAAGATGCTGAGCGGAAAGAAAAGTATGCTAATCAGATGTCCAGCTTGAAACACGACTTGGAAGCTATTCTGGGTAAGGAAGAGTAATTTCAGTTGTGATAGGTTGGTATCGCAACAAGCTCCTTAATCAGTTTGATATACCCGTCATCTTTCAAGTTGTCTCTTTGTTGGCTGCACTCGCTCACCCCGGTCACATAGTTATCTATGCTCCCGGGGATTCGCTCCCTTGCCGTCGCGATGCATCTTGAAATCCATAGGGTATATAAAATTTCACTATCGGTAAAAGAAAGCCCCATTTGACAATGGGGCTTTCTGAGCTTTTGATGATTAATTATAACCAAGAAAGGCTATTATTGAGCAGATTGTTATTGAGCAGATTGTGCTTGAGTAACAACCTCTTTAGTACCTTGAATTTCGATCTCTACGCGACGATCTGGTGCCAAGCAGTTGATTAAATTAGGTTTGTGAATCTTATCACAAGTAGAACCAGTGACTGGATTTGCTTTACCGTGACCTTCCGCGCTGATGCTGTCGGTAGGGATACCTTTAGATACCAAATAGTCAACTACGCTTTGAGCACGTTTCTGAGACAGTTTCTGATTGTAAACGTCTTTACCGATACGGTCGGTGTAGCCTAAAACCAGTACTTTGCCCTGATTTGGGTCGATATTTGCTAACTCAGTATAGAGTTGATCCAGATTGTGCTTACCTTCGGCTTTCAGCTCAGAACTTGCAAATTCGAACAGAACGTCAGAACGCAGGGTAAAACGTTTATTTTCAACAACGGGTGCTGGAGCAGGTGTTGGAGCAACAACCGGAGCCGGAGCAACAACTGGGGCTGCTGCTTCATCTTGGCCGAAGCGGTAAGAAACACCTACGCTCAACAAACCGTTATCAGGACGTGCACCTACTGAACCTGCATCACCGACATTGTTAACCCACTGGTAATCCAGACGAGTAGCCCAGTCTTTAGTTATCGCATACTCAACACCGATAGCGGCCAGTGGAGAAACACCGGTGTCATGATTTTTCAGATGAGTATTGGTTGTGCTGTAAGTTGCTTTGGAATCTGCCCGCCAAACCATACCACCCAGGCGAGTATAGATATCCAAGTCATCCATAATTGGATAGCTCAGTTTGGTTGCCAGTTGGAAACCGTGGGCTTTGAAGGCACCATTATTGACGCTGCCTTTGTAAGACATACGACCTAACCAGTCATAACCTATTTCAAAACCTAGGTACGGATTGGCTTGATAACCTAAGAAAGCACCTGCACCCAATTGGTTTTTGTGAGTAGGGCCATTACCGATTGCACTGGTATAGCCGTTACCGTAGAAATTTACGTCATGGTATTGGGACCAACCCAACTTACCACCGGTATACCAAGTGTTGTCTTTTGGAGCTGCTTGCGTTGCAGTTGTGAAAGCGGCCACTGCCACTGCTACCGCGATAGCTGTCTTTTTCATTTTAACGCCTCGTTATTATCATCACCCAATAGGCAATTGGCTTTGGGAGCCTTTTTACTTACTGCCTACCCCATTAGGCTATTTCATTTGCCATTCTTTGTAATAAAAGCAAACACTGAGTTGTGTTCAAATTCTTCGGTACCGTTATTGTGTGTACGCTTTGGAATTTTGCGCATTTCCGTGTTCACTATTTATCCATAAGAATGGCCTGCACTAATTTAATATCTACGAAGATAGGCTGTTGAGCCATATTGATTAAAAAACTCAGTTAGGAATACTGCACTTTCATAAAACCGATGGACCAAACAATACAAGGGTACTAAGTGCAGTAACCTTTAATGGTGTAAAGTCTACAACGAAGTTAAAAAGTTACAAGTGCCCCTTGATTAATAGAGTAAAAAATTTAAAAGATAATGTATGATTTCAGAAAAACTTTACTATTCTTTACAACTAATCTTACCTTAATTAATTGATTTTAACTGTGATTAGTGACTCTTGGTCTAAATTGGTTATTTTGTGTTATGAATATTGCAATAATTCTTAGTTTTGGTCAATGATAGTGAATGGAATGGATTTTTAGTAAATCTGATCGCGATTCAGCACGGTTGGTTTCTTTACTTACATCTTGTGGGCGCATAATAAAGCCCAGTGCATTACCTTTTTGTGCCGCAGTCTGTAATCTTACGGTATCTTTTTCCGATAACTTTGGTAACCAGCCAAGTACCACGCTGTAATTACCACTCGCTAATGCTCTTTCCATTGCTTCTACCGTTGTAATGGAGCTAATGTGATTTAATTGAATAATTTTATCTAGAGGTAATCCGGAGTTAATTAACCATTGGCGGCTCAATTTTTTATGTGGACTAACCCATAGCAACCAACGGGCTTCATTTCCTGATTGGCGTAACAAAGGTAGCAATATACGATTAATGACCGCTTGGTTATCGCTATATTGGTTATCACTATAAATCAATTCACTCACTATACCCTCTTTCACTATACCCTCTCTTTTGGCTGAATTATCTTGTGCAGGTGAAGAGGGGGATAGCCGCTTTTTGGTTGACTGATGTTTAGAAGGGTAAACCCAGGATGATTGAATGCCCATAATGAACCTCGCCACAATTAACTGTATTAATATACAGTATCTTCATATCAGGCTGAGATCAAGCCTATTTTTTCAAAGAACTTCGCAAATATTGACTGTAAATGGCTGTAAACTCATTTAACCATTGGCAGATAAAATTGGATTGCGTATGTTTTTAATTGCTTGTTCCTGTTATTTATTTTACTAATAATTGGGACAAATCTATGGATAAGAGATTTATTTGCACAAAACTCATGGAGTGATCTGTATGTTTTTGTCTGAGGTGCGTTTTACTCAACTCAAAAATGGTTTTTCTTCGTTTGGGGCATTGACAAGGAAGCCACAGTTCGGCGGTTACAGCCTGTTAGCTGATGGGATTATGTTCGCTATTATTGCTGATGGAGAATTATATTTAAGAGGAAATGGCCATGCTGAAGTATTATTTAAAGCCAGAGGAATGAAAAACTATATTTACTCGAAAAAAGGAGTGCCTGTAACTTTGCGTTATTACCAAGTTGTTGAGTCCCTTTGGCAAGATCAAGAGTTGTTATCTCAATATGCGTATTTGGCTTATCATTACTCATTTATTGAAATGGCAGGTAAAAAGAAGATGCCAGAGCGTTTGAAGGATTTGCCTAATCTTGGAATGTCTTTGGAACGTCAGTTATGGAAAGTCGGAATATGTAAAGTTGAAGATTTGCGGTTGTTAGGTGCGAAAGCCAGTTATTTAAAGCTGCATCAATATAAAAGAAATTCTAATGTTAGTTTATTACTTGCTTTGGCTGGTGCAATTGAAGGGTGCCATTCAGCCGTTTTACCGGTACAGATCCGTAATGATTTATTACTCTGGCACAAGGAATTGGCTTATTAGATCTTTATCGTGAACAGCTAAAGGAAGGGGCAGTTAACTGCCCCAGTATGTCAATCTGGTTATAATTGATTAATTTGTTTAATGATATTGACGATTTCAGGTAGCAATTCTATTAATAAACTGATTTGTTGCAATACCAGTTGTTCTTTACTATTTCTTTCTGTCGGAGCTTGCTCAATTCTTTTCACTATGTTGACAGGTATTTGCTTAATTCTATCATCGTCTATTAATATCGATTTTAATGCTGTATCGACATAACAAACAGCATCATTAAGAATATCCAGAATAGCTTTATTATCCAATTTATCTCGATGTGCTCCCAGCGCAGAGATGTAACTTAGCATGGTGTGATTTAGGCACAATAGCCGGAATGCTTTTTCTTGAGAAGTCTGGTCACTTTTCGGCTCGGCAGACATGTTTGAAATAACGGATACCAGTTCTGCATCACTATTATGGGCATCACGGCGGGCAATTCGATAGGTCAATCCATTATCTTTTCCCTGATAATATTGAACTAAAATAGCATCCAGGTAGCGACAGTTGGTGTTCATCGTCCGGTTTATCACTTGTGATAACTGGCGGAATCTCCAGTCTGGCCAAATGAAATTTACGGCTAACCAGGCGCTACCACAACCAATTAATGTATCAATGATTCTTGGTAATGCGACTTCAAAGCCTTCACCTAACAAATTGAAGCATAATAATACCAGTAATGTGATAAACAGGGTTGCATGTGCATATTGGGTGTTACGGAAGACGAAGAACAATACACCAGAAATGACAATTAACACCAGTTGCCCCTCAATAGATGGCACAAAGTAAAGGATTGGCAAGCCTATCAAGACGCCGGCAAGGGTTCCTATTATTCTCAGTGTCAAACGGCGGCGAGTAGCGCTGTAGTTGGGTTGGCAAACGAATAGACTGGTTAGTAAAATCCAATATCCATGTTGTAAGTCCAACAACTGGATCATGGTGTAGCCACTACATAGCAGAACAGACATACGGATTGCATGGCGGAACAGGGCTGATTGTGGGGTTAGGTGACGGTTGAGTCTTAGACAGATATCACGCCAGCCCGTCAAAGTTTCGTTGGATAGTTGAGTTTCATCTCTTCTGTCTTTGGAAAGATGGTATTGTCCAGAACTCATGCTTGCTAATTGTGCATCAATTGCGCGCAGGTTTTTTAGCAAATGACATAAGGCGGAAATCTTGAGGTTATGTTTCTGTTGTTTACTGAGTTGTTGTAGGGAACTTTCCAAATAGTTAAATGCACGTTCGATACGCGGATTGTGCTGGTATGGTTTGTGCCAAAGTATCGATTGAGCAATCTGTTCACATACACGGGCTTGCATAGAGAGAAGACGTTGAAAGCGGAACAGAATATCGTTGTAACGGAAAGTATGTAGTAGGCTCTGATATTGCACATGAGATGAACTTGCCCGTTCGTGAATATCTTGTGCAACAAAGTAATAATGCAGAGTGTGGTGGATTCCACGTTGGCTGCTATCGCCTTTCAGACGGGTCAGTAGGGAGGTTTTGGCTTGATTTAGCGTGTTAACTAAGACACTGTTTGCCATTGCCACATTAACGACGGATTGCTGGTATCCTTCTTCTATTATATCGGGATCAAACAGGTTAGCTTTAGCATCAAGGTAAACTGCGAGTTGTTGGTAACAACGTGCTAGATTGTCTTGTAATGGGCGAATAGGGAACAGTAAATGGCCCGTTAGGGTTAGCAGGTTATACCAGATTGCACCTGTCAGCAGTAATAGGGGTTGTTGATACCATAGTGGGAAAATAGACGAGCCAAGCATAGTATAAATTGCGATCAGCAACGCACCAAATGCAATCGTGGCATAACGTTGTCCGAGGGCTCCCAGTAAGATAAAACTGCAAGTGGATAACGCTAGTCCAATAGTAAAAAACCAGGGATAAGGGAACAGTAATTCAATAGAGGTTGAAGCGATAAAGAAAGAAATCAGCGTGATCACTAGATTACGTAGACGACCAGTCAGACGATCATCAAGATCAGCGAGTGCTGCGGCAACAACGCCCAAAGTCAATGAGATAGTTATTTTAGGCTCTTTATCCAGAAACCAAGGCACTAGTGTTGTTCCAGCCAAGGCTATTAGGATACGGTTATAATAGAGAAAATGACTGTTATAAAGAAAACGGCGCAGACCGGAGAAAACAGTTAGCACAAAATACCTCTGAGGTAATAATAACGGTCATAAATAACTATTATGATAAAAGGTTTATTAGTGATAAAAAACTCTTATAAGACATAATTCAACTATTTTTTAGGTATGGCGCTCGATAATGGAACTTAAAGCAACACAAATTGGTCAACGTCTTGCTCAGCATCCTTATAATCGGGTGCGTTTGCTGAATGCGGGTATTGAAGTCAGTGGTGAAAAGCATCAATACCTGATCCCATTTAACCAGTTAATTAATATTCAGTGCAAACGGGGTATCATCTGGGGTGAGCTAGAGTTTGAACTATCCGATGGACAAGCGGTTCGCCTTCACGGTACTGAATGGCAGCAAACTCAGCATTTTTACCATTATCTGCTTGGTGAATGGCAGAAATGGAGCCAGGAAATGAGTGATATTAGTGCTAATGTACTGACAGCTCAGGTTAGTGAAATCAACAGAATTGGACAACAGAATCGCTGGTTGAAAAAAGCTGATTTGTTCCAATTACAACAACAGATTCAAGCAACATTTCAGGCTTTACCATTGCCATTACAACGTCTGGAACAATTTGATCATTGCCGGGATGGGTATCAAATTTGTTTGCGTTGGCTTGAGAATGGCGAAAAGTGTGCTGAGAAAATCAATCTGCAATGGACAGAACGTATGTTGGAGCAACATCGTGACTTTTTTCAGCGGGTAGAAACATCTCCTTTAAACCTTTCTCAGCGTCTGGCTGTTATTAATGGTGAAAATTCAGTTCTGGTTCTTGCTGGCGCGGGTAGTGGAAAAACATCGGTGCTAGTAGCAAGAGCTGGTTGGTTATTACTTCACCAACAGGTGATTTCCGAACAGATATTACTGTTAGCTTTTAGTCATCAAGCCGTAAATGAGATGAATGAGAGGATTCAGACTCGTCTTGGTGTGAATGATATTAAAGTAAAAACATTTCATACTTTGGCGTTGCGTATCATTCAGAAAGGGAGCAATAAAGCGCCAAAAATCAGTGTGTTGGAAACGGATGGACAAAAAAGAAAAGATTTTCTGATTAAACACTGGCAACAACAATGCAGCGGGAAAAAAGCGCAGGCCAAAGGTTGGCGGGAATGGCTGACAGAAGAGTTGAGATGGGAAGTGCCGGAAGGTGAATTTTGGCACGATGAGCAGCTTGCTAACCATTTGTCAGATCGGCTTGAGCGTTGGTTGGGGTTGATGCGTATGCATGGTGGTAGTCAGAAAGCAATGATAGAGCAAGTTCAGGAAGAGTATCTAGATCGATTTCAAAAATGTATTCGCTTGATTGGGCCTTTATTAAAAGCGTGGAAATCTGAATTGAAAACAGAAGGTGCTGTTGATTACTCAGGGTTAATCCATCAGGCAGTGAATATTCTGGATAAAGGGCGGTTTATCAGCCCGTGGAAGCATATTTTGGTCGATGAGTTTCAGGATATTTCACCATTAGAGGCCAAATTGCTCACTACATTGCGAACCCAAAATAGCCAAAGCTGTCTGTTTGCCGTAGGGGATGATTGGCAGGCAATTTATCGTTTTAGTGGCGCTGAGCTGATGTTGACTACCGCATTTGCTAATTATTTTGGCAAAGGTGCTGAATGTGTACTGGATATCTCTTATCGGTTTAATGATAGGATTGGTAAGATTGCTAACGCGTTTGTGCAACAAAACCCAAATCAGTTAAGGAAGCCACTAAATGGTTTGACTAAAGGTAATAAAAAATCAATTGTTATCCTGCCAGAAGACCAGCTTGAACCTTTGTTGAATAAAATGAGTGGCTATGTCACTGAGCAGGAAACGATTTTATTGCTGGCGCGTTATCACTATTTAAAACCTGAATTACTGAAAAAAGCAGCAACTCGTTGGCCTAAATTGAAAATAGAGTTTATGACTGTCCATGCTTCCAAAGGGCAGCAAGCGGATTATGTGATTATTCTTGGTTTGCATCAGGGGCAAGATGGTTTTCCTGCACCAGCAAGGGAATCTGTGATGGAACAGGTTTTACTGCCACCGCCGGAGGATTTTTCGGATGCAGAGGAGCGTCGCCTTTTGTATGTAGCATTAACACGGGCGAAGAAGCAGGTGTGGTTGATGCAAGACAAGAAGAATCCGTCGGTGTTTGTACATCAGTTAGAGCAGTTAAGTGTGCCTGTTCAACGTAAACCTTAAAGTTTTGCGTTGACTGAAATATTCAGTGCTATCATGGGATACCTTTCCTGGAAATCCCACTCTGTTTTTTCTAAGTATCTGACTTGGAGAAAGTATGTAGTTACAGGTATATGTATTATAAAGACTTATTTCAGACGTTCATTCAAATAGTGTTGATAATCAGGCACTTGAATATCTACTGATTCAGAAAACAGAGGAGAACCAACAATAAAATCCGCAGATGTCAGATTGGTTGCAACGGGGATATTCCATACTGTAGCAAGGCGTAGCAGTGCTTTTACATCAGGATCATGAGGCACGGAATTAAGTGGGTCCCAGAAAAATATCAACACATCAATTTTCCCTTCTGAGATTAGAGAACCAATTTGTTGATCTCCCCCCATTGGGCCACTAAGCATATTGGTAACGGGTAATCCGGTTTCATTCTGAATCAGATTACCGGTTGTGCCGGTAGCGTATAAATGATGTTTCTTGAGTAAATTCTTATGTTTTTTGGACCAGGTTAATAGCGAAGTTTTACAGTGGTCATGTGCAATAAGCGCTATATTTTTAGCGGTTGCCATTGTGCGGGTTGTCAATTCCATGAGAATACCTTTGGTAATCGTTATTGTGTTTTTGATCGTAGTGAGCTCAATTGATAACAATGTTTATCATATACATTGATATAAATAAACAAAGTAAAAATATCGAATTTTAAGGAGGAGTAAATGAGTGACCAGAAAATTGCAGACATACTAAAACGAGTAAAAACTATCGCTCTGGTAGGTGCGAGTGAAAAAACGGCTCGTCCAAGTTATAAAGTTATGGCTTATTTATTGGAACAAGGCTATCAGGTGATTCCTGTCAGCCCGAAGCTTGCCGGGCAAACACTGCTTGGGCAACGAGTGTATGCACAACTGGCAGATATTCCACAGACTGTTGATATGGTTGATGTATTCCGTAATGCTGAAGCTGCATATGACATTGCGCAAGAAGCTATAGATATCGAAGCAAAAGTGCTCTGGTTGCAACTTGGTGTTATTAATGAGCAAGCAAAAGTGTTGGCAGAGGGATCAGGTCTGGATGTTGTTATGGATCGCTGCCCAAAAATTGAAATTCCAAGATTGGGGCTCGAAAAATAATATTTTCCAGCTTGTAATTATTTGGTTTTTAATCAGTGGATGAAGGGATCTTGGCACCAGTATCTAATACAAACTTAAGGCATTGGGTGAGAAACGGTGCCCGGGTTCCAAGTGTTCAAATAATGTTTGAGTTGGACATTTAGTTGAGTGTACTTTTCTAGACTTCTTATAAAATCTATTTTTACAGTTATTACAATATTTTAAGGAAAATTTAGTTGTTCTTATAGCGGCTAAATTTTGCCGGAATCTACATTTTTATTGCTATAAGATATGGTGCTTTTGCTGTACCTCAGTTTTGACCCTTTTTTATCATCAAAAAATAACATATTGATTTAAAATAAAAATAAAATATCTCCTGAAAAAAGGGTTTTTTCATTTTTTATCACTATATTCTTTGACAGTCAGCAACTTAAAGTTAATATGTAACTTGTGCACTGCCGTACAGGCAGCTTAGAAAGATCGGGGTAGCAATAATGGTTAAAGTACCAAGTGCACTGCCGTACAGGCAGCTTAGAAAATACGACTACTATGCAACAAGCATGATCCCGGGTGCACTGCCGTACAGGCAGCTTAGAAATGCTCCGTCGTTGCTAACTTTTGTTGCCATTGGTGCACTGCCGTACAGGCAGCTTAGAAAGACACTTGCATCAGATGTGCTGTTAATACGCAGTGCACTGCCGTACAGGCAGCTTAGAAAGAATTGGACAAATTAGAAACCCTGACTATTACGTGCACTGCCGTACAGGCAGCTTAGAAAGGTATCTGTATTTCAGCCTGGTGAAAAAACATGTGCACTGCCGTACAGGCAGCTTAGAAAATCTAGCACGGACAGAAAAGCTGCAATCTGTTGTGCACTGCCGTACAGGCAGCTTAGAAATGTTACGGGCAAAAAGCACTATTCAGGAGAGTGTGCACTGCCGTACAGGCAGCTTAGAAAGATGATAATGGAAATGAATTCGATGAGTTTTAGTGCACTGCCGTACAGGCAGCTTAGAAAGTTACCTTTAGATTCGGGTAATGAGGCATAGTGTGCACTGCCGTACAGGCAGCTTAGAAAAGCTATTTTGCGTGGCTCTTAAAACAACCCTGAGTGCACTGCCGTACAGGCAGCTTAGAAATTCAATAGTCATTTGCGATATACTGTCCAATCGTGCACTGCCGTACAGGCAGCTTAGAAATTGATGCAATTCACTGCCAAGAACGGAGTAGTGTGCACTGCCGTACAGGCAGCTTAGAAAATCCTGATCAATTGGCATGGCCAGGTCATCCCGTGCACTGCCGTACAGGCAGCGTAGAAATGCAATGCATTAGTTATCATTCAAACTGCGGTGTGCACTGCCGTACAGGCAGCTTAGAAAGATTTTATGTGCCGTATGACACGGTATATAGTGTGCACTGCCGTACAGGCAGCTTAGAAAGCTTGGATGATGCAGCCAGCCCCAGATTGGAAGTGCACTGCCGTACAGGCAGCTTAGAAAATATCCGCGCCGGGCAAAGGTACGCAGTCAGAGTGCACTGCCGTACAGGCAGCTTAGAAAACAATTATACAACATCCTTTAGAACAAACCTGGTGCACTGCCGTACAGGCAGCTTAGAAATCCTCCATTACGCCTGAGTTGGAATCATTAAAGTGCACTGCCGTACAGGCAGCTTAGAAAAATAAATAATGTAGTGTTAATTGGGATAATGAGTGCACTGCCGTACAGGCAGCTTAGAAATTCAACATCCAGCAGAGACAAGGGCCGTATTGGTGCACTGCCGTACAGGCAGCTTAGAAATTCACCAGCAACCCAAGATGATATATCACGCCGTGCACTGCCGTACAGGCAGCTTAGAAACTTCCGTGGCGGTATCGTTGAGCAGATGGGTTGTGCACTGCCGTACAGGCAGCTTAGAAAAAAAACCAAGGCGCAAGCATCAAGTAAAAAAGGTGCACTGCCGTACAGGCAGCTTAGAAAATGATTCATGCCGAAAGAATAACCCAAGAACAGTGCACTGCCGTACAGGCAGCTTAGAAATATTAAAAGCATTATTAAATGTAGAAAACCAGGTGCACTGCCGTACAGGCAGCTTAGAAATGCATGATATTGTCCTTTGTGATATCTATTACGTGCACTGCCGTACAGGCAGCTTAGAAAAACCCTAACTCATCACACTCGGCAATCCACATGTGCACTGCCGTACAGGCAGCTTAGAAAGTATGGGCTTTGCAAGTCGGGCGATTCACGATGTGCACTGCCGTACAGGCAGCTTAGAAATATACGGACAATAAAATCACTGACAACAATAAGTGCACTGCCGTACAGGCAGCTTAGAAAACAACTCTATAACTTCTCTCTTTTCTTTCATCGTGCACTGCCGTACAGGCAGCTTAGAAAAATGACCGATCGCTCCCTGAGTTTTACCTAGCGTGCACTGCCGTACAGGCAGCTTAGAAAAATGCGTTTGTTAATAGCACGGATAGCCATTTGTGCACTGCCGTACAGGCAGCTTAGAAAATCAGTTTTCCAGTCTCACTGCTATCCTTCTGGTGCACTGCCTTAGGTTGTTTAGGTATAAATGGTGGTTAATTGCGTAGTCTTGGGGCCAATAGTTGATGGCGGATGGATTCTGCCAGCTCATCTAGAGAAGGTTGCTCTGGATGTTCATCGGATGTTTCATAGGCTAATTGTGCTTCAGCCAGATAAGTATGTACAGGTTGACCGTTGTCATCTTCCATCACAACGTGATACCAGGGAGCGGAACGCAGGGTAGCATTGGATGCAATGTCATCCTTTTGGGGTTGTTCCAGAGAGTATTCCACATCAATATCCACGATGACTCCCAAATAACCCAGAAGTTTGTGACGTACTTGTTGGCCGATACCGAATTTGCTGGCGATAATCATAGTCACCTCCAAAGAAGTCTTGTCTTGACATTGATATAAGGGCAGTAAGGTGAATTACAAGAGCCGTACCCGGTAGTTGAAGTCATTTTTTGCTTTAAATTGCAAACGTGACTTCATGTATTTCAGGTTAGCTGTAGTAAATATAAAACACAACCAAGAGTCGCGTGCTTAACTATATATGTGAGCGATACCGCAAGGTGACTGGTTGATTAGGGGTAATTATGATTAAATATGGGGTAACAATTTATGTTTATGGCCGGGTTCAGGGAGTTGGATTTCGTTATCAAACTTTTCGTTGGGCGAAACTTAATAAGCTGACAGGTTATGTCTGTAATTTGCATGACGGTAGTGTTAAAATCGTAGCTTATGGTGATAGTGAACAACTAAATAAATTAACCCATTGGTTAGAACAGGGTGGTCCACTGGGAGCTCGAATAGATAACTTTTCATCTCAATCCTGCGCAGTGGAGGATGCTGTAGATTTTAATGTCCGCCACTGAGCTAGTTTATTGATTAGATACATTTTACCGGTTTTGGCAGACCGGCAATCTTAGTTGCCTGCTTTGCCGGCCCTTTGGGAAACAGACGGTAAAGGTAGCGGCTGTTGCCTTTTTCTTCGCCATACTTTTGTGCGATTGCTTTTACTAACATACGGATAGCCGGGGATGTATTAAACTCCTTATAAAATTCTCGGATAAAACGGATGACTTCCCAATGTTGTTCAGTCAAAGTGATTTCTTCCTGTTCGGCTAGGAGTAAAGCTATTGCTTCCTGCCAGTCACTACTGTTTTTCAGATAACCTTGCGCATCGGTTTCGATTTTTTGACCTTCGAATACCAGCATAATCATTAATAACCATCAAAGAAAAGTAGCCGTAATTTAGCAAAAATCACTTCCATACCCAAGGATGGTCTGTATATATGCGGAGAAAATAAGCCAATAACAGTGAGAAAGAGTAAATTTACGGCAATCGAACAATAGGGGGCTTTACATCTGTCCTAGTGCTGTTTATAGTGCACCCCATTGCGGAGGGGTGGCCGAGCGGCTTAAGGCAGCGGTCTTGAAAACCGCCGATGGGAAACCATCCGAGAGTTCGAATCTCTCCTCCTCCGCCAATTACACTTCTATTAACACTTCTTAAAGTCTACTTTTATCAATAAAATCAAAGAGATTGAAAAAATAAGTGTCCTAAAGACCCCTGACGTCTCCTAAAATCGATAGGAATTTGTGTATCGTTTTTCCTATACACATTGGCGAGATGATGAACTGGCAGGCATGGTTATACATCTACGATGCTGGCATAAGCCAATGCAGCTATCCTTGCTGATGCGTAATAGAATCTATACCCTTCATCTTTCAAGCTGCTGCTTTGTTGGCTGTTTTCACTCACCCCAGTCACANNCGAAATCTATTAGGTATAGTTATATTGATATCCGTTAGTTCTGTTCCTTTTTCGGATATTTTTTTGAACTATTTCCTTAGCAGCTTCAATTCTGAATTGAAGCTGCCTAGTTGTTTCCGTAGCTTCTGTATCTGCTTTTTGAGTGCATATTTCTATATCTATCTCTTTTGAATAGAAATTATATACACACTTAAAATTGTCATCTGTGTTTGTATCTTCTTTAAGGTATTTCTTAACTGAATCTCTTTTAACAATTTCCGATTCTTCAGTTAAAGACGCTTCTTTAGAACATCTATTCCTAATATCTTTAAGAGTTTTATAGTCTCTGTAAAAAGCCTTATAAATTTTTCCGTTCTAATACATTGGATAACAATTGCCGATATGATAAAACCGAATTCCTCACCTTTTAATGCCTTGTTTAGGGCAGGAAATGAAGGTCTTGCTTATTAATCCCAATCAGGATCAGATGTTAACACAATAAATTCAATTTCTGCGGGTTCGTTATTGCTGAGATTGATAGCTTCAACTTTATAATAGTAAATAAGGTTAGGAGGTGCTGGAAGCGTTCTTGTTTCTCCGGGCGGGATATCTATAGAAATATATTGATTATAATTCCCAGATGGAGGTGCCCAGTAATTTACAAGCCTAACTGGTGCTGGACCATTGTTTTTTATAATTGCATCATTGTGTATGAAAGGGATTACTACATTGCCTTTATTATAAATTTCAAAGGTCTGATTAGGGTTTATATATATTATTGCCATTTTATTGTTTCCTTATTGTTACGGTTACTTAACTACCTACATAGCAGGTAATTTATCGATGAGATTTAACTTAACACTTATATCAAACAGTTAAATATTGAATTTTATCAGTGATGTAAAAGGAATAAGGTAAACATAAAGGTGGTAAGCAGAATTTCTGCAATATAATTAACATTCAGTAAATTCTCATTATGTTGTGGTAAAGTGGTTAAATCCAATATCAGCTAAAATCTTATCCTAATTGGAGTAATTGTTGCACGTTATTCTTATAAATGAACAGCGAAGAGAACCCGGAACGTACACGTAGTACGTAAGGAGTGATTCGTTTCGTTCATCCACTACTCTGTACTCAAGTGCATTCAAAAGCTATCGCTTTTGTTGGAGTATTGCTTGGATTCGCTCTTCTTTATAGAAAAGAATGGCAAATAGAATAGCTCTAATTGGGATAGGGAATTAAGATGGATATATTAAATGATATTTATAATCAGGAGATAAATTTGGTCATGAAAAGATTGGATAATTTAATATGAAAAATGTGGGATAGTAAAAAGCGTAATGAATTATTTAAAGGGATTCGAGTTTTATTTGTAGGGCAATAATATTACATTTATTACTTTAATCCAGAGTCATTTAATTCTATTTTTATATAGTAATTATACAAGAAGAGAGTGAAATATGATGTATTCAGTTAAAGGTGTTCAATAACACACGTTGGTAAATGCACTTAAAAATATTAGGTCAGCATATTCTAAATAGAGTGAGAGTAAAGTTTATCTTATTTGATAGCTCTATCATGGCTGAACGTTTTGCGATCAATGCTTTCACTTACTGCATAGACATTAGAACGGGTGATTTAAGTGTGTGATGGTGTTTTTGTTAAACCCTATTTTTACCCTTTTTTTGAGGGGAATTATAACTGGTTGATTTTATAGTAAAATTAATTATCTCTTATAAAAAGGGTTTTTCACTTTTTAACAGCTATGCTATTTAAAAATCATCAGGTTAAAGTTAATATGTAACAGTGTGAACTGCCGTACAGGCAGCTTAGAAACCGCTTCAATAATGATTTCTGGCTCAAACGTGGGTGAACTGCCGTACAGGCAGCTTAGAAAATTAGGCACTCAGAGTCCCAAGAACACACAACATGAACTGCCGTACAGGCAGCTTAGAAATTGTACTGTTCGCAGATGTACATAGTAGTTTTGTGAACTGCCGTACAGGCAGCTTAGAAATATTCCCCAGAGATTCTGTGATGCGTTTTTATGTGAACTGCCGTACAGGCAGCTTAGAAAATTCCGTGAGTGTTGAGGGTTTTAATAAAGTGGTGAACTGCCGTACAGGCAGCTTAGAAATTCACAAGATAATCTGGAATTTCAGAAATAAAGTGAACTGCCGTACAGGCAGCTTAGAAAAGGCACATCAGCAATGGCATATTGCAGTTCTGGTGAACTGCCGTACAGGCAGCTTAGAAAATGTCGGAACGACATGGCGACCTTAGCGCCCGGTGAACTGCCGTACAGGCAGCTTAGAAATGGTGAGACTCATCGAGCTTTATCTGATGTGCGTGAACTGCCGTACAGGCAGCTTAGAAAGGAAATGGTGGTTGAGGCTCCCGCTCTTTCTGGTGAACTGCCGTACAGGCAGCTTAGAAAGATAATATGGCCGGGTAACGGGATCTGCCCTTGTGAACTGCCGTACAGGCAGCTTAGAAAAGTAATCAATACAGCCGCACTACGCGGTTTTTGTGAACTGCCGTACAGGCAGCTTAGAAAAACAGAGTGCCGATATTGTGACGGACGCGTAAGTGAACTGCCGTACAGGCAGCTTAGAAATGAATGATTTTACTGCATCGGCTTACTGTCGGGTGAACTGCCGTACAGGCAGCTTAGAAACACGGAAAATTTTAATATACGTCACTGAAGTTGTGAACTGCCGTACAGGCAGCTTAGAAAACGAACCGCACACGCGACCAGGATCTACTCCTGTGAACTGCCGTACAGGCAGCTTAGAAAGTTTGGTATATTCATCCCATTTAATGAACCAAGTGAACTGCCGTACAGGCAGCTTAGAAAGGATCGACACCCCGGCTATCATCCCATCCCCGGTGAACTGCCGTACAGGCAGTTTAAAAATAGAAAGTTTCCCTTATTCTCCTAAACTATCAAGTGTGCTGCCACACAGATAGCTTAGAGTATAATTATTCCTGTTTAGGGCAGGCACTATGCTATGAGTTGGTAAAGAATTGTAAATTCTTTTGATTTACATCTGTGATATTTTACTTGTGTAAAATTTATGCATAATATTTACCATAAATGAAATTAATTATTTAGGTAATTCTTAAATTATGGATAACAACTTTTCTCCGAGTGACCTTAAAACTATTTTGCATTCCAAACGCTCGAATATTTATTACCTGCAATATTGTCGAGTATTAGTTAATGGTGGCCGTGTTGAATATGTCACTGATGAAGGAAAGCAATCACTGTATTGGAATATCCCAATTGCAAATACCACTGTTATTATGTTGGGAACGGGGACTTCTATTACTCAGGCAGCAATGCGTGAATTCGCTAAGGCGGGTGTTTTAATCGGTTTTTGTGGTGGTGGAGGTACACCGCTATTTGCGGCTAATGAGGTTGAGATTGATGTGTCTTGGTTGACACCACAAAGCGAATATCGTCCTACAGAGTATTTACAAGATTGGGTGAGTTTCTGGTTCGATGATGAAAAACGATTAGCGGCAGCGATTGCTTTTCAAAAAGTTCGCATTGCACAAATCCGTGAACATTGGCTAAGTAGTCGAATGCTTCGAGACAACTCTTTTATGTTTAATCGTGAGAGTTTATTGTCGTTACTTACACGTTATGAGCAGAATCTTGCAAATTGTCGCGATAATAAAGAATTAATGGCACAAGAAGCTGTGATGACTAAAGCATTATACAAACTAGCGGCCAATGCAGTAAGTTACGGCGATTTTGTCCGGGCAAAACGCGGCGGTGGTGTCGATTTGGCAAACCGTTTTCTTGATCACGGTAATTATCTGGCTTACGGATTGGCGGCTGTTGCAACTTGGGTCATTGGTTTACCACATGGTCTGGCGGTGTTACATGGTAAAACCCGTCGAGGGGGTCTGGTCTTCGATGTTGCGGATCTAATTAAAGATGCATTGGTATTGCCACACGCATTTATTGCGGCAATGGCTGGAGAAGATGAACAGGAATTTCGCCAACGCTGCATTAGTGGATTTCAAAAAGCTGAGGCATTGGACACCATGATTGATGCCTTGCAAGCAACTGCTCAACAACTGAGTCAGGTGGCACGATGAATATTCTCCTAGTATCTCAGTGCAACAAACGCGCGCTAACAGAAACCCGCCGAATTTTGGATCAATTCGCTGAACGTAAAGGTGATAGAACTTGGCAAACGGCTATCACACTGGAAGGTTTAAATACTTTGCGTAAGCTATTGCGTAAAACGGCACGTCGTAATACGGCGGTTGCTTGCCATTGGATAAAAAGTGGCGGCCAAACTGAGTTGTTATGGATTGTCGGGAATTTGCGACGCTTTAACTCGCGAGGAGTTGTACCCACGAATACAACACAGCGTGATGTACTAAAAAGTCAGGATGAGAATCATTGGCACAGTGTCGAAGCTATTAGTTTGCTGGCAGCGATTGCCGGACTATTCCATGATTTTGGCAAAGCTAATGTGCTATTCCAGCAAGGTTTACAGGGTAAAGGGCGATTCCAACCGTACCGACATGAGTGGATATCTTTGCGGCTGTTTCGGGCATTTGTTGATACGCAAAATGATAAGGAGTGGCTGACTTCGTTGAGTCAAATTGAGCCTGGTGATGAGGATAAGGTACTTTCCCGTTTGGTTAAGGACGGTATTGATTCTGATGAAAAACCTTTTGCTAACTTACCTCCATTGGCAACTACTGTCGCTTGGCTAATCCTCTCTCATCATCGTCTTCCTGTTTATCCTGCTTATGACAGTAATTATTCAAACGAGCCGCAATTGGAATACATTGATAATTGGTTGACTAAATACTTAGAACCATCGTGGAACTCAATCAACATGGATAAGGAGGGCTGGAGTGATCAGGATAAGCGTGATGTCTGGACATTCCCAAATGGTACACCTATCCGTAGCCAGACTTGGCGTCAGAAAGCCCAAAAATTTGCGCGAAGAGCGCTGCAATCAACGTCGTTGTTGCAATATGGTGATCTGAACCAGCGTTTTACTAGCCATATGTCTCGGTTGGTTTTAATGCTGTCCGATCATCATTATTCATCATTGCCTGCAACTTTGGGTTGGCAGGATATCAACTATGATGTATTTGCTAATACTGATAGAACCACCGGCAAGTGCAAACAGCGGTTAGATGAACACAATATTGGCGTTGGGCAGAATGCTTTATTACTAGGGAGAAGCTTGCCACATATCCGTAAAACGCTACCTGCGATTACCCGGCATAAAGGATTTAAACAACGCAGCAAAGATGAAAAATATCGCTGGCAGGATCAAGCGTTCGATGTCGCATGTGCTTTGCGTGAGCGTTCAGTGGAGCAAGGCTTTTTTGGCATTAATATGGCTTCTACAGGTTGCGGTAAAACTTTTGCTAATGCACGCATCATGTATGGATTAGCTGATGAAAAACAAGGATGCCGTTTTTCTATCGCTTTGGGGCTAAGGACGTTAACGCTACAAACCGGTGATGCATTACGTAAGAAATTGCATTTAGAAGAAGATGACTTGGCGGTACTGATTGGTTCGCAGGCAGTGAAAGAGTTACACCAACTTCGTCAAAAGGAACTTGAGCCTGATGTAGGTAGTATGTCCGCAGAAGCGTTATTTGCAGAGCATCAATATGTTAGTTATGACGGCAGCTTGGATGATGGGCGTCTGAGTCATTGGCTACGTAAAGATAAAAATAAAAATAAAGATAATAAACTTAATAAGCTGCTTAGCGCACCTGTGCTAGTAGCGACCATCGATCATTTAATTCCAGCTACTGAAGGAATTCGTGGTGGAAAGCAAATTGCACCTATGTTGAGATTGCTCACTTCTGATTTAGTGTTAGATGAACCCGATGATTTTGATATTAACGATTTGTCGGCTTTATGTAGGTTAGTGAACTGGGCAGGGTTATTAGGTTCGCGGGTATTGCTTTCATCAGCCACATTACCGCCTGCGTTGATTCAAGTGTTGTTCAACGCTTATCGGGCTGGACGCCAAGATTACCAGTTAGCATGTGGTCAGCCGGGTGCTCCGGTTAATATCTGTTGCGCTTGGTTTGATGAATATGAAACAACTCAACAGGATGTGGTCAATGCATATCAGTTTCAGGAACAGCATAATATTTTCGTTAATAAGCGTATTGGCAGGCTTAAAAAAATAGTGCCATTGCGTAAAGCTGAACTTGTACCGATTATTTCTGAAAGTCGTAAAGTTGATAATGTTATTAATACTATCGCCGAAGTGATGCATCACTCTATATTGAAGTTGCATGAGGAGCATCATCAAACCCACTCATCGGGTAAAACTGTCTCTATTGGTTTAATCCGTATGGCAAATATTAATCCACTGGTTGCTGTTGCACAGCGGTTATTGCAGATACCATCTCCTGAAAATGTGCGCATTCATTATTGTGTCTATCACAGTCAGCACCCTATGGCGATACGTTCTCATCTTGAACATCGGCTGGATTCAACGTTGACACGTTATGATGAAGAAGCGTTGTGGCAGGTGGCAGAAATTTGTAAGGCATTGGAGAAGATGCCAGAGAAGCATCATATTTTTGTGGTAATAGCAACCTCTGTAGCAGAAGTAGGGAGGGATCATGATTATGACTGGTCCATTGCTGAACCCAGTTCAATGCGCTCTCTGATACAACTTGCCGGTCGTATTCAACGCCATCGGCAAAAAGAGCCACAGGTGCCAAATTTGCATATTCTGGCAAAAAACTATAAGGCACTTAAATCGACTAATTTAGAGCATCCGGCTTATTGTCGCCCAGGGTTTGAATCAACAAGTTATCGTCTTACCAGCCATGATTTACATGAATTACTGGAGCCTTATCAATATGAACTAATTAGTGCATTGCCAAGAATAAAAGAACGCGATAATGCTGGAGATAGTTCACCTTTTGAGAATTTGGTTGATCTTGAACATCAACGTTTATGGGAAGAGCTTCAAGGAGGCTCTGATAATGAACACGGTTATTGCTCAGCTCTTTGGTGGCGTGAACAGGCTTCGTGGTGTGCGGAACTCCAACGTCATAAACCGTTTCGTCAGTCAGAACCTGACGAATTATATTATTTGTGGCTTGAAGAAGAAGGTGAAAAACCGAAGTTTATGGCTCTGGATAGTGGCCAGGCAGGGATAAAAGAAAGCGGGGCGTTTGACTATGTGCCAGAATTAGAGTTCGCACCAGGTGTGAGTGCTTGGATTGAACTTGATACTGAGACAATTTACCAGTATTTGGCTGATACTTATGAAATGGAGTTAAAAAACGTAAGCCAACATTTTGGTGAGATTTGCCTCAGGAAAAAAGATAAGAAAAAGGATGGTGGAGAAGCATGGCGCTACCACCCATTTTTAGGGGTGTTTAGAGAAGTTAGCTGAATAATATGCGGTGTTTTTAGGTAATGATCGTGGTGATTATCGTTCGATTCGATTACACTAAACTAATCGAACGATATTTGCGAGGTTACAAACATGTATGCACTTTCTGCCAATGAAGCTAAAACTCACTTTGGTGATATGTTGTTAAAAGCGCAGCGTGCTCCAATCCAGATTAACAAGAATGGCAAGCCGGTTGCTGTTGTTCTATCAATGGATGAATATGAAAACATTGAAGCGCTTAAGATTCAGCTTTTGAAATCCAGAGCAATCCAAGCCAAAGCTGATATTGAAGAAGGTAACCTAGTTGATGGTGAATCATTTTTTGATGAACTAGAGGCAGGTAAATACGACTAATGCCGATCCTCTATCGTTTAACACCGGATGCCCAAAGAGATCTGATCGAAATCCGCCGATTTACCATGAAACAATGGGGAACAGCTCAATCAAAAAAATATCTGTTGGAACTACGAAAAACCATTCGCCTGCTTGCCGATACTCCTTTCCTAGGCAAGTCTAAGTCTGATATTGGACCGGATATTTTGAGTTTTCCCTATGTCAGCCATGTCATTTATTACGTAGTGCATGAGCAGCAATTAGTAGTGTTCGGTGTGTTGCACAAACGTATGGTACCGTTGAACCACCTAGCTGAGCGAGAAGTGATTTGATGTGGCTGATTTTTTTGAATTGAGATTAGAGATGGAAAACACTAAATGTATTTGCCTGTTATCCGTACGGAAGTAGAAGAATTTAAGGAGGGAGATTTTTTTAAATAAATTGAACGTTTAAAGAGATAAGCTATCTAATGAATATGTCATTGATGATGAGATGTTTCATGGATATATTCATCTTGAATTGACAGAAGAAAAAAGTTTAATGCCATGACTTGATTGATACCCTATTTCTCATTACCACAGCGATAATTTTGGGTGAGGATATGGTGAGCTTTAGGTATTTTGTTGTGAAATATACAGAGGGAAAATCTTGGTAAAGGGAATGGACAGAATAAATTAAAATATCCTAGCTAGGGTGATGAATGCAGGGCTGGAGTATTTATTGGTCGGTGGTGATGTACCAAGTCATGTTTTCGCGCTAAATTTAGCGAGACACTAAGTGTTTGGATTGAACTTGATACTGAGACAATTTACCAGAATCTGGCTGATACCCATGAGATGGAACTAAAAGATATCAGCCAACGTTTTGGTGAGATTTGCCTCAGGAAAAAAAGATGATGGAGAAGTGCGGTGTTATCACCCGTTTTTATGGGTATTTGGCGCACCTAGTTGAGTGCGCCGCTGCCTGTACGGCAGTTGGTTTCTACTTAAGACTAAAGAAACATGTTTCTAAGCTACTTGCACAGTAGTATCTATACGATAAGCAATTAAAAAATTAAATGCTATATGTTTTATTTATACTAAAGAATAAAGATACATGGGTTGACTGTTTTTCTGGTGTAGTATAAGGTGTAGTTGTAAGCTATTCATTTTAGGAAAACAGCTATGAAAAGAAATCCGAATAGGAAGCAAGGAAAAGCAGGAAATTTGCTGAGTATGGTTATCATGTTACTTATATATTTGCCTTCAGTAACTGACTTTCATCAGGAGTCAGGTATTGTTCAAGGTCAAAAAGTAATCACGGTATCTGTCACTATCAGCCAAAGTCCTGCTAACCAGTAGAGTGATTGGAATAAACATGGTGCTATCTTTCTGTTTTTAGGGAGATAGCGCATTCTGATGACCAATATTGATAAGATAAGGTGAAATAAGAGGTTATGAATGAAAATGGGTTAAGTCGATTCATTATCGATTATATCGAAAGCCGTAAACAACCAAAGCTAGAGGCTTTTGATAAAGAGGCTGAAAAGAAACTAGCAAAACTAACCTCTGTGGAAGATATTACGCTAGTTAAACAAGAGTTAGATAAACAACGTAACGAATTGGAAGAGCGCTATGAAATTAGAAATTGGTTAGATGATGCTGCAAATCGGGCAAAACAAATCAGTCTGGTAACACATGCTCTGAAATTTACTCATAGTGATGCTAGAGGTAGTAGCATTTTTGCAACATCATCAAATACAGCTGGAAATACTAAATATCTTTCTACGGCGACTTTATATAAACCTGTAATCGATTCAGTTGGTAATGCGGCTGCTCTTGATGTCGCAAAATTGTTACAAACTGAATATCAGGGAGATTCACTAGTGGAGTGCCTAAATCGCGGAGATTATTCAGCATTAGCTGAATTGGTGGAAAATGATCAGCAACTTGAACGTTGGGTGAATGGATTCCGTCAAGCTTTGTCAGATGAAACGCTTTCCTCTCATAAACTAGCAAAGCAACTTTATTTCCCGGTAAATGGTAAATGTGATGAGTATCATTTGTTAAGTCCACTATTTTCGTCATCTCTGGCTCATGCTATGCATCAGCGTATCGTTGAAGCCCGTTTTGGTGAATCATCGAAAGAAATTAATAAGGCAAAGAAAGAAGAACGTTGGCATCCTGAAACTAGAGCAATTTATCCCAATACAGCTGTACAGAATATAGGTGGAACTAAGCCGCAAAATATTTCTTACCTTAATAGCGTACGAGGTGGACGAGCTTGGCTTTTATCTTGTTCCGCTCCTGACTGGCAAAGTAATATCAAGCTTCCGGAACGGTACAGGTCCATTTTTGAACAGCGTAGTCAGTTTGTTCGGTTATCTTATCGTACTGTCAGATTGATGCGACAATATCTATTTCGGGTACAGAAAAGTACGGAAGAAATCCGACGGAATCGTCAGGCATATGTTGATGAAATTATCGATATTTTATTTAATTATGTTGCTAGCGTACAGAATCAGGCTGAATTTAAAGGCTGGAGTGCGAATTGTGGTTTAAAACGTTCTCAGCAGCTTTGGCTTGATCCCTATCGTTGTCAACAAGATGAAATATTCAAATTTGAACGTGAAAGTGGAGACTGGAAAAAAGAAATTGCCGACGATTTTGGTCTCTGGTTGAACAACGAATTGCGCCATGAACGGTTAGAAGTTGGGTTGGCTGAACGTCATGAATGGGCTTCTGTATTTAAAAAACGGTTACGTGAATTTGGGGATGAATTGCCAGAGGTATCGTTATGAGTTATTTGATTGTTTTGCGCCATATTAAAGTAGAAAACGCAAATGCAATTGCAGGTTTAACCTATGGTTTTCCGGCAATTACTCATTTTCTTGGCTTTACTCATGCACTTTCACGTAAGTTACAGCAGAGTCATAATTTAAGATTAGAAAATTGTGGCGTTATTTGCCATAACCACCAACTGCATGCTTATCAGTCTGATCCGATTAGGGATAAAGTCTTTGCTTTAACTCGTAATCCATTAACTAAAGAGGCAAATACCGATTCTTTTAATGAAGAAGGTCGTATGCATATGACGGTTTCTTTATTAATAGAATGTTCTGGTGAAATTGCTGGTGATGCAGAGGCTAACGAATTGGAACAATATTTACTAGAAATATGTCCAACTCAGAGACTAGCGGGTGGTACTATTACTGAAATTGCTAAAGTCCATGTTATTGCTTTTCCACAACAAGAGCAGGAAACCCGTAAGTTAATGCGTCGTTTATTGCCGGGTTTTGCCTTATTAGATCGCACTGAATTGCTAGCTAAACACTACGAAGAATTAAAACAGGATAATCCTCAAGCAGAGATGCTTGATGCCTGGCTTGATTTTTCTACTATCAAAATGCGAGCTATTCCTGTTCAGGATGATAAGCAACCTGAAATTGGTGATCCTGCATATTGGGAATATATTCCTAAACCCGGTTTTGGATATTTAGTTCCTCTGATGACAGGTTATCAGGCAATATCGCCGCTATATCCCGGCGGGAAAGTAGATAAAACCCGTGATCCTAATACTCCATTTTGTTTTGTTGAAGCAATCTACGGAGTAGGTGAATGGAAAAGCCCGCATCGTATTGACGATATTCGCCAGTTACTCTGGTGTTATGACTACCAAGAGGGGGTCTACAGGTGTTGTAATCAGCAGACTGTTGCTCGTCAATCCAAACCCAATAAGAAAGTAAGAATAATCGACTGATTAATTTAAAGAAGGATATCTACATGTCTAAATCAACTATTAAAACGGCTTCTGTATTGGCATTTGAGCGTAAACTTTCTAATTCTGATGCTGTTATGTTTGCTGGAAATTGGAAACAAATTGACGGTGAATGGCAACCCATTGCTATTCAGGAAAAAGCTGTCCGGGGGACGATCTCTAACCGCTTGAAAAATGCATTAACTAGTGATCCTGCTAAGTTGGATGCCGAGATTCAAAAAGCAAACCTGCAACGTGTTGATGTTGCTGCATTGCCTTTTGATGTTGATACCCTAAAAGTCAGTTTTACATTACGGGTGTTAGGTAATCTTTCAACTCCATCAGTATGTAATGATCAGGATTATCAGGCTGAACTGGCAAACGTGATCAACGGTTATATCGCTGAACATGGTTTCAAAATGCTCGCTGCACGTTATGCAGAAAATCTGGCTAATGGACGGTTTTTGTGGCGTAACCGAGTTGGAGCAGAAGAAATTAAGGTTCGCGTAAGTGGTAAGAGTGGCAAATGGTGGGAGTTTGATTGTGAAGATTTCAGCTTACGTGAATTTGGTAAGGTAGACGGTAACTTAGCTGAACTTGCCGCCGAAATTGAGGAAGGATTGGCAAGCGATAGATCAACATTCTTCAACGTTGAGGCTTTTGTTCGTTTAGGTCATGGTCAGGAAGTCTTCCCCTCTCAAGAGTTAGTTCTCGATAGTAACAGTAAAAAAAGCAAAGTGTTGTATCAGGTTAATGAGATCGCTGCATTGCATTCGCAAAAAGTGGGTAATGCACTCCGAACTATTGACACGTGGTATCCAGATGCTACGGAGTTGGGTCTTGGCCCAATCGCGGTTGAACCCTATGGCTCTGTAACCAGTCGCGGTAAAGCTTATCGTCAACCTAAAGTAAAAATGGATTTTTATACTTTATTAGATAACTGGGTTATCAAAGGAAAAGTGCCAGAAGTAGAGCAACAGCACTATGTTATGGCGATTCTGATTCGTGGTGGCGTTTTTGGTGAAAAAGGTGAATAAGGGGACACAATGGATTATTACTTTGAAATCCGCGTCCTTCCTGATCCTGAATTTAGCCAACAAAGTCTGATGGAGGCATTATTTGCTAAGCTGCATCGGGCGTTAGGACAAGTAGGTAACGGGCGTATTGGGGTCAGTTTTCCGGGTGCGAGAAAAACATTGGGGGACACGCTGAGGATTCACGGTGCAAACGAAGCATTGAATGATTTGCAGTCGTTATCTTGGTTAAAAGGGCTCCGGGACTACACTGAAATGACTGATATCCAGCTGGTACCTCAAGATACTCGATATCGTCGTGTGAGCCGAGTGCAGGTAAAAAGCAATGTTGATAAGATTCGCCGTCGTTCGATTAAAAAAGGATGGTTAACGGAAGAACAAGCCCGGCAGCGTATTCCTATTAGCAAAGAGCAACGTACCAATTTACCGTTTCTGAATCTTAAGAGCTTGTCATCAAGGCAAAGCTTTCCGTTATTTGTTGAACAAGGGCCAATAGAGGAAGAACCAGCATCAGGTGTTTTTAGCGCTTATGGATTAAGTGCATCAGCTACCGTACCTTGGTTTTGACCCTTTTTTAGCGATTAATGATAACCTATTGATTTATCTAGGAGATTAAACTCTACTTATAAAAAGAGTTTTTCTCCTTTTTGTTCTTTAATAATTAATAGATTACAGATAATATTCAACTGTTTTCTGCCGCATAGGCAGCCAGAAGAAAAGAGTTTTGCTTTAATGGCAGAACTCTTTTTCTTCTCTCAATATAACCTTAATATCAATAATGCGTGTTGAGGTTCTTATCTTAGGAAATAATTGAGGTATTGAGGACGATATGCCCGTAGGAAAATAATTTGGCTTTTCCTAATAAATGTACTCGATCTCCGTGTAATTCACACACAATGTCTCCACCGCGTTTTGACAATTGACGTGCATACAATCTCTGTTTATTTAAACGGTTACTCCAAAATGGGGCTAATACACAATGTGATGATCCGGTTACTGGATCTTCTGGCACGCCTTTAGTGGGGGCAAAATATCGGGAAACAAAGTCAATTTGTTGTTCACCAAGTGCTGTTATGGCAACTCCCGGTAAAGGCAGAGTAGCTATTTTGTCAAAATTAGGTTTTGTATTTAGAACCTGTTCTGCGGTTTCGAGTAAACAAATATAGCGATTGTCAGAAACAAGAAGCTCGGATATTTTCTGGCCTAGTGCATTTTCGATATTTTCTTGCAGAGATGACTCTTTTTTGTAAGTCGCTTTGGGTAAATCAAGTGTATAAGTACCGTTGTCATGATAAACGGTAATATCGCCGGAACGAGTCTGGAATACGATGGGGTTATCAGTAACGGATAGATGTTCAATCATTACGAACGCGGTTGCTAATGTTGCGTGCCCACACAAATCTACTTCAACTTTGGGTGTAAACCAACGTAGGTGGTTACCGACTAAAAAAGCAGTTTCAGAGAGGTTTACTTCTGTAGCAATTGATAATAGCGCTTCATCTGGAAGCCAGTTATCTAATATAACAACAGCGGCGGGGTTGCCAGAAAATTGGCGATCTGTAAATGCATCAACATGATAGATGGGTAGTGAAATCATTTGCATTTCTCTTAAAATAGAATTGGTCATGAAAAAGGGATCAATGTTCTTAATTTTATTAAAAAATTACCCGCTATTTTATATAACTATATGTAATCGGAAAGAGAGTAAGTCGCTCAGTTTTAAGATATTTAGTTGGTTTACCGAAACATTGGGTATCGTTGTATTAACCAGATATGTGACCCTATTTTGACCCTATTTTGACCCTATTTTGACCCTTTTTTTGTGGTTGATTTTAACTTATTGATTTTTATATGATATTATATAATGCTTATAAAAAGGGTTTTTCTGCTTTTTGTCATTATGTTCTTTAATAATCAGTAAATTAAAGTTAGTATCTAACAGTTCACTGCCGTACAGGCAGCTTAGAAAAACAAAAAAAGGCCGTGACAGAATCGCGTCATTGTTCACTGCCGTACAGGCAGCTTAGAAAATTCCCGCCCAAACATTGGAACGCTGGATATCGTTCACTGCCGTACAGGCAGCTTAGAAAGAAGCAACCAGTCCGATTAGCGGCATACTGGCGTTCACTGCCGTACAGGCAGCTTAGAAAGTTGCAACCAGAGCACTTTTGCTTCGATATCGTTCACTGCCGTACAGGCAGCTTAGAAATGTACGGCAGTGCACGTGTTATCCTTCGTAACGTTCACTGCCGTACAGGCAGCTTAGAAATGAATCAGCATATAAACCGCAGCACCCGCACCGTTCACTGCCGTACAGGCAGCTTAGAAAGCTGGACTATTTCTGAATTCAAAGATCTACCTGTTCACTGCCGTACAGGCAGCTTAGAAAATATGCGGGATTTGCTATGTAATTTATTCCATGTTCACTGCCGTACAGGCAGCTTAGAAATTGGTCAGAGAGGGCACAAGATTGAGCGCTATGTTCACTGCCGTACAGGCAGCTTAGAAACCCAATCTTTCGAAAGTTACTCTGGATTTTAAGTTCACTGCCGTACAGGCAGCTTAGAAAAATACAGGCTTTTTGCTTCGTCGCGGGGATCAGTTCACTGCCGTACAGGCAGCTTAGAAAAACGATACCAATGCCTCCGAATAACTCATGATGTTCACTGCCGTACAGGCAGCTTAGAAATCAAGGATATCGCTAAACACGGAACATCGGATGTTCACTGCCGTACAGGCAGCTTAGAAAGTTGCACGTAAAATAACCGGGGGGCGTGTACCGTTCACTGCCGTACAGGCAGCTTAGAAAACACACGCGGCCCATATCAACACCCCGGCTATGTTCACTGCCGTACAGGCAGCTTAGAAAGCAATCAACCGAAGTACTGACAGCGAGAAATAGTTCACTGCCGTACAGGCAGCTTAGAAATGCTGGATAAGCCAGTATCGTGGGAAAAACGAGTTCACTGCCGTACAGGCAGCTTAGAAACGCACTGGCCGCTAACGCATTAGCGACATTGTTCACTGCCGTACAGGCAGCTTAGAAAGCAATAAAATCACGAATGCACTGTGGGCCACAGTTCACTGCCGTACAGGCAGCTTAGAAAGCGCAAATTCAGCTTTATTGCCGTGGAAATTTGTTCACTGCCGTACAGGCAGCTTAGAAAATCGTCATCGGGCCAGAGATAATTCACACCATGTTCACTGCCGTACAGGCAGCTTAGAAAAGTATTTCCCAGCCCTTTGCGAGAGTCAATTCGTTCACTGCCGTACAGGCAGCTTAGAAAATTGATTGGCGAAAAATCATAATAGCTACTACGTTCACTGCCGTACAGGCAGCTTAGAAAACGGCGATTAGCTCGCAAGGATGGAGTTAGTTGTTCACTGCCGTACAGGCAGCTTAGAAAACACGCCAAACATGGGACGGGCCGGGGCAATAGTTCACTGCCGTACAGGCAGCTTAGAAATTAAAAAGGTTCCATAAAAAGCCAGTAGCGAAGTTCACTGCCGTACAGGCAGCTTAGAAAGCGATATTTATGAGATGGTGGCAAATCAGGGAGTTCACTGCCGTACAGGCAGCTTAGAAACTACGCCATCAATATCGGAATACAAGCGTAGCGTTCACTGCCGTACAGGCAGCTTAGAAAAGGGGCGATTATCACAAGACAGAACCCGCCATGTTCACTGCCGTACAGGCAGCTTAGAAATTGCCGGCTGGCCCGTATGATATGAGATAATTGTTCACTGCCGTACAGGCAGCTTAGAAATGAAAACAGCAACCTCCGTTTGACCGCTTCGGAGTTCACTGCCGTACAAGCAGCTTAGAAATCTTTGATCCGTTGTGACCAGTCACAATGAATGTTCACTGCCGTACAGGCAGCTTAGAAAGTATGAGACAGAAAATAAACACGTAAATCGTCGTTCACTGCCGTACAGGCAGCTTAGAAATTTACTAGCCAGGGATAACATGAGATTAAAAGGTTCACTGCCGTACAGGCAGCTTAGAAATCTTTTTCGCGGACAGAATAACCAATTGTATCGTTCACTGCCGTACAGGCAGCTTAGAAAATAGCCTGGTTATTACGGTGAACAAAGCCCAAGTTCACTGCCGTACAGGCAGCTTAGAAAAAGAATAGCAATGACAACAAACTCAACGATACGTTCACTGCCGTACAGGCAGCTTAGAAATCAGCTGCTCGACCGTCTGATGCCCTGTAGTTGTTCACTGCCGTACAGGCAGCTTAGAAATTCACCACGCGCTATCGATAAATTAGCATTACGTTCACTGCCGTACAGGCAGCTTAGAAAATAGTCGCGCGATAGACTCTATGTCTGTAAATGTTCACTGCCGTACAGGCAGCTTAGAAAAAACCGCTTCGGTGATATCGGATGGATCTCCCGTTCACTGCCGTACAGGCAGCTTAGAAAGTGATTCAATTCATAATCAACAGGCTTCGGAAGTTCACTGCCGTACAGGCAGCTTAGAAAATTCGAGTAGAGCGGCTTTATCTGCATCAGTCGTTCACTGCCGTACAGGCAGCTTAGAAAAGTAAAATGTAAGATATCCCTGATTATCACGAGTTCACTGCCGTACAGGCAGCGGCGCACTCGATTGAGTGCGCTAAAATAAAAAGCCTATTTTCTGCCTGATGAGCATTAATTCTTATGCTTTTGAGCATACGTTTCACTATTAACCCATTGATGGTCTTTTTCCCAGGTAAATAGCCATTTGCGGGTTGGTCCGGCCATTACGTTGAGATAATAGTTGTCGTAACCGGCAATGGTTGCTACTGGATGATAGCCTTTGGGGACCATTACCACATCTTTGTTGTAAACAGCCATTGATTCATCCAGTGAACGGTCATCGGTATAGACGCGTTGCATGCAGAATCCTTGAGATGGGTTCAAGCGATGGTAATAGGTTTCTTCCAAATAGGTTTCCTGTGGCGCATTGTCGGTATCGTGTTTATGGCTAGGGTAGGAGCTGGTACAGCCTTCATTAGTAAAGACTTCAACCACTAACAAGCTATCAGCAGGTTTGTTATCCGGTAGGATGTTGTGAACATGGCGTCGGTTGTAGCCATTTCCACGTTGTTCTGCACCAATATCCTGTGGCGTAATCAGTCGAGTCGGGTAGCTTCCTTTACCCGGTGCTTGGCATACCGCGAGTTCGAGAGCAGTATCAGCAATAATTTCAACAAATTCCCCCGCCGTGATGTAAACAGCATAAGGTTTTTTGCGTTCAAATGGTTCCATACGATCGCCAATATGCTCAAACCGCTGATGCGGCGTAGTCACTGTAGCTTTTCCTGCCACTAAAACCAGACAGGTCTCATTTTCTGATGCGGGTAAGGTGATTTTTTCACCCGAAGCCAACTCATAAACATCAAAGTGGACATACTTCCAGTTGGCAGATTCTGGCGTGATATGTTGAGTACGTTTGTTCTGATCCGGTGCATGATATTTTGATAATAATTTGGACATGTTACCTACCTCAGCATTGCTTTTACATGAATCGAACGGTAGCTAATTAAAGTAACCCCGCGTTAATAGCCAGTTTACGTAAGTTGTTATAACCCATCATTGCGTAGGTTAATGGATGAGCAACCGCAGGATCTTGTTCCGCTTCAACCACCAGCCAGCCTTTATAATTCTGTTTTTTCAACACTTGGAAAATTGCGGGATAATCAACACAACCATCTCCCGGTACCGTGAATACCCCACTCAGCACAGCATCAAGGAAACTGGTTTTACGGTTTTTTATATCGTTGAGTACATCAGGACGGATGTCTTTACAGTGAACATGGTTGATACGTTTTGCCCAGCGTTCTGCGATAGCCAGTGGATCAGCGCCAGCAAAGGTTAAATGGCCGGTATCCAGCAACAATCCAACTTCATTACCGGTATTCTTCATCAGATGATCAATATCTTCCTCAGTTTCGATCACAGTTCCCATATGGTGGTGGTAAGCAATCTGAACACCTTGTTCTTGGGTGTAACGGGCAAATTCAGTCAATTTTTCACCGTATTCTTGCCAGCGGTTAGCTGGAAATTGAGGGCGAAGATGGACTGGCTTGTTTTGATTGCCGTGAATGCAATTTGTCACTTCCGCAAATACCATGACATTCGCCCCCAATTCGCGCAGCAGAGTTAGGTGAGATTGTACCGCTTTAATCTCTTCCGCTACTGAATGGGTGAGTAATTCGCCAGAATACCAGCCAGATACCAGCATGAGATCGTGGGCAGCGAGAATTGGGCCCAATACGTTGGCCTGACGAGGGAATTTGTTGCCCAATTCAAAACCGATAAAACCTGCTTGGCGGCCTTCTGTTAAGCAGGTTTCCAGTGATGTATCTGCGCCAAGGGTGGGTAAGTCATCATTAGTCCAGGTCAGAGGGTTGATACCAAGTTGAACAGCCATGATGGTGCTCCTGTTGAATAAAATAATTTTATTATGTTGCTATCCGCGCTGACGCCATAGGCTAATCAGGTTGTGATAGTTGGTTTTTATTTTCTGGATCAAACGGTTATCATCAATCTCATTTTTTAGCCATTTTAGGGATGGTTGACCAAATAGGGTTCTTCCGACAGCAAAACCTTTGACGATAGATTTGCCGGCTGCGGCATTAAAGCCCATTTCCAGCTCTTCTTGTGGAGCATCGAGGCCAAGAATAACGACGCCACGGCAATAGGGATCTCGCTGCTGGATTAGATAGTTAATGTGGTCCCAACTTTCAGAACTGAGTGGTGGGAGTTTCCACCAATCCGGTTTAACTCCAAGGTTATAAAAGCGTCTAAGTGCGCGAATATAGAACTCATCTGAGTGTTTCATTTCCGCAGGTAGAATCACTTCCAGTAAAAGTTCGTGACCAGATTTACAACATGCGGCATAAATTTCCCGAACTTTTTTCTCTTGCTCCAGGCGGAGTGGGTGAGCATCTTCTGGATGGAAAAACACCAGACATTTGACGATGTGTTCCAATGGCCAGTCAATAAGTTGAGAACCGATGTTGCCGTGTTCCAGACAAAGCGGGCGAGAGCCTGGTAGTTCGATTGGGCGGCCTATCCACCAACCTTGACCGGTAATTTCGTTTAAAACATCTTGACCAAAAGTGCTGTCACATAACAGTCCTATTTTTCCTTGTAATCCTGCTTCTGTGGCAACTTCCCGGCTGGCGCGCAATAGAAGTTGTTTTAATGATGAAATACGCTTGATACTGGCATTTGCTTGACGGGCTAATTCAATAAATTGAATACGATGATCAAATGCCATTACGTACAGTTCGTCCCATTGGTTTTTACGGGTGCTGATACGGTGGAGATGATTAAGTGTTTCATCCAAATCAGGGCGTAGTATTTGATTGGCGCGTGATAGATAGTTATCAAGTTCTGTTTTATCTGGCATTGCCGGTGCGCACCCATGACGAGAAACAACTAATGCGCCACAAGCATTAGCGTAAGTGCAGGCTTTTTCCCAACCTTCTTTATTAAGATAGCCGCGTAATAAGCCGGACATAAAAGCATCTCCTGCACCGAGTACGTTAAGCACATCGACACGAATGCCCTGTATGGTAAGGCTATCATTCACATCATTAGGGATTTCAGCGGTAAAAACAGAGCATCCTAGTGATCCCCGTTTACAAACCAATGCAGCAGATGTGAGTTTACGAATGTTGCGTAGTGCTTCGATAGTATCGGTGGCACCACCGGCAATGTGGAACTCTTCTTCTGTGCCAACAATCAGGTCAAATAGTGATAAGACTTCCTGTAACTGAGCTGTTACCTGTTCCGATGCGATATAACGTGATTCACCATCTCCCAGAGAAGTTAACCCCCAAAGTACCGGGCGATAATCAATGTCCATGACCGTTCTCACCCGGTTACGGCGGGCGTAGTTGAGGGCCGTCAGCACCGCATCGCGAGTGTTAGGATGAGAAAGATGTGTTCCGGTGATAGCCAGACAACGAGCGGATGCAATGTATTCTTCAGTGAAATCATCACGGGTAATTGCCATATCGGCGCAGTTATCACGATAGAAGATCAGGGGGAACGTGGTTTTATCTTTGATTCCTAGCAGTACCAGTGCTGTAAGGCGTTCTTTATCCGTGGTTAGATGGCTGGTATCACAGCCAACACTTTGCAACTCTTCCCGAAGGAAACGTCCCATGTGTTCATCACCGACTCTGGCTAGCATGGAGGATTTAAGCCCCTGACGAGCGGTACCATAGGCGACATTACCGGAAGAACCGCCAAGATATTTTGCAAAACTTCCCATGTCTTCCAGACGTGCTCCGATTTGTTGGCCATAAAGGTCAACGGCGATTCGGCCCATGCAGATGACATCAAATTTTTTTTGCTGCTCCATTGAACAATTCCTTATTAAGTACAACATCAAGTGTTGCTATGCTGAGCTCCGACAGTGGAGCGTTGATAAGAAGAATTAATTAATTTCAGTGACATTCACCCAACGTTGCTCTTGATAAGAACGAGCAATAGCATCCAGAATACGTGAGACTTTCCAGCCTTCGGTGAAATCCGGCCATATCTCTTTATTGCTGGCGATGCCATTAATCAAATCTCTGATTTCCACTGTTTTTTGATCATTGAAGCCGATGCCGTGACCTGCACCGTGACAGAATGGCGCATAGTCAGGATGCTCTGGTCCAATAAGAATAGTTTTAAATCCTTGGCGGTTTGCCGGTTCATCGTGGCGGTAAAGTTTTAATTCCGCCATTCTTTCTTGTGTAAAGCTCAAAGCACCTTTTGTTCCTGTAATGGTGTAGCTCAAACCCATTTTGCGGCCGCAGGCAATACGGGAGGTTTCAATAATACCCATTGCTCCACCGTTGAAACGCACCATAGCATGTGCTTGATCTTCGTTTTCTACCGCAACCATAATGCTAGAGCCGGTTTTTTCCGGGCGTTGTTTGATAACAGTGGCCATGTCTGCGCAAACAGTTTGGATATCACCAACCAGGTACTGCGCCATATTGATGATATGAGCAGCAAGATCGCCTAATGCACCTAAGCCAGCTTTATCTTTGAAGCAGTGCCAGTGAATAGGGATGAGTGGATCAGCCATATAATCTTCGTTATGAGTACCGTAGAAGTGAATGACTTCACCGATTTCACCATTCGAAATGATCTCTTTAGCCAGTTGTGCGGTAGGGTTTTTCATATAGTTAAAACCGACTAATGTTTTCACTCCGGCTTTTTTGGCGGCTTCGACCATTAATTTTGCATCAGTTGAGTTTAGTGCCAGTGGTTTTTCACAATAAACATGCTTGCCATGTTTGATCGCTTCGAGAGCCATCTCTTTATGAAGAAAATTTGGTGAACAGATATCAACAACATGAATATCGGGATCTGATACTAATTGGCGCCAATTGTCAGTAAAGCGCCGGAAACCTAATTGTTCAGACCGTTTTGCGGCGAGTTCAGCAGAAACTTCCGCTACCATGTCACAAACTAGTTTGCCTGCCAGAGAGAAAACAGTCGGTGCTTGTGCGTAAGCAATGGCATGGGTGCGTCCGATGTAACCAGTACCGATTAGGCCGATACGAATCTCTTCCATATAGCTATTTCTCCGAATAGAAGCGGATAGGTCGTTTGTTGTTGCAGTCAGTTCTTTAGTACTTGCCAGTTAGCCTTGGTTGTTGTCGCACATCTGTTATAGGAAACATTTGTTTCATTTTCAACTTAAATGAAAATATTAATTTCAAGTTGTGATCTGATAAGGGTTTTTTAGGTAACGTCGCGTTATATAGGGTTAATTTGCTAATGAGATAGGTACCATTCAGAGGTAAGAACAGAAAAAACAGAATATTAGAATTTTTGTTCCATTTGTAATTTGGTATATATGGAATGTTTTTATCATTAGCAAAAGAATAATCTTCTATATCCAGGATTTCCTCTTTCGAATATGAGGTGCAGGGAAATCCTGGCAGTGAGTTATTGTGATAATAATGTTGGAGTAATAAAGTCAGTTATTTATTTTTATTTGGTCTTTTTGGCATACTATCTATCATAATTTTCTTAAACAGCGTTTTACCTACCTGATAGAGTACATAAGATAATATTAATACAGCAGACAGGTAATAAATAATCATGATTACTTTGGGAACATTATGTGCAAGAAATACGTATACAGAGATTGAACATAGTGTAATTAACCATGCAACCGGTTTCACCATAGACCACGGCGTAATATTTACCTGTTCGGTATAAACATCTTCAAATGGTTTAGCTGGAAAAAAGTAGCCAATAGCCAACATGAAAATAACATTAAGAACAAATAAAATGCCAACCAGGTGAAAAAAGTGCAGGTTAATTTTTAAAATAAAATTACAGATAATATAGGCAGACATACCGAATAATAGGCCAAGTTTAGCGGCAATAGGCGGTACTCGTTTAGTCATCAGACCAACTAATACCACGCTGAGAATTGGCGCGTTAAAGATCCCCTGTAATTGTTGAATAAGATAGAACAGACCATCCGGTGCATTAGCGACTAACGGTGCGACGATCATAGTGATTAATGCTAACCCGATCCCCAAATATTTACTCATAGTGACAGTTTGAGTTTCGGTGGCATTTTGGTTGATCCGCTGTTTGTAGATATTGACGATAAACAGTGTCACAGATGAGTTAAGCCCTCCACTGAATGTGGAAAATACGGCACCGACCACCACAGCGGCAAAGAAACCAACCAATACTTCCGGTAGAATTAAATGTACTAATTCTGGGTAAGCATTATCTGGATTATCTATTTGTCCTTTGAAAATATGGAAAGCAATAATGCCAGGTAGAATAATAATAGACGGCATGATGAGTTTAAGTAAAGCACACAACATGACGCCTTTTTGTCCTTCGGCGAGATTTTTTGCACCAAGGGCCTTCTGAACAATGGATTGATTGGTACACCAAAAAAACATATTGGAAACAATTAGGCCGGTAAATAGCGTAGAGAAAGGAACCAGAGAATCTTCACTGCCGATGGAATTAAATTTATCAGGATTAGATTGATAAACTTCAACTAATCCTTGCCAGGCATTGCCATTGCCGACATAGAGTAGGGCAAAAATGGTGACCATTAACCCGCCAACGATTAAGCCAATGCCGTTAATAGTGTCCGCGGCGGCAATGGCTTTAATACCACCAAAGATGGCATAGACAGCACCTAATCCACCAACGCCCCAAACCATAATCCATAGAGCCGTCGTTTTATCAATACTGAATACATTGGAAACCTGGAATAGACTTTCCAATGCAATCGCGCCGGTATACAGCACAATGGGGAGTAGTGAAATGATATACATAGCCAGGAACAGAATTGAGGTAATAAGCAGCGTATTTTTGTCAAATCGGCGTTCAAGATATTCCGGGATGGTTGAAATACCGAGTTTTAGATATTTGGGCAGGAAATAAATAGCGAATAGAACGATGGTCACAGCGGCTATGACTTCCCAAGCCATAACGATAAATCCGGTTCGGAATGCTAATCCATTCAAACCGATTAAATGTTCTGTGGACAGGTTCATTAATAACATAGAGCTGCCAATATAAACACCGGTGAGAGATCGTCCACCAAGAAAATAGCCTTCAATAGATTCTGTCAGACGAGAATTATGGGTTTTGTAATAAGCAAAGCCAGCCACTAATAGGGTAAAACCGATAAATGAGAGAAAAGCTAACATACTATCCTCCAAGCCTGATTGACTATTTTCAGGCAGCAATATGCTGACGGGAAAGTAGTCTTTCCCGTTTTTAGGGTGAAAATAAATGTGAGTCAGTTAGTTAGAGATATGGGGCTGTTTTATAATCTGATTTCTTTACCTGAATGTAGGGATTCGAGAGCTTTATCGGCCAGATAAAGTGCCTGTTCGCCATCAGCGCCACTGCATTCTGGTGTGGCGCGACCAGCCATGACATCGACAAAATGATCCCATTCAGCAATGTAAGCTTCCCGGTAACGTTGCAGGAAGAAATGTTCTGGCTTGGCGGTTAAACAACCGCTGTTTTCCCAGATTTCAACACTGTTTTCTTTGATGTTACCGGCGCTAAGCAGTCCTTTTTCACCATGCAATTCAATCCGTTGGTCATAGCCATACCCGGAACGGCGGCTGTTGGTAATGGTTGCCATTGCACCTGATGGGAATTTCATAACGATAAAGGCGGTATCAATATCACCCGTTTGCCCAATTGCCGGATCAACCAGATTACTGCCTTGAGCGTAGATCGAGCAGGGTTCCTCACCAATAATAAAACGTGCCATATCGAAGTCGTGTATTGTCATATCCCGGAACATACCGCCAGAAACTTTGATATATTCAGCAGAAGGAGGCGAGGGATCGCGGGAAATAATCAGCAGAGATTCGGCTTTTCCTATCGTGCCAGCATCAAACAGGGTTTTTACTCGGCGGAATTGCGGATCATAACGACGGTTAAAGCCAACAAATAAGGGCACCTGATATTGTTTAACGGTTTCAAGGCAATGACGAATACGTTCAATATCAAGATGAACCGGTTTTTCACAGAAGATTTTTTTATGATGTTTTGCTGCGAGTTCAATCAGGTCTGCATGAGTATCTGTTGCTGAGGCGATAAGAACACCTTCTATTTCAGGATCAGACATTGCTTGTTCAATAGTTTGTCTTTTTGTTTGGTATTTCTGTACTAAAAGTTCAGCACTTTTCTGATGGGGATCGACAACGGAATAAAGACAAGTTTCTTTATGATGAGTGATATTCACTGCGTGTACTTGTCCAATTCGTCCGGCGCCAAATAATGCAATGTTGAACATGGATGCTCCTTGATACCTAAGTATCTGCTTATGAGATACTTTAAAATATATCAAATAAAACATTTATTTCAATTTGTTAATATTTGGAAATTATGTTTTTGAGCGCAGGGTAGCATTTTGTTGATGACAATATTAAATTTATGTTAATTAGATCACGTAAAGTAAGATTGATACTGGATGGAGTGGAACATTTGTCTTTTAAAAACAAATTATAATATGCATTAGACTAAGTAATCGCTACGCTTAATCGTAGTGATTGAGAGAAGGAAAAAAGTAATTTGTTTTTGGAATAAGAATTTCAAAGATAGCATTAAAAATGATTAGAAAAAGAAAAGTGGCCTGCTGTCTTACAGGCCATTGCTTTTTAATATTGGCGTATTTTAGTGGCAACCATCTCCTTTATTTTCTTTGCGGCAGATTCTATCTCTGGGTTTTCCGCTACTTGTGCTGTGCCTATTCGCCACCATGATTCATAATCATGCGTCATCGTTTTAGGCAGCACTTTGATATCTATGAGTACCGGTACAGTCTGTTTTTGGGCTTCCTGTAACGCATAAAGCAGTTGTTGCTCATCGTGGACTCGGTAACTTTTGCAGCCGTAGCTTTCTGCATTTTTGGCGAAGTCAACTTTAATCAGTTTGCCATTCATGTTGCCACTTTCGGGGTTACGGTAACGATTTTCTGTGCCGAAACTGCCCATCCCTTGGCTCATTTGCAGATTATTGATACAGCCAAATCCAGCGTTATCAAACAGCAACACGGTAATCTTGATATTTTCCTGTACTGCGGTTTGCAGCTCTGAATGCAGCATCATATAAGCGCCATCACCGACTATGGCATAAGCCGGTTGGTTGGGACAGGCTAGTTTAGCGCCAATAGCAGCGGCTATCTCATAGCCCATACAGGAATAGCCATACTCAAGATGATAGGTATCCGGTTGTTTGGGTTGCCATAATCGCTGTAAATCGCCAGGGAGGGAACCTGATGCACCAACAATAATCGCTTCGGGCTCAAGATATTTGTCTAATAATCCCAATACGCTGGTTTGTGTCAGGCGGGTTTGTAATGTCTGGCTGTACTCTGCCAATTTATCATCAAGATGGCCGGGGATTTCTGGTGTGAAATCTGCCTGATACTCAATTTCGAACAGACGATTTAACTCTTTTCTCCATGTTTCCCGTGCCTGATGAATCTCATCTTGATAACCACTGCGATAATTCAATTGAATAAGTTGTTCTGCAATAGCGTTTAACCCTGCTTGGGCGTCTGATACAACGGGTATTGCATCCAGTTTGCAGGCGTCAAATTCCGCTACATTGATAGTGAGAAATTCAACTTCTGGATGCTGAAATAGCGATTTGGATGCAGTGGTGAAATCAGTAAACCGGGTGCCAACGCCAATAATCAAATCGGCCTCTTTGGCGATCAGGTTGGCAGCAAGACAGCCGGTTGTGCCTAAACCACCACAATTAAGGGGATGGTCGGCAATTACGGCGCTTTTACCTGCCTGTGTTTCAGCAAAAGGAATATTGAAGTGTTCTGCGAACTGACGAAAAGCATGATGAGCTTCTGAATAGCGCACTCCGCCACCGCAGATAAGTAAAGGTTGTTTCTTGCGGTTTATGAGTGCCACTGCATCGTTAATCATGGCGACAGAAGCGGGGCGGCGTTCAATGCGGTGAATTCGTTTTTGGAAGAAATAGTCAGGAAAATCCCACATCTCGCCTTGAACGTCTTGTGGTAGGCAAATTGTGACGTTGCCGGTATCGGCGGGATCGGTCAGAACTCGCATCGCGTTAATCATAGCGCTCATGAGCTGTTCTGGTCTGGAGATACGATCCCAGTAACGAGAAACAGGGCGGAAACAGTCATTGGTGCTGATAGTATAGTCGTGGAACTGTTCAACCTGTTGTAAGACGGGATCAGGTTGACGGCAGGCGAAGAGATCACCGGGTAATAACAGCAGAGGAATGCGATTGGCTGTGGCAGTTGCCGCAGCGGTTACCATATTGGCGGAGCCGGGGCCAACAGATGACGTTACGGCAAAAATCTGTTTGCGCTTTTTCTGTTTAGCAAAACCTGTGGCGATATGGGCCATGCCTTGCTCATTACATCCTTGGTAAACGGTCAAGTGACCAGGATCTTGCTCCAGTGCTTGCCCTAATCCAACAACATTACCGTGACCAAAAATGGTAAAGATTCCTCTGATGAATGGGTATTGTTCTCCGTCTGCTTCCACATATTGCTGGTTCAGGAATTTCACCAATGCTTGAGCCGTTGTCATTGTTGATTTGTTCATGTTACAGAACTCCATTTTATTCCATTGTTGGCATCACAAAACTGCTGGAATGATGTTCTAACCTGATACTTGCTGGCCAGCGGCTGGTAACGGTTTTCATGCGGGTGTAGAAGCGAACGCCATCATTACCGTGAACGTTAAGTGGACCAAAAATTGAGCGTTTCCAGCCGCCGAAGCTGTGGAAGGCCATTGGTACCGGAATGGGGATATTGATGCCTACCATACCCGCTTGTACATCTTCGCTAAACTGGCGAGCGGTTTCTCCGTCGCGGGTGAATATCGCGGTACCATTACCATATTGATGGCAGTTAATTAATGTTAGCGCGGTGGCATAATCGGGTACACGGACAATTGACAGAACGGGACCGAAGATCTCTTCTTGATAGATTTTCATCTCTGGCGTGACATTATCGAACAGCGTCGGGCCAATAAAATAGCCATTTTCATAACCCGGAACCTTGAGTTGACGGCCATCAATTAACAAGCTGGCCCCTTGTTTTTCGCCGCTGTCGATGTAATCACCGATTTTAGCTTGGTGTTGCGCGGAGATAACGGGACCCATATCGTTTTCTTTAGTTGCGGCAATACCGGGACCGACAGATATTTTGTTGATTTGTTGACGTAATTTTTCAATTAACGCATCTGCCGTTTCATCCCCAACCGCTAATACAACAGACAATGCCATGCAACGTTCACCGGCTGCGCCAAAAGCCGCACCTGTAATAGCACTGCTAGCCATATCAAGATCGGCATCTGGCATCAGGATACAGTGATTTTTTGCACCACCGAGAGCCTGACAGCGTTTCCCGTGAGCTGAGGCGGTAGTGTAGATATATTCAGCAACAGGAGTTGAACCCACAAAGCTGACGGCTTGTACGCGTGGATCTGTTAGTAGTACATCGACCACCTCTTTATCGCCGTTGACAACATTAAATACGCCATTGGGTAAACCGGATTGTTTAAGTAGTGATGCTAATTCAACCGCGAGAGAGGGATCTTTTTCTGATGGCTTCAATACGAAAGTATTCCCTGTCGCTAATGCGATAGGAAACATCCACATAGGAACCATTGCCGGGAAGTTGAAAGGGGTAATGCCGGCACAAACGCCTAAAGGCTGCATTAATGAATGGCTATCTATGCCTGTTCCGGTATTCGCGGAATGTTCACCTTTTTGTAGATGAGGAATGCCACAGGCAAACTCAACGACTTCCAGACCACGAGTTAATTCACCGATAGCATCTGAATAGATTTTTCCATGTTCTTCTGAAATCAA
Source organism: Photorhabdus antumapuensis (assembly GCF_020387775.1). NCBI lineage: Bacteria > Pseudomonadati > Pseudomonadota > Gammaproteobacteria > Enterobacterales > Morganellaceae > Photorhabdus > Photorhabdus antumapuensis. Next base: position 78,772 of record NZ_JAHZMK010000014.1, read on the forward strand.
TCGTGCCAGTTTGTCTATATTAGCTTCCAGTAATGTTTTGAACTGGAACATGACACGAGCACGTTTGAGAGGTGAAACTTTAGACCATTCACTGTAAGCCTGATGAGCGACTTCAATTGCCTGTTCAACTTCATGAGCTGTGCTTAGTGCTACCTGACGTATCTGTTTTCCCGTCGCTGGATTGAAAACTGGCGAAAAACGGGTGCTATGACTGGGAATGAGTTGCCCATTAACATAATTCTGTACTTGTTCCATTCTGAGCCTCTTTTGTGGATTTGATGTTAGTACTGAATCGGAAACTTTGATAATAGATATATGAAATATATATTTTATTTTCAATATGATTTGGAACAAAAGGCAATTAGTGTGATCGGAGTAAAGTTTTTATGAATTACCGATAATTAGGTGACTAATTAGATGTTAATCAATATAGTGTTAATAATAAATCATTACAATGAATGGATTATGTGTTTCATTTTTAACTATAAAAATGAAATATGATTCAGCTTATACTGTAAAACGATTACAATTGCTGGCGATAAATTTTATGGGGGATTTATGTCTGTCGCATCGAATCTGAATGAATTTCAAGAACAAGTCCGTTCACGCTATAGTGAATTGAGTAAACGCCTGCAACAAGTAGCTCGATATGTGCTGGATAATACTAATAGTGTTGCTTTTGATACTGTTGCTGTGATTGCCAGAGAAGCTGATGTTCCTCCATCAACATTAATTCGTTTCGCTAATGCGTTTGATTTCAGTGGTTTTAATGAAATGAAACAGCTATTTCGCATGCATATGGTGGAAGAAACCGCCAGTTATGCAGACCGGGCCAGGTTATTTAGGGAACTGGATGGCGAACAGGAGCCGCCAGAAGACCCTCAGCATATTTTGCAGGAATTTGCTCGTTCAAATGTGCAGGCAATGCAACAGCTAGCAGCCAGGACGGCCCCCGAAGATTTAAGGAACGCAGTAGATTTATTGGCTCAGGCTAGGAATATTTACATTATTGGGCTGCGCCGCTCTTTTAGTGTGGCGGTTTATTTTTCTTATGCATTGAATCATCTGGAATGTCGCCCTTTACTCGTGGATGGTTTGGGGGGAATGTTCAGGGAGCAGATTAATTTAATTGGGGAAGAAGATGTTATCGTTTCAATCAGTTTTACCCCTTATGCAGAAGAAACACTGATGGTCAGTGAGCGGGCGGCGAAAGCCGGGGCAAAACAGATCGTGATTACTGATAGCCAGATTAGCCCACTTGCCAGTTTTAGTGATGTTTGTTTTGTGGTTAAAGAAGCACAGGTGGAGGCATTCCGTTCTCAGTCCGCTACTTTGTGTTTAGTGCAATCTTTGGCGGTTGCGCTGGCTTATCGACAAGGGAACCCGATTTAATTGCGAAGGTAACGCCTTGTATTCCCGATGAACATCTAATGATTATTGACCCGCAGATATCAGCGGGTTAATTTCTACCGGGTTAGTGGAAAAATCTCTGTTTAAACAAAATGTAAACCTGATATTGATAACTGACTTTTTATACGTAAATGTTGTTGATTCCTATTGACAATAATTATTTAATAATTGTTTGGAGTTATGGTTTTAAAGAGGGATCACACGATGATTAAAGGATCGCGTTACATTTTTGTCATTTTATCTGCAATTTCTTTCCAAGCATTTGCTTTAAATTTCCATTATAAAAGTGATATTCCGGCAGACAATAAGCCATCGGCAGAATATATGAAGCAGAGAGAAAATCTTGAGTCCAAGCATTTGGATATGAATTGGGATCTGAATGAGCTCATTGCAAATAATAAAGTGGCGGAGAAGTGGGAACTGGAAACACAGGCAAGAGAAATTGAGTTCTTGCTGAAAATAGAAGAGTTTAACAACTTTAACAACTTTAACAACTTTAACAACTTTAATGATTTTAATAACTTTGATGATGGGTTCAGTAAGAAAGTCCGTCAGGATCTTGAACGCGCTGCGCGTGTTAAAGAGAATGGCGGCATGACCAGAAGTAACTTTTTCGATCGGGAATAACTGTGACTCAAAGCAACTCGATAGTGAATTGAATGACCTGTCGGGAAAAATAGGCGGTTTGTCGACAATTATTGACACTCTTTCGAAAGAATTTCCTTCATTAGCATGTGAGTATAATGACTTCGCACTAAAGGAGAGGAATATATGGAACAGATCGAATGGACCGATTTTGAGAGAGTCGATATGCGGGTTGGCACAATTATTTCAGTAGAATTGAATCCTAAAGCCAGCAAACCTGTCTATAAATTACAAATTGATCTTGGCGAGTTGGGTGTTAAAAGCTCAAGCGCCCAGATAACTGTGCATTACACACCTGAACAATTAACTGGCCGTCAGGTTCTTTGTGTATGCAATTTTCCACCAAAGCGGATCGCGGGTGTTAAATCAGAAGTATTGTTAACCGGCAGTGTGGATGAGAATGGTGCGGTGGTGATCGCAGAATTTACTCTTCCTGTCCCAAATGGTCATAAATTATTGTAAGTCACGCTATTTTGTTGTCGAATGAATGGCGTGTATTTTAATCAGCGACAATAAATATGGCTCTTCAATTACCTTCATTACATTTACGTCGGTATTCTGCTGAAACTATTAGCCATAGCCATCAAGGGTTATGGCAGTTGGTTTTTGGCTATAACGGGCAACTTGAGTTAAACGTAGCAGGGCAACAACGTACCGTTAGTTTTGGAAATGTTGTTATGATCCCACCAGATGTGAAACACAGCTTTTTCGCTAGTGGTGAAAATCAGCAATTAGTGTTGGAGTTGCCTTCGGCACTGTTTAATCCATTACATAATGATGCTTTCTGGCAACCATTACCTGATTCTGCGCTTGCTCTTATTAAGTGGTTGCATGATTACCCGCAGCCACCCGCTAATCACGCTGATGCTGCCCGTTTGTTGCTCGCTCAGCTACCACAAGTAGGTTCGTCTTCAACGTTGATAGTCAAACTACATCAGGGGCTTGTTGGGCGTTTGCATGAGAAAGTGACGGTGATGGATATGGCTGATATTTGCGCAGTATCTGCCAGTACCTTGCGTCGTAAACTTTTTATTGCAACAGGGATGAGTCCAATGACTTATTTGAAAACGTGCCGGATGGAATTTGCCTATAATCTGCTGGTTTACAGTGATAGAACTTTGGCTGACATTGCTTTTCTATCTGGTTATGCCTCCCAGTCAGCTTTTACCTTTGCATTTAGTCAACATTACGGTTGTACTCCAGCTAGGTTGCGTAAAGCCAAATGATATTTTCAGCATTTTATGACTTTATGCACAACATGATTGTGCGTAACATACAAACAACGAGGATGTTATGGCTGTTGAGTTCAGGGATAGATGGCTAGAAAGATTTTATGAACAAGATTTACCGCACAAATGCATACCCGCATCTTTACAACGTGCGTTATACAGAAAACTACAAATTCTAGATGCTTCGGTTAAAGAGGCTGATTTAAGAATCCCTCCCGGAAATCATTTTGAATATTTGAATGGTTATTTAAGGGGATGGTGTTCAATAAGAGTAAATAAGCAATATAGGCTTATTTTTCAATGGATTGATGGGATTGCAGTTGATACATATCTGAATCCTCATAACTATTAAACTGAGGGAAATAAATGATGAGGAATACAAAACGTCGCCCTGCAACTGTGGGTGAAATATTGGTGAGTGAGTTTCTGGTGCCTTTGAATATCGAAATTAATGTGCTTGCGGAAGCTATGGGTGTTCACCGCAATACATTAAGTAGGATTGTGCATGATAAAGGTTCGCTGACCGTTCCTATGGCGATTAAATTGGCAGCGGCATTGGGGAATACCGCAGAGTTTTGGCTTAATATTCAACATGCAGTTGAACTGTGGGATGTGCGTAATCATGCATATCAAGCCGAATCACTGAATGTAAAACAGATAGTTAAGCCATCAGCTACAACGGTAATGCACTAATAATGTATGTATTTTCAAGGATATCAAGTTTGTGTGTTGAGATACGTAAAGCCATCTTATGATGAAATGGCTTTACGTGAGTGATAAATATTATTGGGCTTTTGCTTCTGACTTATCAGCACTATTGAGCAGGCGGCGAATGGGGACAATTAATACCATCAATACCACTGCACAAATAACCAGAGCTAAAGATACACGGGAGAACAGATCAGGTAAATTGTCCAGTTGGTCAGCACGCACATGTCCACCAATCAAGCCGGCAGCTAGATTACCCAAAGCACTTGCACAAAACCACAAGCCCATGACCTGACCCCGCATTCGGGATGGGGCCAGTATTGTCATCGTTGCTAGACCAATGGGGCTAAGGCACAGCTCACCGAGTGTCAGCAACAGAATACTTGCGACCAGCCAGAGTGGAGAAACCGTTTCACCTGTTGCTAGTACATTCTGGGCCGCCAGGATCATCAGACCAAAACCGCCGGCACCGAACAGAATACCAATAATGAATTTACTGATACTGCTTGGGTTGATATTACTTTTGGCTAATGTAGGCCAAAGCCAACTGAATACGGGAGCCAGTAGGACAATGAATAGTGCGTTGATCGACTGGAACCACACTGTTGGGATCTCAAATCCCATCACTAAGCGGTTAGTATAATCATTGGCAAACAGGTTAAATGAGGTTGGCTTCTGCTCGAATGCGGACCAGAAGAATGCAGCAGATACTAGCAGAATGAAACAAACTAGTAGGCGAGAACGGTCACTACTACTCAAACCAGCAAACAGGAACAGATAGATAAAGTAAAGTGTTACACAGGATGAGATGATATAGACCATCGTACTGGCTACAGCCACTGGATTAAATGGAATGATACCGAGGATTAACAGGGCAATAATCGCAATCATAGCGATGACAGTTATGGAAACCCATTTGCCGACGTTTTTACGTTTCACCGTAGGGCGATCCCAGTTTGAATCTAGGCCACCTTCTTTATCATAGCGGCGCATTAGGGGAACAGCGTAGAAACGGAAGATCAGTAGGGCAACCAGCATTCCTAGCCCACCAATACCAAAACCCCAATGCCAACCATAGTCTTGAATGAGTAAGCCAGTAATTAATGGAGAGATAAAGGAACCGAGATTAATCCCCATATAAAACAGGGAAAAACCACCATCACGACGTGGATCATCTTTTTTATACAGTGTTCCGACCATTACGGTGATACAGGTTTTAAACAGTCCTGTGCCTAATACGATCAGTAGTAAGCCGATAAAAAACAGGTGATGACTGAGGAAGGCGGAAAGAGCAATAGACAGGTGCCCTAATGCAATAATGATTGAGCCGTACCAGACTGCTTGACGTTGACCTAACCAGTTATCCGCCAGCCAACCACCGGGTAATGCGGTTAGATAAACACTACCTGCAAAGATACCGACAATGGCAGCGGCCTGTTCACGAGGAATACCCATACCACCATCATAGAGGGTTGCAGCCATGAATAAGATCAGCAGTGGACGTATGCCGTAGTAAGAGAAACGTTCCCACATTTCTGTGAAGAACAAAGAACTTAATGGATAAGGATGCCCAAAGAAAGTTCTGGTTTTTGTATTGTTAATGGAGGATTGCATCTAAGTTTTCCTATAAGACCGCACTCTAAGAGTGCAGTGTGTGTGACAAATAAAGCTTTTAAAAAGCTCTTTCAAATTTAGGTTTAGAGCAAACAAAAAAGCCACGTTTTTATTAAATGATGTCCTGTCTTGTTAATATATTTTTAACATATTTTTCGGTCAATTTTATTAACAAGTAGGATATCTCTTACTTTATATTCCATTTTTCAGAGCAAAATCCGACATAAATCTCATTTCTCATAATTGGTTGGTTAAAATTAGGATAAGACCTATTGACTTACTTCTATTTATATTCAATGTATTTTTATGGGGAAAATATTTTAAAATAATAAATTAAGTAATAACTATAATATATTAGTCATCTTTCCAAGAGCTTGATATTAACAGTGATAATAAGAGGTAAGAAAAATAAACTAGTTTGATTGTCAGCTTGGTATTTATTTTTAAATTTTAGGTTTATTTTGATTTTTATATAAAAATCGGAAATAGATTGGATTAAGAAATACAGCATTAGGATTGAAATAAGATAATGAATTATTGAGTTGTGTGGAAAGTGATTATGGCTGCTTCTTGGGTAAAGAAACAGCCGTAAGATATTTAATGAACTTTGTCCGCTTGTCCGTACAGGGAAGGCATCCCCTTAGGTCGGGTTTTAAAGCGACGATGCAACCACATATATTGATCAGGTGCCTGTAAAATTTCCTGTTCGACAACTTTGTTCATGAAAGCAGCCGCTTTCACTTCATCATCTTTTGGAAATCCGGCGACTGCCGGTTGAATAATCAGTTCATAACCTTTTCCATCAGGCAGACGACGGGGGGTAAAGGGGATCATTGCCGGATCAGCGAGGCGCACAAGTATCGAAGTGCCCGTGGTTGTTGCAGCGTGTTCTACAGCAAATAGTGGTGCAAATACGCTTTTTCGTGGGCCGTAATCATGATCGGGGGCATACCAGACAACTTCACCCTTTTTCAGGCAGCGGATCATGCCTTTGACATCTTTCCTATCCAGCATATATTTGTTGGAGCGCAGTCGTCCCCATGTTTGTAGCCAATCCATAACCGGATTATCATTTGGTCGGTAGACACCAATGCCCGGATTGAGCAAACCGATAATTCGGGCACCGAGTTCCAGCGTCAGGAAATGGATACCAATAACAATAATTCCTTGCCCAGTAGTTTGAATTTTTTGAATATTTTCTCGCCCAGTAACTGTAAACCAGCGTTCTATCCGCCAGTCAGGCCAAAACCAGGCCATACCCGTTTCAAATATTCCCATTCCGACGGATTCGAAGTTTTTTATTAATAGCGTGTGGCGCTCCTCTTGTGGCATATCAGGAAAACATAGCTCAAGATTTCTTTCGGCAACTTTGGCACGTTTTTTCAGAAAGCGCATAGAAAATCTGCCCAGACGTGTGCCTATCCAGTAAATAACGGGGTAGGGGAGCAGAACCAGTAAGTAAAGCAGACTGATACCAAACCAAATAGGCCAATAACGGGGATGAAGTAGTGAACGTTGAAAAGAAGGTGCTTGTATCATGGATTCTCAGGTTTTTATAGTTCCAATAAGATGGACAAAACAATTTCCTTATTGTGACATTTTTTGACGGGATATCGAAGTTTTCAAGCATGAAATGTTTATGAGCTCGATTTTGGTGCGCTTAGCTGTCATCCCGTTTTGTCATTAATAAAGAATGGTAGCTCATAATTTACTGATAAATAAAAATTAAAATAGTTTTACAGAGCTATTTACAATTCATGTAGATAATATTACTGTTTATATGAACAGTATTGTTTGTGGAGGGAAAAATTATGCATGTAGAAGTCACTATCGATAAATCTAAAAAACTGCCAAAAGGTGCTGTCCCTGCACTTGCTGTAGAACTGGATAACCGTCTTAAACGTCGCTGGCCTGATGTTAAAACCAATGTGAAGTTGGCAAGTCATGATGGGTTATCTGTTCGTGGTGGTACGCCTGATGACAGGAAAATTGTTGAAGAGATTCTACGAGACACATGGGAAAGCGCTGATGATTGGTTCCAGCCTTGATAGAGATTAAGCCATTGCCAGTTAAACCGGCTGGTTGCTAGTTGTTTGGCGTATCTACCCTTGGCCTGTGTGCAAAGGACTGCGTAATCAATTGATGGGAGGAGGGCCCTCCCGTTTTATTATTACTGATTTCCTATCACTGCGTTACAAATGACTACTCGTTGAAAATCATTTTCGTTATCATATTACGCTTGATAGCGGAGGCTATCACTTATACACCTATATTTTATGACTTGAAATTCAGGAAAGTACACCATGCCAGTGTTACACAACCGCATTTCTAATAAAGAGCTGAAAGCACATATGTTGGCGGAGACCCAACCTCGCACGACCATCTCTTTTTACAAATATTTTAACATCTTAGATCCTCTGGCTTTTCGTAACAGCTTGTATCAACAATTTACCGAGCTTTCAGTATTTGGCCGGGTTTATATTGCTAAAGAGGGGATTAATGCTCAGATAAGTTTACCAACCCATAATTTAGCAGCATTTAAGGCTTTGTTGTATAGGATTGATCCTGCATTGGATAATTTGAGGCTGAATATTGCGCTTGATGATGATGGGAAATCTTTCTGGGTTTTGCGTATGAAAGTACGTGACCGCGTAGTGGCTGATGGGATTGAAGATGAAACTTTTGATCCATCAAAGACTGGCGAGTACCTTAAAGCAGAACAGGTCAACCAGATGCTGGATGATCCTGACACGCTATTTGTTGATATGCGCAATCACTATGAATATGAAGTCGGGCATTTTGAAAATGCAATTGAAATTCCTTCTGATACATTCCGTGAACAGTTGCCAATGGCTGCGGAAATGTTGCAGGATAATAAGGATAAAAATATTGTAATGTACTGCACCGGTGGTATTCGTTGTGAAAAAGCCAGTGCTTATATGCTGCACAATGGCTTTAAAAACGTCTATCACGTAGAAGGCGGTATTATCGAATATGCCCGTAAAGCGAGAGAACAGGGATTACCGGTACGTTTTATTGGTAAAAACTTTGTCTTTGATGAGCGGATGGGGGAGCGTATTTCAGACGATGTGATCGCTCATTGCCATCAATGTGGCGTGTCTTGCGACAGTCATACTAATTGTAAAAATGAAGGTTGCCATTTGCTATTTATTCAATGTCCAGAGTGTGCAACTAAATTTGAAGGCTGTTGTAGTGAAATGTGCGGAGAAGAAGTAAGATTACCGGAAACAGAGCAGCGTGCTCGCCGTGCCGGTCGTGAAAATGGAGCAAAAATATTTAATAAATCCCGGCATCGTCTACAGGATGGATTGAACAGCCTTTCACTACAGTCTGCTGAATAATGTGATTAATTGCTGGCACAGCGATCAATGTGCCAGTTTATTTGATTTATACCCGTCATCTTTCAAGTTGCCTCTTTGTTGGTTGCACTCACTCACCCCGGTCACATAGTCATCTATGCTTCCGGGGATTCGCTCCCTTGCCGTCGCGATGCATCTTGAAATCCATAGGTATAGTTAATAGGATATTTTAATAGAGATATTTAAATACATTGTAAATAAAGCAGAGTTCAACTCTATTACGCACATTGATTTTTTCAGTAATGTGTCTTTTATGAGAATAGACCGTACTATTACTGATTTTTAACTTTTGGGATATCTGGTAATTAGGGATTTCTTTCATCCAGTAATCGATAACTTTATGTTCTTGAGGGCTGAAAATAGAACAATATTGGTCGATTTTTGCTCTGTGTCTCTGAATTTCTTGCAATGTGGTTTTACTAAGTTTATTAAGCAAATAGGTAAGATTTCTCTTTGCGAGAATAACAGCATTATCCTTCAATGTAATATAATTGTCACAATAAGGATAGGCGCTATTAAGGTATATATAAATACGAGTGTTATCTATAAGAGTTATAAATTTCTGTAAAGCGGAACAGTAACTGGCATGATGACAATAATGTGTCAAATTAGCTAAAACGATATCAGGGGAAAAGTGAGTTACTATATCTATAGCCTCGTGAATTGAAGGTGAGTCAATAATTTCAAGATTTTCAGCGTTATCGTTTTCCCTTAAAAACTCTCTGATACCTGAACGGGTATAATAGCACTCTTCAACAATTAAGATTTTCATTATTGTACATCCCTGTTCCTGTTTGGCCAAACTCACAATAAACGCCCCATCTATTAGTAGTCAACTCGGCAATTTTGATGGTTAAGTTAGCTTAATCCGAAATTATTATATAGTGATATGGTATTCCAGACAAAATCTTTGAGATGAATCGATGTGGTCTCCTAACCGGACACCCATTTATACGGGTGTCCGGGTTTAAGATTATTAATGCTTAGTATGGTTTAGATCGCTGTATTCTGAAGATTCGATCTTTTCAATTCCTGCCTGGAGGATGTATATCAATTGCTTTGCAATGTCAGTTGTCAACCATAAGGTTCGATCTACCATGACATGTTCTGGTGTTTGATCTTGGGAGGACAAATAGTGAAGGCGTAGCATCATTGCATCATATGTATCAACGGTACTGACATCCCAACCTACAACAGGATGCGTTTGAATAACTTCATCTTTACTGCCCATAAAACCTCCTAATCAGATCACTGCATTATTTATTAATATCATTGACTAAGAGCAAACGACCTCATTCTTGAATGAGTCATTAGTTAGTATATGCTTTTTAATGAAAGTAAGAAGGTTTTTTGTTAGGAATTATAAGTCAATTTGTTGGTGTATTGATAACTATGTAAATTAATGGGGATGATGACCATCCCCATGTTATATCAGTCTGCTACTTTCACATCCCAGCGGGCATCTTCGCCAGCCAAGAATGGAATAAGTTTTTCATTATTGCAATCAATGTGTTCAATTACGGTAGAAGGTTTGCGAGTTAGTTCGATAAAGCCTTCATTGACAGGTAGCCCGTAAAATTTAGGGCCATTAAGTGAACAGAATGTTTCAAAATGCTGTAATGCATTCATCTCCTCGAACACTGTTGCATAAGCAGGTAACGCTGATGGTGCGTTAAAGACGCCGGCACAACCACAGAAAGACTCTTTCTTGTGTTGTGCATGTGGTGCTGAGTCTGTGCCTAGAAAGAAGCGATCACAGCCACTGGCGACGGCTGCCCGTAAAGCCTCTTGATGCACATTGCGTTTCAGCACAGGCAGACAGTATAGGTGTGGCCGAATCCCCCCAACCAGCATATGGTTGCGATTGAACATGAGATGCTGTGGAGTTAATGTTGCTGCCAGATTGTTATTGCCTTCCAGCACATATTGTGCGGCTTCTTTGGTAGTTATGTGTTCAAACACAACTTTCAGTGCTGGGAATTGATTACGTAGTGGCTCCATGACTTGTTCAATAAAACGGGCTTCTCGATCAAAAATATCAATATGAGAAGCAGTAACCTCACCGTGGACGAGCAGAGGCATCCCCAGTTTTTCCATCGCTGCTAATAGTGGATAAATATTCTTTATATCAGAGACACCGTGACTTGAATTGGTTGTGGCATTGGCAGGATAGAGCTTACAAGCGGTAAAAATGCCTTCTTTATAACCTATTTCTATCTGAGAGCTTTCAGTCGTGTCAGTAAGATAACAGGTCATAAGAGGCTGGAAATTATGTCCTTCGGGAATGGCTGCCAGTATTCTGTCTCTATAAGCCTTGGCACTGACCACTTCTGTAATCGGAGTAAGCAGATTAGGCATGACGATAGCCCGGCCAAAGTAATGACTGGTGTAGGGAACGACAGTTTTTAGCATTTCACCATCACGAAAATGGAGGTGCCAGTCATCAGGGCGGCGGATTTTTATTGTGTATGATTCAGTGGTCATGAGAAACCGGCTCCAGTATATATGATAGGAACGAAGATGCTGAGTTCAGCATATCCAAGCCGGGAATGGATGATAAAGCTAAAATGGTTGAATAGCTATTAATGAATATAATTTTTAGAAAAAAACTTAGCCAAATCAACTAGGTTAGGGTAATCAGAGGTGGATTTTCTTATAACAAAGGAAAAAATGAAATATGAGGGTAAAAAAGAGATGAAGTTGGCTCCTCCAACTGGACTCGAACCAGTGACATACGGATTAACAGTCCGCCGTTCTACCGACTGAACTATGGAGGAACTCCTTCACAACGGGGCGTATATTAGTGATATGCTTCGGCTTTGTCAAAGTAGAAAATAACAAAAAGAGTTTGTTTGCTGGCAAAATGCACTTGTTGTTATATTTTTATGCTAATTAATTGATGGTTGATGGAATTTTATTCCATTAATGTAAGTTGAATCGAATTACTGTGCTTAATCTTAATGTTGTGAGTAAATAGTTGGGAGAATTAAGTAGAGAAGTCAGAATAGCAAAAATCCCGCATTAAGCGGGATTTTCATAATTTGGCTCCTCCAACTGGACTTGAACCAGTGACATACGGATTAACAGTCCGCCGTTCTACCGACTGAACTATGGAGGAACTCCTTCACAACGGGGTGCATATTAACGATATGCTTTTGCTTTGTCAAAGTAGAAAATAACAAAAATGGTCTATTTGCTGTCAAACTGAACTTTTTGATCTATTTTTATGCCGAATAAGGCTTATTTGCTGGAGATGTATGCTATAGAAGTCGGTTGATTAGAATTGTTATATTATGTTGTAAGCAACTACTGGAATTAGGGAGGCAAAAAGCCCGCATTTAGCGGGCTTCTTATGAATTTGGCTCCTCCAACTGGACTCGAACCAGTGACATACGGATTAACAGTCCGCCGTTCTACCGACTGAACTATGGAGGAATTGTCCTTGACAACGAGGCGAATAATATCTGGGTATTTTGGGCTTGTCAAAGGGGAAAAGTAAAAATTGAGTTTGATTGGTTAACTGATGTTCAATAATGATGTTTTTTACCATTTTTTGGTCAATTAAATTTTTCAACTCAAGAAATGCGAGAGTTAACTGATATTTACCCATGATAATTAGATGGTGAAAATATCATCTATATTTTTATTTGGAAAATAATTAATAATGAGCATTGAAAATATAATTAAATATATATTAGATAATTTTATTTTTGTGTTATTTATGATATTTATATATTACATGATAATTTTCCTATTTTATCTGTTTTAACAGAACACTTATTGTATTTTGATATTTATTAGCGGATTTACTTGTCTATAATTCTTAACTGAAAAAGTAATTTTGTATTTGATCTCTGATTTGGCAAGCATGATATTAATCCACGCCAAAGAGAATGTTAAAGAACTTGCCATTAATAATAAAATATCATTTTCTGCTAGTGCACTAAGATATTATCGATCTAATAATATATTTTTATATGCATATAAAATTAAATTAATAAAAATTATTTCAGAAAATATTTTAAATTAAATAATTGGTAAGGAGGTAAAAATAATTTTAAATATAAAATAAGTAAATAACATTTTCCCCGAAAAGAGTGGCTAATTTTCTGGTGATTTTTATAAAACAGATGAGGAGAAGTCATGAATTTTTTAATTAATACTGATGTAACTAACTGGGTTTCACATAAAGACTGGTTTAACGTTCCATTACGATTGTTTGTAGTTCTACAGGATGATGATGGTTCTGTATCATTAGAAAATCACAAAAGTAAAGTGGTGGTGAACGGCTTGAATGAAGGCGAATATGAAATCGTAAATAACAATAGCGCATTTGATCCCATTAGTAGAGCGTCTGAAATATTAGTAAAAATCAAGACAGATCAGAGAGTTAATGCTACAGTTGGTTTTGATGTTGAAGTAACGGATGCGAGTGGTGGTGTGGTAGCGAAAGTCGCTCTGAATCGATTTAAACTGAAGTCAGTAGGATTGGCAGCACCTGTATATCCGGCACATTATGATAATGTTATTAGCGGTGATGATATAAAAGCAGGAGTTAAAGTACTTTTTACTGATTCCAATATTTTAGATAAATATGAACTGAAATTTGTTTTTGATAATGATAATGTTGAAATGGTTCCTGGTGTGCAAAATAGCGGTGATATTCGTAGTTTGCCTGTGAAAAATGATCTCCTTACTCAAGGTAAACATGATAGCCTTTACTATACTATTAGCGAAAGCGGTGCTGCTAGATTTTCTGCTATTCAACGTGTACTTGTAGAGCTTGATGAAGATTCTGCAACAGTCCAAGTTCGTCGTGATTTAGAAGTGCCTTATATTGAAGAGTATGATGAAAATAGGGGCCGACCAATTGGTGAGAGTATTATTGATTATGACATCAATATTTTGGTCAACGATGTTAAACTTAAAGATAAGAAGTTGAAAAAAGGTACAGTATATATAAGGGGGTATTCTGCTAATAATAGAGATACAGGAGCATTAGTATTAAAGATAGATTCTTTACAAGGTAGTGAAGATAATATTTTCCGGTTAGCTGTAATTAAGCCTGAAGAAAATGCTGATGGTCAACCGGGTGGAGTTGATTTCTTTAATTATATAGGTAATGGTCAGGTAAAAATTCACTATGAAATATCATTTGTTGGTGAAGTGAATATATTACATAAATCTAAAGAGAAGATTTACAAGGTAGCTCTGGACTGATTATTTTGGTGCCGGCGAATGTGTTGTTGCTTATATAGAAAAAAGCCCAATTCTCATTGGGCTTTTTGCGTGCTAGCCATTTTTTGCATACTGGCTATTTCATGCGTATTAGAGATTCTCTTTAGCATCTCCAGACTTGAATTTGGCTCCTCCAACTGGACTTGAACCAGTGACATACGGATTAACAGTCCGCCGTTCTACCGACTGAACTATGGAGGAATCGTTCTTGAGAACGGGGCAAATACTAGTGATGAATTGAAAATCTGTCAACGCAAAAAGTTTATTATTTTGTTATTTGCTCGTCATATGAGCGCATTGTTTTATAATTGCGCTATTTTGTTGAAGTTAAGTACTTTTGTTCATTATCGGCTATTCATGATCGGTAACGATGTTGCTATATGTGATTGTTCAGGAAACGCCATGATATAAACATCATAAAAATGAATTTCACCTTTCATTTGTATAATGCGTTTGATTTCATCTTTTATTGCCAGTGGAACATGAGGGTGGGAACAAAGCTCTTTGATTGCGCAGTCTGAGATTTTTTCGCTGACGAACCATTCGCCGTTGTAACATACTCGTAAATCAAGTACGCCGATATCATCAAACCGATATATAGGTTTGATTTCGAGTAGTAGAACCGCCGACATAATAATGAAGAGTACTGTAAAAGCTAGCAGTGAAAGTAAACTAAAATATGGGGCGTACCAGATAAGTGCAGCGAGAAACAGGTAGGATATAAGCATAGCTAGGCAAAGATAAGGATAGTTGCTGATAAATTGGTTGTTAAAACGGGGTTTACCATCACGTTGTTCTTCAATGTTGATTCGTTCAAGATCCTGAATCAGTATCTGTTTAATGATATTCATATATTGACCTGATTAAGCAAAGGAAAAGTGAAATATTTTCATAACTATTTGTCCTCAAGGTTAGCATGGGGGAGGCGATCTTACGTAGATCAGTTGTTTTATTTTAATCTGCCAATTGTTATTGACTAAGACTAACTCTAATGCTTTCATTAAGATAAAGGTTGAATAAATCAAAAAAATTTATAACTAATGACGTTGTTTGTTAAATTATTGCTTTAATAATGAGCATTGATATTTTTTTTAAAACACCAATGCATAAAAAGGTTGCTATTCCTTTTCTATCATGAGTTAATGCAGCCGGCCTGATAAACAGACCTACTTTATGTACGACATCTTGAGTTAATGAGTTATGTGTAAGTGTTATCCTCAGATAGCCTTTGTTGACGCGTTTCCTTCTTAGTGCCTCCATAAGTAATAGCTGATATAACTGGCCAATACATGCCCAATGGTGGCAAAATTTTTTTGATATATAGGAAAGTCACAATGTCTGACAAAATGAAAGGTCAAGTGAAGTGGTTCAACGAGTCTAAAGGCTTCGGTTTCATCACCCCAGCTGACGGTAGCAAAGACGTATTCGTTCACTTCTCTGCCATTCAGGGTAACGGTTTCAAAACTTTGGCAGAAGGCCAGAACGTAGAATTCACCATTGAAAATGGTGCGAAAGGTCCAGCAGCAGCAAACGTAATGGCTATCTGATTGCTTGGATGATTTTGAAACCCGTCACTATTTTCTATAGTGACGGGTTTTTTCTTTACTAAAGTCATATCCTTCTTTACTTATTAATTACTCCTGATTATACTTCGTACAAATTTTATTGGGGAGATAGCCATTGGATAGTCAAAGTTTTCAGTTAAATAGACAATAAAACGGCAAGCTATTTCCTTCCGATTTGCTGCTTGCCAAATAAAGCGGGCAGTACCACTCAAAATATCTGAGCTGTACTTACTCAAAGAATGGTGTTATCCGGTACTTGGTCAAGTAGCCGGGATAGTATATTGAGTTTTTATTATGCTGTTATATATTTACGCTTTGTTACCTCCGGGTATGGACAGAAAATAGGGCTGAATTAAACATTCAGCATACATTTCTGTGTGCAAAATAAATGCACATGATTATTTATCCATTTGGTTGTATGGAGAATGTCATGTTAATAACTCCTTTTGTCTTTCATTTATTATCGGCTATGTGCTTTGGCGCATTAATTGGTGCTGAGCGCCAATGGCGTCAACGTATGGCAGGTTTAAGAACCAATGCATTAGTTGCGACCGGTGCAGCAGTTTTTATCCTCAGTTCAATAACAACTTCACCCGATAGTGCTGGTCGTATTGCTGCACAAGTTGTTTCAGGCATTGGTTTCCTTGGTGCGGGTGTCATTATGCGGGAAGGTATGAACATTCGTGGATTAAATACCGCAGCAACCTTATGGTGCTCTGCTGGAATTGGTGTGCTGTGTGGCCTCGGACAATATTGGCTAGCTGCGATAGCAACCGCCATTATTCTTTGCGCAAATATATTGTTACGTGAAGCGGCTCAACGTATTAATTTACAACCCAGGCAGCAGGCTATTGATCAAGTACAGTGTTATAAAATTCACGTAGTGTGTGACAGTGATGATGAAATTCTGGTGAGAACTTTGGTGTTACAGGCTCTCAATGGAGTATCTGTGAGGTTACAATCACTGAATTTCGCTGATAGAGTTCAACTTGGAAAATTTGAAGTGTGCGCTGAAGTGTTAGCAACACTGGATGAGCAAAAAGAGATAGAAGCAATTGTTTGTCGTATAAGTCTGGAAAAGAGCGTTAGCTCAATAAACTGGAAAATTGTTTCTGAACTACCGATCTGAAAATCTTTTGTGTAAAACAGCAATCACTAGTTTGATAAGGAATCACCGTTGACAAATGGGGTTTCGTCATCAGAAACAAGCAAGAATGATTGATCGAATATCTTGTACTAGGTGACATTATGTTCTTGCTGCTATTTGAGGCAGATATGCGAAGTGGTACTAGTCAAATAGTTACTGTTGTTACAATTAATCTATTGTTGATTAATGGCTTCTCCAGGTAAAAGTCGTTTGATGCGGTATTTTTAGCCTTGGTTATTGTTACTGGATTGCTATTCTCATATCAGAATTTAGTCATGATAAACCTGATATAGGTATCATACGCGGGTACAGAAAAATTGATGAGTTGATATTTAATTTGGTTCGCCATCAGTTGTTCATTATTGCTCAGAATTTTCAGTGAAAATATCAATTATTTTCAAAGGATAAGTAGAAGAAATGATCTAAGTTTGTTCTTATATAAGAGTAAAATAGATAATAATTCTGCTTGATGAAGAATGTCGTGAAAAAATAATGGAGGTAGTTAATGGTTACCATCAGACAAGATTTTAGAGTATTAATTTAACTGTTCGATATTTATCCGATGATAAAGTAAAAACGCTTGTCATCTTTATGGTGATGAAAGAGTGATGATATTACAGGAGTTGCTAACTTTCTTTGAGTCAGTGGAGGGGAGTGCAGTCCCTGTTATTTCTGTATTAAGAGAGAGTGGCGCAGCAGCAAGAGTTCTTACCGAGGATAATTCTGCTATTACTGTCAGGATTTGTCATGATGTAGGGTTAGAATTCAAAGTTATTTTAGCGTTCTAACAAACAGAGCTGATGGTTACTGAAATCTTGAGAAATGAAATCAGATTGGTATTTAGTAAACTGTGCATCGTAAAAATCCTGTATTGTAAAAGAACGGGCATGCAGTTGATTTCTTGATAATAACATTAATAATGCTGTGGTATTGAGATACGCTGGTGTAGGAGTTTTTGTTAGCAAAGGTACAGATAGTGCAAAAAAAGCGATAGATATTACTAGGCTTGATAAAGAATTTAGGGGTGTCAAATGAAGGTCCGTTAAGAGAAGAGAGGCGAGTGGGAGTATTATCAACTGCTTGAATATAACGGCAAGTTTGAACTTTGGTAATGTTTTTTTAATGTTGATTACCAGAGCCTTTATTCCATTTTTTTGGTGCAAAATATTCATTTACTAGTACAAGATCTGATGTGTGATATTTCTTGGTTTTTTTACATTGGGATAAAATGGATTAAACAGTTCCTGAGAAGATCATTATAAATGAGGTATTAAAAATGTTGAATATTCTATGGTACTGGCGGAGCCAGTTTGTTTCATTTCTGTTTTATAGATATATATTTTGATATTGATGATTTTTTTAGTGAAAAATTTTGTGCATAAGGTTTTATTTTAGCCAGATTAGTGTATTGAATTGTTATTTTCTCAGATATCTTTTGTTCATATATTGCGCGTATAAAGGATGTGTTTTGTCCAAAAAACAGATACATTTCCAGTGTTATTGATTACATAATTGATAATGATTCTCGATAGCTATATTCCCTTCTTGTTTGATGAACTATTGGGTTTAGAGCCTTTGTTCTGAGGGTATTTCTGTGATTAGGTTAGGTTGTAATCGGTTGTTGCATTAAACTGTCATGTTTGATGAATAGTTATAATTACTTGGAAAATTATCACTATTATTTATATGGGGAAATAAATTTCTTATCAAAATCCTATTCTTTTCATCTTTCTTATGGAATGTTAGGGTATTTATATCACCAATGATTATTAATTTCATTATTCTGGTGGGAAATAATATTGATTTTTATCTCTATTCCTATTAATTATTTTTGCAATAAATTTCAATTAATTATTTTGTTCCTGTAGAGTTAATTGTTTTATCTATTTTTATCATTTAAGGAAATGACGTTTTTGATATATATTAATGACGTTATTAGCTATATTCTTTATATGTATAAATAATGTTTTTGTGATGATGATCGTAAATATTACATGAAATAATGAGAAATGGGAAAAATGACTTTTAATATTTCATTTGATTTGTATCATAAGAATATGAATTCTGAAATAGCGTGTATTTTTTATTTAAATATTAATATGTAAACTATCTGTTTCTTGTATTATATAAATGGCGGTGATTTTATTTATGATGGATATTTGATAAGGTTATATATTTATGTAATTTGGACGTTTTATTTCTGGAATTGTATCTCTTACAGAACTTTAAAGCAGATTGTAAGGATAATAAATCATATTCAATTAGTTTAAAATGACTAATGTTTTTAAAATATATATATTGGACATATGTAAATTTAATTAATAATTAATTTGAGGCATGAAGACTAAAGATGAAAAAGATAAAGTAATCGATAGAGGGGTTTTGCGTATTATTATATTATGAGATATGCTATTTGATAAGTTTTTCTAATTAATTTTGCTGCTGTTTGGGTTGTCAGGAGTTGAAATAGACCGATTTTTCTGGCTGTCTCTATACTGGATATTGATTGTTATGCAATCAATAAGATGTTGTTATAGTTGTTTTTTTATTCATTATCTTACTGTATTTTATGCTATTTTTGTATGGTTAGTGTTATCTGTACATGGTGGTATGCATTTTTAGTTAAGCCTTTTGGTTAAAAAAGGTACAAATCTAAACGAAAAGTGATCATACCAGTATCTTTTTTGCAACCAAATTTTACATAAACTTAATCTGTTTTATCGTACAAATGGAGATGCCGGATCTCAGAATAAGATTATTGTTTACACTTATTACTCAAGGATAAAACTGTCTTTTTTAGTGTTAGTTTGACTCAGGATAGGATTTTTTATCGTTATTTTAAATTTATAAGTTTAATAGATCGTATAAAATCAAAAAATATATCTAATATTTTTATTTAGATAATTTAACTTATTAAAATTGAGAATTCGGATTTTATTTAATTGTTTGAATAGTTAATGAGCAATTCATCGATTAAATGCATATTAAAAGCCCTTGTTTTTGTGAGTTATGTCACATAGTATTTAAAATTGCGTCCTCTTTCCGTTGTATAAGTCGATGATTCAGGAGTAAAGTTGTTCTGCATTAAGAATATTCTTAATCGCCAATGAAAAATGTTATATCAGGTAACGCAATATTATTTTTGCAACTCACTACCGTAATATTTTTGAAGTTGGATGAATCAAAAGTAATACAAAGGATGGTTACTGCTCTGACTAACCCTGTATATTTTAGTTATGTAAGAGATTATTAATCCCTAAGCTATTTTAGGAATTTTTTCACGAGTGGTTTTTCGAACACTTAACTGATTTTTTAATGTAATCGGACGGGATAGAGAAATGAGTACGGTTGAATTGCTCAAACATATTTATGACATAAATTTATCGTATTTGCTTTTAGCTCAGCGATTAATTAACCATGAAAAAGCGTCAGCGATGTTCCGTTTAGGTATTAGCGATTCTATGGCTGATACGTTGTCTGAATTGACATTACCTCAGTTGGTCAAGCTCGCTGAGACTAATCAATTAGTCTGTAATTTCCGGTTCGAAGACAGTGAAACTATTCAGCAGCTTACTAGGGAATCCCGAGTGGATGATTTACAACAAATACATACAGGCATTTTGTTATCTACTCATTTGTTTCAGAAGTTATCTTCGAAAGACGATACGTCAGTGAAAAAAAGAGCATAAGAGATGGCCGAGAAAAGTATAGTTCAAGAAGCTAAGGATATACAGTTGGCGATGGAACTCATCACTTTGGGGGCACGGTTACAACTGCTTGAAAGTGAAACACAATTGAGCAGAGGGCGACTAATTAAGCTTTATAAAGAATTGAGGGGGAGTCCTCCGCCCAAAGGGATGCTGCCTTTTTCAACTGATTGGTTTATGACGTGGGAACAGAATATTCATTCATCAATGTTTTATAATGCCTATCGTTTTTTACTCAAGAGTGGTTATTGTGAAGGTGTAGAGGCTGTTGTTAAAGCGTATCGACTCTATCTTGAACAATGTCCTCCTGTTGAAGGGGACGCACCGGTTTTGGCGTTGACTCGTGCCTGGACGTTGGTACGTTTTGTGGACAGTGGCATGTTGCAACCTTCACAATGTCGGACCTGTGGTGGAACTTTTATTACTCATGCTCATCAACCTGTGAATAGCTTTGTTTGTAGTCTTTGCCAACCGCCATCACGTGCAGTAAAAAAACGTAAACTTTCCCTTGAGTCTGCCGATACTAATTCACAACTGCTGGATGGACTTGCTCAGCACGCAGTGTGAATTTAAATGGGAAAATTATTCCTACAGGTTACAGATTTTACTTTTTCTCTTGTAACCTGTATTGAAACCACAACCATTCTGGATTCAAACTGCTCAACTTCCCATCCGCTCACCAACTTAGCTAAAGGATATCGCGTGTTAGTATTTTTAGGATATATCGTAGTTTTTGGGGCGGTAATCGGTGGTTACCTGATTGTAGGTGGTCATTTAGGCGCACTTTATCAACCCGCTGAATTTTTAATTATCACTGGTGCTGGTATCGGTGCTTTCATTGTTGGTAACAACGGAAAAGCGATTAAGGCAACATTGCGTGTTTTGCCAAAGGTAATGCGTAGATCTAAATATAACAAAGTGATGTATATGGATCTGATGGCGCTGCTTTTTCGGTTGTTAGCAAAATCCCGTATGCATGGTGTCTTAGCATTAGAGCGAGATATCGAACATCCTCAGCAGAGTGATATTTTCACCCAGTACCCGCGTTTGCTTAAGGATAAGCATTTGATGGATTTTATCACTGACTACATGCGATTGATTGTGAGTGGCAATATGAATCCTCATGAAATTGAGGCTTTGATGGATGAAGAAATTGAAACTTATGAGCAGGAAAGCGAGATTCCGGCAACCAGTTTGATGATGGTTGGAGATTCTCTTCCTGCTTTTGGTATTGTCGCTGCTGTTATGGGGGTTGTTAATGCCTTGGGTTCGGCAGATCGCCCGGCAGGAGAACTTGGCGTGCTGATTGCTCATGCAATGGTTGGGACATTCCTCGGTATTTTGCTGGCATATGGTTTTATCTCGCCACTGGCAACATTGTTACGTCAGCGCAGCGGTGAACATCTTAAAATGATGCAATGCATTAAAGTGACATTATTATCCAGCCTGAATGGTTATGCTCCACAAATTGCTGTGGAATTCGGTCGTAAAACACTCTACCTCACAGATCGCCCTTCTTTCACTGAGTTAGAAGAACATGTTCGCCGGGTAAAAGTACCTGTCCCGCAAGAAACTGAAGAACAGGCATGAAGGCGCGTAACGTCTCTGTCATTAGGGTAAAAAGACGTAAAAGGAATGGCATCAAACATCATGGTGGTTCATGGAAAATTGCTTATGCTGATTTTATGACCGCCATGATGGCATTTTTTCTGGTTATGTGGTTGTTGGCAATTTCCAGCCCACAAGAACTGACTCGAATTGCAGAATATTTCCGTACCCCGTTACACGTTGCAATCAATAAAGGGGAGCGTAGCAGTGATAGCTCTAATCCTATTCCAGGAGGAGGGGAGGATGTGCTTCATCAGGAAGGTGACATTCTGCGTCAGGTTGAAGTCGTTGAAGCTAATAATGAGGCTCGTAAATTAAATAGGCTGCGTGAGCAACTCGATCAGTTGATCATTACTGATCCCCGCCTTAAAGCATTACGTCCACATCTGTTGATTGACATGATGGATGAAGGGTTACGTATCCAGATTATTGACCGAGAAAACCGGCCAATGTTTATGGTTGGTAGTGCAAAAGTTGAAAGTTACATGAGTGACATTTTGCGGGCTATTGCCCCAATCCTGAATGATATTCCCAATAAAATCAGCTTGTCTGGTCATACTGATGACTTGAAATATGCTAATGGTGAGCGTGGTTACAGTAACTGGGAGCTATCCGCAGATCGAGCGAATGCATCAAGAAGAGAGTTGTTGATCGGGGGATTGGATGAAGAAAAGATATTGCGTGTTGTTGGCATGGCTGCGACGGTTCGTCTGAAACAGGAAGATGCCAGTGCGCCAGTTAACCGTCGCATCAGTATCTTGGTGCTCAATAAACAAGCGGAAAAGCGGATTGAACAGCAAAACACCGGCAGCGATTCCTTGATTATTAATGATAGTAAGGAAATTCACGAGGCGATTGGAAAGGATTTGGCTGAAAGTAGGCCAGCACAACAGTCCAATGAAATCACAGTATTGGCTCAACCAGCATCACTGAGTGCTGAACCTAATCGTGTACCGGCTAAGGTGACAGAGTAACAATGGATATTACCGCGTTTTATCAGACCTTTTTTGATGAAGCAGACGAATTGCTGGAGGATATGGAGCAGCATCTATTGCAGCTCGATCCTGATGAGCCAGATCGGGAGCAATTGAATGCTATTTTTCGTAGTGCTCACTCAATAAAAGGTGGCGCTGCGACTTTTGGTTTTATCAAACTACAGCAAACCACGCATGTTCTGGAAAATTTGCTGGACAGTGCCAGACGAGATGAAATGAGTCTGACGACTGATATTATCAACCTGTTTTTAGAAGCGAAAGATATTATGCAGCAACAGTTGGATGCCTATAAAAGTTCTCAGGAGCCGGATGAAAGTGCGTTTACCTACATCTGTGAGACTTTGCGCCAGCTTGCATTGGAAGTACAGAGAGAGAATGAAGGCGGTGTTGAGTCTGTCATGGATGCGGTGATGCCAGAGGTGCCTGAATCTGAGCCAGAATTAAAATCGGAGCCTGCTGCGACTGAAAACCAGCAAGGTAGAGTTCGGGTTCATCTTTCTGGTTTGAAAGAGCGTGAAGTTTCTCTGATGCTTGATGAGCTGAGTAATCTGGGGGAGGTTTATGATACTGAACAGACTAGGGATAGTGTTGAAGCATCATTAGTAACATCAGCCACGGAGGACGATATTACTGCGGTGCTCTGTTTTGTTATTGAACCGGAACAGATCACTTTTTTGCCGGTAGTTGAACCCAAAGACAAAGTTAAAAATAAAGATACAGCTAAAGTTGTTAAAACAACTACGCCGGAAAAAGGTTCCACACCGCCGGCTGGACGTCCTGCACCGATACCTCCGGCTGGATCGCCACGTCAACGGGCAGAATCTTCCAGTATTCGAGTTGCGGTTGAGAAGGTTGATCAACTGATAAATCTGGTTGGTGAATTGGTTATTACCCAATCTATGCTGGCTCAGCATTGTAACGCTCTTGAACCGACTTTGTATGGCGATTTGCTAAATTGTATGGTGCAGTTACAGAGAAATTCCAGAGATTTGCAAGAATCTGTGATGTCTATCCGTATGATGCCAATGGAATATGTGTTCAGCCGTTACCCACGTTTAGTCAGGGATCTTGCTAGCAAGCTGAATAAAAAAGTGGATCTAACTTTGGTTGGCAGTTCCACTGAGTTGGATAAGAGTTTAATCGAGCGCATTATTGATCCGCTGACTCATCTAGTCCGTAACAGTCTAGATCATGGTATTGAAGAGCCGGAAGATCGGCTTGTTGTGGGCAAACCTGAAACGGGCAACTTGACACTTTCTGCTGAACATCAGGGCGGGAATATCTGTATTGAAGTTGTGGATGATGGTGCCGGGTTGAACCGTGAAAAGATTCTGGCCAAAGCGATATCACAAGGGCTATCAGTCAGTGAAAACATGAGTAACGAAGAGGTTGCGATGTTGATTTTCGCGCCTGGTTTTTCCACGGCTGAAGTTGTAACAGATGTATCTGGCCGCGGTGTAGGAATGGACGTGGTTAAGCGAAATATTCAGGAAATGGGAGGGCAAATCCAGATTAACTTCCAGGCAGGTAAAGGGACAGTGACTCGGATTTTGTTACCTCTGACACTGGCAATCCTTGATGGTATGTCAGTGAAAGTGAATGGCGAAGTGTTTATTTTGCCGTTGAGTGCGGTAGTCAGTTCTCTTCAACCGCAGGAAGAAGATATTTATCCCTTGGCGGGAGATGAAAAATTATTGCATGTCAGAGGAGAATACTTGCCACTCATTAAGTTATATCGAGTTTTTGATATTCCTGATGCAAAAACAGATCCGACGAAAGGGATTATTGTGATTGTACAAAGTGCTGGCCGTCGTTATGCCTTGCTGGTTGATCAATTAGTTGGGCAGCATCAAGTGGTTGTGAAAAATATCGAAAGTAACTATCGCAAAGTACCCGGGATCTCCGCTGCCACCATTATGGGAGATGGCAGTGTGGCGTTGATTATTGATGTTTCTGCCTTGCAGCAACTCAATCATGACCAATTGGCACTCAGCAAAGCTGAGTTATTAGCAAAAAATAAGCACTGAATGGGGGAGTATCCCCATGGAAAATCGTCAATCTCACAGTAAAAGGTAAGATCATGTCGGCCATAGAAGCGTTTAATAAATTGTCAGGAGAAACTGCCGGGGAAGGATATCTGGTTTTTACCCTGGGTGATGAAGAGTATGGTATCGAAATACTGAAAGTACAGGAGATCCGGGGCTATGATCAGGTCACCCGTATTGCAAATACTCCGGCATTCATTAAAGGGATAACTAATCTGCGTGGCGTTATTGTGCCTATTATTGACCTGAGAATTAAATTTGCCCAGGAAACGGTTACCTATAATGATAATACTGTTGTTATTGTTCTGAATCTGTTAAACCGAGTGGTTGGTATTGTCGTTGATGGTGTTTCGGATGTTTTATCGCTCAAAGCTGAGCAAATCTGTCCGGCGCCTGAATTTGCAGTAACATTATCTACCGAATATTTAACAGGATTGGGTTCACTTGATGATCGTATGCTGATTTTAGTGGATATTGAGAAATTGCTTAATAGCGAAGAGATGGCGTTGGTCGATTCAGTGGCTAAAAACTAATCATTAAATGTGACTGCCATCATCGACAGATGGTAGTTATTTTTTGTCTGTATTCCCGTAAATTCCAAACCAGAAAAAATATTCAAATTTCTTTTATTCGACCAGTAAAGTTTCCCTTGATGATGCCGATAACAGAGCCATGCTGATCTATTGTAAAAAGGGAAAACATGTTTAACCGAATGAAAATAGTGACCGGACTGATGGCGGTCATCATATTATTTGGTGCTCTGCAATTTATATCCGGAGGGCTTTTCTTCCATGAGTTGAAAAGTAACAAGGAAAATTTAGAAATACTGGATAAAATGCGGGAACAGCAGACATTTTTGAATGACACTTGGGTTAATTTGTTACAGGCCCGTAACAGTTTGAACCGTGCTGGCATTCGTTACATGATGAAAAAAGACGAGGGAGTCGATAATTACTACACACTGGAGCAGTTACTGACAGATACCAGAAGTAACCTCTCTATTGCAGAGCAGCGTTTTGAACAATACGAACAGACCGCTAAATTGCCTATTCATGAATCAGAAAGTCTTAATCGCCTTAAAAAAGCCTATGATGTTTATATTTCAGCGCTTCATGAGCTTATTGTGCTGCTTGAACATGATCGGTCGGTAGAATTTTTCAACCAGCCAACGAGCAAATATCAGAGTGCTTTTGAGGAAGAATATAACTTCTATTTGACTCAAAATGATCATCTCTATTCTGATGTGGTATTTGATGCAGATATATCCTACAGAAATGCGATAATTATGTTGGGTATTGTCATACTGATTCTGGTTTCAGCCATGATTTTTAGTTGGGTTAGCATCAAACATAGTTTACTGAATCCGTTAAACAAATTATTGGAGAACATTAAGGCGCTTTCCACCGGTGATTTGACACAAAATATTACTGTTTTAGGCAGAAATGAGATGAGTACGCTGGCTGTTGGCCTGAAGCATATGCAGAAAGAATTTATCACTACTGTCAGTAGTGTTCGTCAAAGTAGTGAAAGCATTTATGATGGAACCAGTGAAATTGCCGCCGGAAATAATGATCTCTCTTCGCGTACTGAGGAACAGGTTGCTTCTTTGGAAGAAACTGCCGCCAGTATGGAGCAATTGACAGCAACTGTACGCCAAAATGCGGAAAATGCTCTTCAGGCAAGTAACCTGGCTGATAGTGCTTCTGAAGTTGCACGCCAGGGCGGAAAAGTCGTGGCGAATGTTGTACAGACAATGCGTGAAATTGCCGGTAGTTCTCAGAAGATTTCCGATATTACCAGTGTTATTGATGCTATTGCGTTCCAGACTAACATTTTGGCGCTGAATGCCGCAGTGGAAGCTGCACGTGCCGGTGAACATGGGCGAGGTTTTGCTGTTGTGGCAGGAGAAGTGCGTAACCTTGCACAGCGTAGTGCTGAGGCAGCAAAAGAGATCAAAGCATTAATAGAAGATTCAGTAAGCCGCGCGGATACAGGTTCTGTCTTGGTTGAGAGCGCAGGTGAAACAATGAATAACATTGTCAGTTCAGTAACCCGTGTAACTGACATTATGGGTGAAATTGCATCTGCATCCGATGAACAAAGCAGAGGGATAACTCAGGTTGGCCTGGCTATCTCCGAAATGGATCGTGTAACACAACAAAATGCTGCTTTAGTTGAGCAATCCGCGGCGGCGGCGGCGGCTTTGGAAGATCAAGCGGCTGGATTGAAGAAACTAGTTTCTCTGTTCCAATTACCGAATCTTGGCGATAAATCTCAACCCGAAATGAAAATTGAGCATTTGCCTGTGGCTAAGACTCCTCCTGCTAAATCGAATCCACTGGTGTTGAAGAAAGCCAACAATGTGGAAGAACAAGCTAATTGGGAAACATTTTAAAACACTAAGCGATAACTACGGCTGCACATGCAGCCGTTAACAGAGGTGATTACATGTTAGGCAGGCTTCGTATATCAACCAGTTTATATCTGTTACTGATGATGTTTTGTGTAATGCAGATAATCTCAAGTGGTTTATCACTTGGAATTATTCACGCAGATCAGTCTTATATTGAACGGATTGATCTGGGAACACAGAAGAGGGATACCTTAGGGTTGAGCTGGGCAGCTCTGCTGCAATCGCGTAATACACTTAATCGAATCGCTGTAGGGAAAACGCTGCAACAATCTGAGGATCATATTGGCAGTATGGTTGCTAATGTTAAGGAGACCTTAGATAGGGCTGAGATGCATTTTGCCGAGTTTATTGCGCTGCCTAAATTAAATGACGAGGATGGTAGTAGTGTATTGCTGGCTTCAGTAGAAACCAGTTATAAGGAATATATCAAAGCGCTTAGAGAACTCTCGGCTTTTTTAGAAAGTGGTAATTATGATGCATTCTTAGACCAGCCGACAGAAAAGTATCAGCAGCAACTTGAATCTGATTTCAATCATTATATGCAATATATCGGTGAAGAGATTACAACCGCCGTTCAAGATGGTCGTCTTTATTACCAAATTTCAGTTGCCATGTTTGCCGGTGCGATCTTAATGGTACTGGCTGTTGCCTGGGCGGCTCATTGGTGGTTGAAAAAGAATCTGCTCAGACCTTTTGCCAATATGCGTAGTCACTTCCAGAATGTTGCGGAAGGAAAACTTAATAAAGAAGTTTCTGTTTTCACTCAAGATGAAATTGGTGAAGTGTTCCTCAAATTACGTGAAATGCAACGTTCACTGGTTAATTCCATTACTTTGGTAAAAGAGAATACTAATTTGATGTATAGCGGTATTCAGGAAATTACTCAGGGTAATACCGATCTCTCTTCCCGCACTGAAGAGCAAGCTGCATCACTGGAAGAAACGGCAGCCAGTATGGAACAACTGACTGCAACTGTGCGTCAGAATGCGGAAAATGCTCGTCAGGCCAGTGAATTGGCAGTATCTGCATCGAAAACAGCCTCTAAAGGGGGCGAACTGACAGTTGATGTTGTGGAAACAATGGATGCAATTGCCAATAGCTCACAGAAAATCAGTGCCATTATCAGCGTTATTGATGGTATTGCATTTCAGACCAACATTTTGGCCCTGAATGCGGCAGTAGAAGCCGCCCGGGCAGGTGAACAAGGCCGAGGTTTCTCTGTTGTTGCTGGTGAAGTGAGGGATCTTGCTCAGCGAAGTGCCGAAGCAGCGAAAGAGATTAAGACATTAATTAGTGAATCCGTTCAGCGGGTAAGCCAAGGTTCCGAGTTGGTTAGTCATGCAGGGAAGACCATGAATGAATTGGTCGTTTCTGTAAACCAGGTCACGGATCTGATGGCTGAAATTGCTGCGGCATCTGATGAACAAAGTCGGGGGATTCATCAAGTAGCACAAGCTGTTACACAGATGGATCAGGTTACTCAGCAGAACGCCGCATTAGTTGAACAGTCAGCCGCAGCGGCGGCGGCACTTGAAGACCAGGCCGATATTCTGGTGAAAATAGTGGCACAATTTGAGTTACCCGATAATTCAGAAAATAAGCTTGAAAATGAACTTTCACTGACGCTGAGGTCTGCGGATAGCGAAGGGACAGTCAATCAGACTCGCTGAGGCCAGATGAAATCAAATTTAATTGCTTCAGCGACAAGCTTGCCGTCTTCGCCACTGAATCACATGATTCAGCGTTATACCATGTCAGATGCGCATTTTGAGCGCATCTGCCAGCTCATATATCAACGTGCGGGTATTGTGCTGGCTGCACATAAACGGGAGATGGTTTACAACCGTTTAATTCGGCGTTTGCGTACACTTGAAATACGTGATTTTGGGCAATATTTGTTCATTCTTGAAAATGACATGAATAGTGAGGAGTGGCAGGAGTTTATCAATGCGTTGACAACTAACCTGACGGCTTTTTTCAGGGAAGCTCATCATTTTCCTCTGTTAGCTAAACATGCAAGTAAGAAGAGTGGATCGTACCGGGTATGGAGTTCAGCGGCATCGACAGGAGAAGAGCCATATTCGATTGCAATGACGCTAAGTGATGTTTTAGGGGAGCGTTTTCACCAGGCAAAAATTATTGCCAGTGATATTGATACCCATGTATTGGAAAAAGCACGCAAAGGGGTTTATCGACTGGATGAATTGCGCCAACTGACCGATCAACAGAGAAAACGTTACTTTTTTAAAGGTATTGGATCTTATGAGGGTTATGCTCGTGTCCGGCCCCAACTTGCTGACATGGTGACATTCCAGCGTCTAAACTTGTTAGATTCCAATTGGCCGTTTGAAGAGAAATTTGATGCCATCTTTTGCCGTAATGTTATGATTTATTTTGATAAAAAGACGCAGGAACGGATACTGCGCCATTTTGTTGCTTTGTTAAAACCTGATGGATTGCTCTTTGCAGGGCATTCTGAAAATGTCACTCAAATAAGCCGGGAATTCTACTTGCAAGGACAGACCGTTTACGGTGTAGGCCGGGCAAGGAGAGGTCATGAATAAAATAACTGTTCTTTGTGTCGATGATTCAGCGCTTATGCGTCAAATCATGCGAGAGATCATCAATAGTCACCCGGATATGGAGGTAGTGGCTTGTGCGCCAGATCCACTGGTAGCACGTGATCTAATTAAAAAGCATAATCCACAAGTACTCACACTAGATGTTGAAATGCCACGCATGGATGGTATTGATTTTCTAGAAAAATTAATGCGCTTACGGCCAATGCCGGTGGTTATGATCTCTTCTCTGACCGCCAAAGGTTCTGAAATCACATTAAGGGCATTGGAACTTGGTGCTGTTGATTTTGTAACCAAACCTCAATTAGGTATTCGTGAAGGAATGCTGGCTTACAGTGAACTTATTGCGGAGAAAATACGAACAGCGGCACAGGCCAAACTATCTGTGCCAATAACCACACCGGTAAGTTCTGCTCCTTTAAGTTTTAAGCCTTTGTTATCCAGTGAAAAACTGATAGCAGTAGGCGCTTCTACTGGAGGAACGGAAGCAATAAAGAATTTGTTGCAACCGTTACCTGTCACCAGCCCAGCACTCCTTATTACTCAACATATGCCACCTGGTTTTACCCGTTCTTTTGCTGAACGATTAAATAAACTTAGCCAAATTACCGTAAAAGAGGCTGAAAATGGTGAACGGATTTTGCCGGGGCATGCCTACATTGCTCCGGGTGATCGCCATATGGAGCTATGCCGTAATGGTGCTGATTACCAGATTCTGATCACCGATGCACCGGCTGTTAATCGTCATCGTCCGTCTGTGGATGTGTTGTTCCGATCAGTTGCTAAATTTGCCGGGAGGAATGCTGTCGGAGTGTTACTGACCGGCATGGGCAGTGATGGTGCGGCAGGTTTACTGGAGATGAAGCAAGCTGGAGCGTACACGTTGGCGCAGGATGAAGCAAGTTGTGTGGTATTTGGTATGCCAAGAGCGGCAATACAAATGGGGGCGGTGGATGAGGTCATGGATATACTCAAAATGAGCAAGAAAATGCTGGCAAAAATAAGCTCGGGGCAAGCTGTCCGTATTTAACGGCTATCGAATATACCCTATGGATTTCAAGATGCATCGCGACGGCAAGGGAGCGAATCCCCGGGAGCATAGATAACTATGTGACCGGGGTGAGTGAGCGCAGCCAACAAAGAGGCAACTTGAAAGATGACGGGTATAAATTTAATTTTTTAAGCGGCTCTGCGCTGACTGGTAAATAATTTCAAGGAGTTTTTATGGCGAATAAGGATCTGAGATTTTTGGTGGTTGATGATTTTTCAACCATGCGTCGCATTGTTCGTAATCTTTTAAAAGAATTGGGCTTTAATAATGTAGAAGAAGCTCAAGATGGGGTAGAAGCCTTGGCTAAGATTCGTGCATCTCAATTTGACTTTATCATCTCTGATTGGAATATGCCCAATATGGATGGTTTAGAGTTGCTAAAAATCATTCGTGAAGATGCCCAATTGGCTAAGATACCGGTTTTGATGGTGACCGCAGAAGCGAAGAAAGAAAATATCATTGCAGCCGCGCAAGCCGGGGCCAGTGGTTATGTTGTTAAACCTTTTACCGCAGCTACTTTGGAAGAAAAGCTCAACAAAATATTTGAAAAACTGGGCCTCTAAGGAGACATAATGAGTGTAAATCCAGTCATGCCAAGGGATGAGACCATTAGTGCCAGTGAAATTATCAGCCGTATCGGCCAGCTTACGCGTATGTTGCGTGATAGTTTACGTGAGTTGGGATTGGATCAAACCATTGCTCAGGCTGCTGAAGCAATCCCCGATGCAAGAGAACGCCTGGACTATGTTGTGCAGATGACAGCGCAGGCGGCGGAGAGGGCACTTAATTGTGTTGAGGCGGCTCAACCTCGTCAGAATGAGTTGGAAGCATCGGCAATATCATTGACTAAACGTTGGGATGAGTGGTTTGAAAACCCAGCTGAATTGCCAGTGGCGCGTTCTCTGGTGATGGATACCCGGAATTACCTCAATTCGGTACCTGAACATACTGCTTTCACTAACGCTCAACTGCTGGAGATCATGATGGCACAAGACTTTCAGGATCTTACCGGTCAGGTTATCAAGCGGATGATGGATGTTATTCAGGAAATAGAAAAACAGTTGGTCATGGTATTAATGGAAAATATGCCAGCTGATCAGATAGCGAAAACTAAGAAAGAGGCTGACAGCTTGCTAAATGGTCCGCAGGTGAACCAAAACGGCGTGGGCGTTATTGCTAATCAGGCTCAGGTTGATGATCTACTGGATAGCTTAGGTTTCTGAATATACCCAATGGATTTCAATATAGATCGCGACGGCAAGGGAGCGAATCCCCGGGAGCATAGCGAACTATGTGACCGGGGTGAGCGAGTGCAGCCAACAAAGAGGCAACTTGAAAGATAACGGGTATAAATATCACTATTTTTACGGCGCCCTTCATTTTCCCAAATAACGCAAGCCTGGTTATGACTAGCAATGAAACCAGTTTGCGTAAAATGTAAATATTGAGAATTTGAGAAAAATAAGCGACATCTTTTTACCTACCATTGGAGGAATACCTGGATAATAAAGTGAAATATTTTCAGAAAAAATATTATCCAGTCGTTTAAGGTCATACTGATTCATTGAACTGAGAAGCTCCGCGGTTAATTCACCTATTCGGTTCATCATGTTTTGTCCTCTGTTTTATTTATTTGCCAGTATGATCGCGTTAAAAATTTAGATCTGGTTGACTACTTCAATTACGGTTATGCCGATAACGGAGGCCATTAACCTACATCAGAAGAGATATTTAAATCTGGCGCGTGCGCCGTAGCGTCGGCCATTATTATTGGTGATTTTGTTGTTAGCATTTGCCTCCAGCATAGAGACGTAGGCGCCAAGATAGAGATTAAAGTTTTTCATATTCATGATGCTAGGAATCTGATATGACATATGGATGGTATTTATATCGTATTTACCCGGCTCACTGAATGGGTGATTAATATGTGCGGTCGTATCGTCAGTATTGAACGCTTTGATATTGTTGTGGGCATAGATATAACCCAGTTCGAAACGATGCCACATCACATTGATTCCGGTAGTGAAATTGTGTTCATCCGAGGCATCCAGATAGGCGGTGTTCAGGTTAGCGACAATGCCGTCATCAGGATTGGTCACCAGACCGTTCCAACTTAGTGTCATGCCGTAACCATTGCGTCTGGATTGATCGATCCATCGCCCTTGGTCATTCTGGTAGCCATAGGCGTTATTGACGATATTACTCTCCATCGCTATGGCAGCACTGAATTGGTCTTTTTTCCAGGCGGCTACTGGACGCAAATAGGCGACATTTTTTTTATTTTCCAGCGTGTTGCCGTGGTAGGTGTTGTTTTGGAATAGTGAAGTGCCATCTTCGAATAGAGTATTGAGTTCGAAATACCAATTGCCAGCGTATTTACTCAGCATTAGGTTACCACCGCTGTTACTGCGGCCACGTCCTTCTTTCATCATATAGATATAGCCGAAACCATCGGCATATAAATCGTTGGCGGTATTACCAGAATACTGAATAAAAGTATCTTGGTTGAGTGGGAACATATCGTAGGCTTCGAAACGCCCGATTTTTGCCAGCCAGTTTTTCTCATTGCCGAAGAAGAAAGCGGCGTCATCGAGATTCATTTTGCCAGTTATGTCGGCCAACGGTTGCACGCTAAAGCCGGCAAAGTTGTTGTTTTGATCGCGGCGGTAACCGTCCAGCCCGATCAAGATGCGGCCATTAATATTCCAACGCTCTTTGTCACCAGGTTTCCAGTCTTTATTATCGCTGGTTTTAAGTGAAGTAAGCTGACCGGTTCGGCTAGTGCTGTCAAGATTGAATTCTACATCGCCGTACAATTTTAGATCGGCGAAATCATTCAGTTTCAAGTTTTTGGTTGATGAAGCACTGTTTTCCAGCGGAGTAGTGCTTTGTGCTATTTGTATGGTCTGTTGTTTGGTTTCGATAGTGCGCTGTTCTAGTTGCTGTGCGCGTTGCTCGGCGGCAGTGGCTCGTGCTTCCGCTTGGGCAGCCCGCTGTTCTGCTTGTTGCAGTCGCTGTTCCAGTGCATCCAGGCGTGCCTCGATGCTATTGGCGGGTGATGCAAGGGCAGCGGCTGAAAATATTAATCCTGGTGTGACAATCAGATAGTGAAGGTTTTTCATGATATGTACCCTTTTGGGATATGAGTTATTATATCGTAATTAAATTATCAAGCTGGTTTTTTTGGACTAAAAGATAATTGAGTTGATTAGCAGATCGCAATCAAGTCGACTAACCAGATGAAGCTATTGTGATCGAATACTCAAATTCGGCATGAAAGATAAGTAACGGTGGAATGGATATCTACCATCAAGTGTTCAGGTTCAGGTTTGCGTTTGCAAGATCAACGGAAATGATTGGCATGGTGCGAAAGTGCTGGAGTTGTTTGTCAATGTTAAACAAAGGGGCTGTCAAAGCCGTTGTTATTTGAAATGAGAAAGAGTATCTAAAGTAGAAATAATTGCATTAATTAATCACTCTTCGAAGTATGAAAATTATATCTGCATTTGATTCTATTATTTATGGAAATAATTATATAACATAGAGATAAATTCATTAAAATCAACATCTTGGAAATTATATTTTATCTTATCATTTTTTTAATTTACTATTTGAATGGTTGGTAATACATTCAAAAGGTTATGAAATATATTTTTATATGTTGATATCCTACTAATTGCATTATAGTATCAGCGCTGTTTGGGATGATAATTTCATAGTAATCATATAGTTAAATTTTTTGCTGCCCTTTTTGTGATCACTCCCGCATTACTACAGTTTTTTTTATGATAAAACATGAGAGATAATAAGCTAAATTTTTATAAAATATCAGGATTGATGCTGGGTGATTTCGTCAATTCAGTTTTATCTATTGTTCGATATGAGGAGGTCATTATTGACATTCATCACAAAATATAATGAATTCTAATGTGAGCATAAAGTCTCAAGTTCGATTGATATAATACGTGTTATTATTGAGGCTATGTCTTGGTTAAACATAAAAATACCTAATGAAGAGCTTGTCGAAAAAATCTGATTATCAAAATAATTTAGCAAAGTAATGAATTATTCCTATGTCTCAGTGTCTATCGGGATAGTTCGTTATCATTGCAGGACTCAAAGACATAGGTAAAAACCTGTTTTTTTATTGTATTGTAATCATGGAAATGCCGATGCTTGTTGGCCCTACTCTTAACGAATGGCTGTTGTTCATCGGTTGGAGTTTTTTAAATGGTGTCACATTATGTTCAGGACAATGCTAAAAATTTAGGGAATACCATGACAGCCGAAGCCATTTATGGTTATGGAGATAATTTTTCCTTCCATATTAGGTGTATACCTCTATCTTTTGTAATTCGTGTGGGAAATACCCCTACGTTCACTTCTTTATCGGGATCTATAGTCTCTCAAGTAATCATGAACGGGACTACCCCGTGTTCGCTTTTTTATCAGGCATTAAAGCGCAATAACGACAACTACCACGTTAACTATTTGTGAGGAAAAAGAGAGTGATAGACGTACAGATCAATGAAGTACCTCTTAAGGAATACAACCCTTCAATTAATGATTGTTTGGATGAGCAAAAGTTACTTTATGACATGCTGCTGTCACGGGAATTTGATAATCGTAGTGCAATAGTCACGCGACAAGGCCGAGCTTGGTTTCATGTGTCGGCTGCTGGACATGAAGGGTTGGCTGTGCTGCCTCAGCTTATGGAAAAGAATGATGTACTGGTTCCTTACTATCGTGATCGGGCATTAGTATTAGCGCGTGGTATGTCGATTGTTGAAATGACAAGGGAACTTATGGGGAAGGCCACTTCTCACTCAGCCGGCCGAACCATGTCGAACCATTTTTGCTCCAAAGAGCATAATATCTTCTCGGTAGTCAGCCTGACGGGGACCCAATGTATTCCCGCGGCTGGCGCTGCTTGGGCAAGCGTGTTGGACAATAAAAACGGGCTTGTCGTGTGTGGTGTCGGCGATGCGGCAACCCGGCAGGGAGAATTTTATGAAGCGGTCAGCTTTGCGGTTGAAAGGCGTTTGCCGGTAGTTTTTGTGGTTTCCGATAATAAATTGGGTATTAGTACGTCAACGGAGAAGATGGCTCCGTATCGATTGGGAATATTTAACGAGTGTTTGATCCGCCGTGTTGATGCCCGCAGTCCGGAAACTGTGTTTCCTGTTGCACAGGAGGTATTCAATAAGGCGCGATTTGAGCGGACTCCTTGCATATTGGTTTGTCGTTTGGACCGGTTGGATTCTCACTCTAATTCAGATTCTCACAAACTGTACCGTACCCCGGATGAACTGGAAGTACTACAGGATCCTATTGAAAATTACGTCGCTTATTTAAAGGCAAAAGGAGCGATTACCGAGCAGGCTCTGGCTGAACAAAAAGAGAGCATCAAAGCTGATGTAGCGGAAATATTCGAGCGTGTTTACCGCGAGGAAGAGCCTGATCCTGCAACTGTCAGTACCTATTTATGCAATCGTGAAGGAACGCCTACCGTACATGTTGAGATGGAAGCTGAAGAGACACAGGTCAAAGCGGTAAATCAGGTTTTGGACGAGGCATTAAGTCAGCATCCGAATGTGCTGTTATTTGGTGAGGATATTGAGGATCCTAAAGGGGGGGTTTTTGGTTTCACCCGTGGCTTATCCACCCGTTATCCTGATCGCGTGATTAATGCCCCCCTTTCTGAAGCCACGATTATTGGTTCGTCTGTTGGGTTGTCTGCCTGTGGTTGGCGTCCGATTGTTGAACTGCAATTTATTGATTTTGTTGGGCTGGGACTCAATCAGCTACAGTCACAACTTGGCACTTTAAGTTGGAGAACGGTAGGAAAATGGCGCTGTCCGGTGGTGATATATGCTCCTTATGGCGCTTATC
Source organism: Photorhabdus antumapuensis (assembly GCF_020387775.1). Taxonomy (NCBI): domain Bacteria; kingdom Pseudomonadati; phylum Pseudomonadota; class Gammaproteobacteria; order Enterobacterales; family Morganellaceae; genus Photorhabdus; species Photorhabdus antumapuensis. The sequence goes on from NZ_JAHZMK010000014.1 coordinate 115,998, forward strand.
TCCCAGGAGGCGGTATATGGCACAGCCAAAGCTCGGACGGTATCTTAGCGCATATTCCCGGTATTAACGTTCTTGTTCCAACAACACCGGCTGATACCGTCGCATTGTTCCGTACAGCGTTAAGTCTGGACATGCCGAGTCTGATCCTGATCCCTAAACACCTTATGAGAGAGCGCCATGAACGCCAGTTGGTGAGTCCAGTGTCGCTTGGGCAGGCAAATATCGTCAGGGCAGGAAAGGATATTACACTGGTTGGCTGGGGAAATACTATTCAGCTTGCGACTATGGCTGCTCTTCAGGCAGAAAAAGACAATATTGACATTGAAGTAATTGAATTACGTAGTCTGGTACCTTGGGATAAACAACGGATTGCGGAATCTTTGCGCAAAACCGGGCGGCTTATCGTTGTGCAAGAGGATACCCGGACGGCCAGTGTTGGTGCATCCATTATTGCTGATATTTTGGATGAGAATGACAATTTCTTCTCTTTACTGGCACCTCCGCGTCTGGTGACGCGTGAAGATATTCATATTCCTTTTAATCCTTGTTTAGAGAAAGCTGTTTTACCCAGCACGGATGACATTTTGGCCTCCGTCCATGCGGTAATGAGCTAAGGAGAACTTATGGCACAGTTGCTTATTCCCCCGATGGGAGAAGGAACCACTGAAGTCGTCATCATCCAGTTACTTAAACAGGTGGGAGATCATGTTAAGCGTGATGAACCTGTTTATGAAATGGAGACGGATAAGGCCGCCTTTACCATTGAGTCTGATGTTGAAGGGATACTGGAAAAATGGTTAGCTGCGGAAAATGATATTATCCCTGTTGGATCGCCTATTGCCGTCATCAGAGCCGTTGGCGAGATGGCAGAGCCTTCCCCTGTCAGTGAAGAGTTAACGCCTCCGCCGGAGAAAATGGAGAGAGTGGCGGAAGCAGTAGAAAAAATAGAGAAAGTGGAGGCTGCTCCCGAGGTATCTGCTCCTCCTGCGCGTATTCCGCCGAAAACCCGTCAGTACGCACAAGAACACCAAATTGAGCCGCACATTCTTAGTCAACTGGCGGAAAAACATGGGACATTATTGCCCAATCATATAGATGAGTACCTTCAACAGCACCGTGAAACTAAGCCGTCGGAAAAGAGCAATGCAGAAAATGACAATGTGGGTTTTCTGTCCAGAGATCAGCAGCGTCTTAATCGTGCAATACGGTTAAATAGTGCTGCTGTACAACCTTGCTGGGCAGCTAAACCCTTATCGATTGAGCTTGTTGATAATGCTATTCGCCATTTAACGGAAACTTCCGGGCAGCAGGAGTGGATAACACCATTTCAGGTAATCACTTATGCGATTGCTCAGGCATTGAAAAAATTCCCGATGTTGCGTTCGAGACCGCTTGATCAAGAGCGTTATCACACTTATACGGATATTAACCTGGGTATTGCTTTTCTGGATGAAAAAGGCGATTTGAGTTCGCTGAAAGTACCGAGAACGCAGACAATGAGCTTTTTTGAGTTCAGGCAACACTTGAATAGTGTACTTGATCCCGATGCGGAAAAACTGCCCGTTGATATTGATGTTCCTATGATGATCTCCTATACCGGCAACGATGGCGCTACCTTTGCCGTACCTATTATTGTGCCGCCATCTCAGTCAACATTGTTCATCGGTGCGCCTCACAACAAAGAGATGAACCTCGTTCTGGCATTTAATCACTATCTGCTCAATGGGGTAGAGGCGTCTGAATTTATTACCGAGATTGTTACTCAGGTTCGCGCTCTGTCTGGATCACAATCTGTAGCCCATCAGATGGAAGGTAAATTGGGTAAACCAGTCTCTGGTCAGCTACGCACGCTCTTGGCTGATTTCTTGAATTGGGACGAAGATTTTACTGAATCAATGATGCAACGTACTTGGGCTGATTTAGGTATTGATTCGCTCAAGGCGGTAAAACTTGCAGAGCGAATGTCAGTACATTTTCGCCGAAAATTATCGCCAACGCTGTTTTGGCGTTATAGCTCACCGCATCGATTGATTGGATATCTTGATACTTCCAAAACTGAACCGACTGAAAACAAACATTCCTTAGATGATTTTATTAATGCGATGCGTTGTCTTGATGGTGAAGCAGCATTAGAGTTGCAGCGCCTCATGGCAGGAGGAAAGCATGGATAATCTGTATCACATATATCATTCACTTAGCCCGGATGAACAGCGGATCGCTAAATCTGCTTTATTGGATCATTTGAGTTCTATTACTCCCTCAGTAAGTAGTGCAGGTGATACGAAACAGATGCCTGTTGCTATTGTGGGCATGGCTTTCCGATTACCTGGGGCGGAAGATTCTCCTGATCAAATGTGGGAGATCTTAAGATCCGGGCGCAGTGTGATAAAAGAGATTCCTGAGCATCGGTTTGCCTCTGGAAAACCTTACGCGATTCCGTTGCCTAAAAAAGCCTTAAAAGCGGGGTTGCTTGATAGTATTGATGGTTTTGATGCACCGTTTTTTGGTATTTCTCCGCGAGTGGCGGCCATGATGGATCCGCAACAGAGAATGCTATTGGAATTGACCTGGCAGGCGATCGAAGATAGTGGTGCTAATCCGCTTGGCTATTCAGGATCAAAGACCGGTGTTTTTATTGGTTCGTGCAGTAATGATTATCGTGAACTCGTTGCGGCCGATATGGCGATGGCAAATGCCTATGCAACGACAGGGACACTGAATTGCCTTCTGGCTAACAGGTTGTCATTTTATTACAACTTTATTGGCCCAAGTTTGCAGATTGACACTGCGTGTTCAAGTGGATTGACGGCACTAACTCAGGCGGTGAATTCATTACGTTCTGGGGAATGCCAACAGGCGATAGTTGGCAGCGTTAACCTATTGAGCAACACATTCAACATGGCTGCTTATTACCGGGCGGGAATGTTATCTAAAGATGGTTGTTGCCGGGTTTTTGACGCGGATGCTAATGGTTTTGTCCGTGGTGAAGGAGCTGTCTGTCTATTCTTGAAGACGCAAAAACAGGCTTTAGAGGATCGGGATCCGATTTATGGATACGTTCGGGCATCGGCGGTCAATCATGGTGGACGCGCTAATTCACTGACTTCACCTAACCCTGAGCAGCAAATTGCGTTAGTTAAAGATAGCTTGCAACAGGCTGGAATCTCTGCGGAACAGATCAGTTACCTTGAAGCACATGGAACGGGAACCTCGTTGGGTGATCCCATAGAATTTAATGCGCTTAATGAAGTCTTTAACCATGATAAATCGGGAGAGATATCACAACCTTGCTATATTGGTTCAGTAAAAGCCAACATTGGGCATTTAGAAGGGGCTGCGGGGTTAGCGGGCATTGTTAAAGTTTTATTAATGTTGCAGCATAAATCTATTGTACCTAGCGCAGCGTTTCAGCGTTTGAATCCTGAAATTGATAGTGTGGATTCGCGCTTACAACTGGCTACAGAAGAAAATTCCTGGCGGGTTGGGGCAGGGCAAAAACGTTTCGCTGGGCTCAGTTCTTTTGGATTGGGTGGCAGCAACTCCCATGTCATTCTGGAGGAGGCACCAACTCAAGTGCAGCAACAGATTAAAGCCAATTTGGAGGGATATTATTATCCTATCTCGGCTAATAGCCAGGCATCGTTACAAAAAATGGTGGCTATGCTAGGGGGTTTTATTGAGAGCGATGAAAACATTGAGCTGCCAGCGGTTAGCTGGACATTACAGTTTGGCAGGGCAGCGTTATCCTATCGGGCATTATTTGTTGCAACATCACGGCAGGATCTTCTGAAACAGCTACGGGATTTTGCTTCGTCTGCTTCAACCAAAGAAGATCAATGGCTTCATATGGCAGAGGATGACTCTCGATTTTTATGGTTACGAGGTCAGGATATAGATTGGCGTATTTGCTGGCCTTCCGGGCAGAAACCGTTGCGTATTCGATTGCCCAAATATGCTTTTGAACATCGGCGTTACTGGTTACCTCACAATGAATCTGCGGTTGCAAAACAGTAGGAAGTGAAGCGGAACAGGAAAACCAGAGAGCATGGTGAAATAATGGTAAAAACCCCCACAATCTCGGCAGAGGTTGTGGGGTTTCTTTGTAGCACAATTTATGCTGTTCCTCTCTATGATAAAGATGAAATGTCAGACCTGAGCACTAAAATAAAAAATTTGTATTTATATATCTCTGAAATGGTTATTTTTAGTGAGGATTAAGTTCAATTTAATTAGCACCATTATTGTCCTGACTTAATAATATAATTAACCTAACTTTTGGCTAGTATTATTTTAAACTGGGATTATCTTCTACAAGGAAATTTAAAATAAGAGTTTTACAGTGATTGTTATCACAGAGTGAGCTTTTATAAAATACTACTATGGAATTACATATTTCCATTTGATATATTGTTAATAACCAGTTAGTTTCTTTGTTGATATGAGTTTGTGATGATTGAAATTTTACTGGGAAATATTATTTTATTTGGTCGATGGATAGTATTATTTTAATTAACAAATAGAGATGATAGTTACTTTAAAATAAAATTTTATTTGTAGAGATAAAAGGAAGGTAATATGGAATTTATTAAAAATAGATTTTGTCATTGGAACGGTGAACATCTCGTTGTAGATACAATGGCTAGAAGTCATAAAATGGTTAACAGTATGGGAACGGGCGAGGGATTAGTTTCGTTTGATGGCTTTGGTGCTGATTTAATTCGTTTCAGCAAAAATGAAGGGATGCAGAATCATACTCACTTAGGGCATCATATTTTATTTGTACTCTCAGGAACGGGTTATGTTATTTATGCTGGTGAAAAGCATGAAATAGAGCCTGGGGTTTGTTATTTTGTGAATGGGGAAATAGATCACGCGATTAAGGCAACCAGCGATTTGGTCATGGTTGTTGTTGGTAATAATCATTGTGCGGTTGATTCGCAAGATAGGACGACGCTAGTGCCATATAGAGATGGAACCCCAGAGGAATTAAAGGTTTAACCTGGGATAGATTAAATGAAACATGTGCTAGTGCTTGGTGGGTCGCGAGAATGCCATGATATTCATGAAGATAATTATAAATCAGGATAAGTAATTGGAGTGATAAAAGGATGATATGAGATTTTTTCAATTAATATAATATGAGCATTTCATGAAGGGGATCAGGTACTAGCTTATGAAACATTAGATTTACTGTAAATAAAATGGAGAAATATATTAGAGATAATATTATATTGTAATGATAAAAGTAGAAAGGACTATTGAAATTATTTTAATGTAATATTTAAATTGGAAAATAATTTCAATGGGTGGTGGTAATGAGTTTCCGGATGGAAATTGACTTAAATTAGTAATAATTAAGCCAAGATAAAATTAGGAAAGTCAGTATTCCATGTTAGGGTGAGAAAGTGATTAAATGTTTATGATTTCAAGGTCTATGTTATTTATAATGATTAATGAAAATATATATTTGAAACATATATAGGTTATGGGTGTGATCTAATAACAACAAAATTGACTTGAGTATAATATAGGAATAAATTTATGTAAGAAATATATTAATGTTATTATAAGATATTTTCAGTTTGACATTATAAACTGTTGATTAATGAATTGACTCTTAAGAAAAATCTTATCTTTATATTAATTACCAACGTACTTCTGAGGTGGGTAGAAAAGTCACTTCTTTAACGTGCTCTGATGAATCGTAATCAACTTGCATGTTAGTTGGTATACGAAAATCTAGTATCGTGTACAAGTCAACCCATCCAAACTCTTGCTTCATTATCACTTTTGGCTCTTTTGACTTTTCAGGCAATCCGAATTGTTCATGGATCCACTGACGTGACATATGTGAGATCAGTGGTGATGGTAACTCATTTGGAAATGTGTATGATGGTTTATCACTATCCAATAGGGTAAGTGTCACATCAAATAAAACTTTATTCTTCTTTTTAAAAGCAAGATAAACACCTTCTTTAACCATATCTAGAGATATATACTCAGTTCCAGAATTTCCTGTTGGCTTGGTTTTATAAGGAATTAAGCCTTTATCAAAAATTTCTTGATAGGTTTTACCTAAGCTATTAATTAATGCTTCAATGTTGACAGACATTTATTTATACCCAAGATCTGGCGTGTATGGAACGAAAACTTATGTTAAACACGGATAGCGGTTTATTGATCACTATCCCACTATCCGCTGAATCTCTGTTTACCACAAATCTCGATAATCAAAAGAGATTTGATAATCATAAGCTGATAAATCAATTTGATGCTTGAAATGGATCTGTAGAATACTCACCCATTTAGATTCCACGTCAAAGCCGCCGTTATTTATATTATCTTCTGTTGATATTCCTAATCCACTAACCATAACATCAGCATCATCTTCAAAATCTTTGGAATATTCACACCCTTCCCCCAATTCTGTTTTTTTATCAAACCACTCTAATCTTAATTTTAATCCCATTATATACCTCACAAATATTGTTTAATGCTTCGCCCTTTGATAGCAGGTTTTAACTCTTTCCCAGTCTTATAATCTATAGAGCAAAGGTGCTCACCATCACTTACTCGGTAAACTTCCAATTCACCATGCTGAGAGTCCCATTCATAAATTCTGCGGCCTTTACTATCTACCCATCTATCCCGTTTACCACCTCCATTTTGTTTTGGAGTTTTTTTCTTAGCTGACCGTAACCCAGAAACTCCAGTAATTTCCTCTGTTTTTGGGGCAGGATAATAATTGTGTCCATCTTGTGGTAATCAACTTCTAGGCTTACTCAAATACACATACACCGGCGGCATATTAGGAATGGGGAGGATCAGAATATAATCGCGAAAATCCTTCTCTTCCGGCATTGGCAACGATTCAATATTGCTGCCCACTTTATCCGGGATCGGCAATACGGTTATCTGAGACGGAATAAACGGCTGTTCCTCGTTCCCGGTATGAGGTGGAACTTTGAATTCCTGCTCATTCGGCGTCCATAAGATCGTCGGCCGGTATTCCATTGAATGTCATGGTGTGATCACCCGTAATAATTTGTCCGCCACAGGTGGTTTTGTCACCAACGAGCAGGTAATACCCTATTGCCATCTACTTCACTTCCCCTTGGGCTAACCACATTAATCGTTTGTTTAACTGAAATAATCACCATATCGTTACAACTTAAAAAGCAATAATTGATCGGTAATGCAAAAGATTTGAGTTAAAGAGATATAGAAAAGTTCCGCAATTGGTGAAGATAAGATCAAACTTTTTACCTTTAACTTTGATATCCGGTGGATAAAGGTTTGATTAGGGAGCTTTATCATTATCATTATCATTGGTTTTGGAAAGTACAACGTTGTTGGTTCTTACATTAATCGCATTTGCCGCCAGTCGTTTGGTTATCTGAGGCTGCCCATACTATTGAACTTGATCCCACAAATACCCGGCCAAATTTCCCATTGTTTCAGCCATCGGATTTTTTCTCTTTTGTCATGCTAACAGCCATTTGATTCCATATTTTCTGATCGATAGCGTTTGAAAATCTGACAAGGAAAGCCGTGGCTGAAGATAGCGATCTTGAGAAAACAGAAGAACCCACGTCCCATAAACGGGAAAAAGCCCGAAAAGAGGGGCAGATAGCCCGCTCCAGAGAGCTGAGTTCTATATTGATGTTGACCAGTGGTTTAAGTTTGCTCTGGATGAGTGGTCAGTCAATGACGCATGAATTGTCATTGATGGTGTTTGAAGGGTTTAGTTTTGATCACAATGTAGTTAGCAATGATAAGCAGATGGTTCAACAGATTGGCAGATTGCTCCAACAGGCTGTTTTGGCTTTGTTGCCGGTTTTTGCTGGATTAGTGTTAGTTGCACTAAGTGCCCCCGCGCTATTGGGTGGATTAGTGTTCAGTACCAAATCCATTAAATTTGATCCGAAAAAATTGAATCCCATTTCTGGCCTGAAACGTATTTTTTCAATGAATGCGTTGGCGGAATTATTCAAAGCACTACTTAAAGCGGGATTTGTCGGTATTGGTGCTGCTTTGTTCCTTTGGATGAACTGGCCTGCCATGTTACGGCTCATAGCTCAACCGCCACTGTTGGCACTGGATGATGCTATGCAAATGCTGATATTCGCTGGTTATGTGGTTGTTTTCATGTTGATACCGATGGTGGCTTTCGATGTTGTTTACCAGATATACAGCCATTTGAAAAAACTGAGAATGACCCGGCAGGAAATAAAGGATGAATTTAAAGAACAAGAGGGGGACCCACATGTTAAAGCGCGCATCCGTCAGCAACAACGGGCGGCTGCCCGTCAGCGTATGATGGCAGATGTACCGAAAGCGGATGTGATTGTCACCAACCCAACTCACTATGCTGTTGCGCTGAAATATGATGAAAAAGCAATGAGTGCGCCAAAAGTATTGGCGAAAGGGGCGGGAATAATTGCTTTGCGTATTAAAGAAATCGGTACAGAAAATCGTATTCCATTACTTGAGGCTCCGCCACTTGCCAGGGCGCTTTATCGCCATAGTGAAGTTGGCGGGCAAATCCCTGCGACACTTTATGCGGCAGTCGCGGAAGTCCTTGCTTGGATCTACCAATTGAAACGTTGGAAACGGGAAGGCGGCTTGAAGCCGAAGAAACCTGAAAATTTGCCAGTGCCGCCAGCACTGGATTTTGCTGGAGAAAATAATCGTCATGGCTAATCTGGCCTCTATACTTCGTTTACCGGGCAATATGAAAGGCTCGCAATGGCAAATGCTTGCCGGGCCGGTATTGATCCTCTTGATTTTGTCGATGATGGTATTGCCATTGCCGCCATTCATGCTTGATTTACTGTTTACATTTAACATAGCACTATCAATCATGGTGTTGCTGGTGGCGATGTTTACCCGACGTACACTGGATTTTGCCGCATTTCCGACCATTTTGCTGTTCTCCACGTTATTGCGTTTATCTCTTAACGTAGCTTCAACCCGTATCATTTTATTGGAAGGGCATACTGGTTCTGCGGCGGCGGGGCACGTTGTAGAGGCATTTGGCCATTTTCTGGTTGGTGGCAATTTCGCTATTGGTATTGTGGTATTTATCATCTTGGTATTGATTAACTTTATGGTCATTACTAAAGGTGCAGGAAGGATTGCCGAAGTGGGCGCCCGTTTTGTGCTGGATGGTATGCCGGGTAAACAGATGGCAATTGATGCCGATTTAAATGCCGGATTAATTGGTGAAGAAGAAGCGAAGAAACGCCGTGCTGAAGTGACGCAGGAATCGGATTTTTATGGTTCGATGGATGGTGCCAGTAAGTTTGTGCGTGGCGACGCGATTGCGGGATTGATGATCCTGGTTATCAACGTTGTTGGTGGCTTAATTGTTGGTGTAGCCCAACATGGTATGAGTTTGGGGGATGCGGGAGAAGCGTATACCCTGTTAACCATTGGTGATGGTTTGGTTGCACAATTACCTGCTCTCATTATTTCTACTGCGGCTGGTGTTATTGTTACCCGCGTGGCAACGGACCAGGATGTTGGTCAGCAGATGGTGACTCAACTGTTCAACAATCCCAGAGTGATGATGTTGAGTGCGGGTGTTCTCGGATTGTTGGGCATGGTACCGGGAATGCCCAATTTTGTTTTCCTGTTGTTTACTGCGGCATTGGCCGGTCTTGGCTGGTATCTCTATCGCCGTACTGATGCGCCGACGATAAATGCAGAAAAACCAAAAATAGAAGAACAGCAGCAGACATCAGAAGCTTCATGGTCCGATGTTCAGCTTGAAGATCCTTTGGGTATGGAAGTGGGTTATCGTCTGATTCCGATGGTTGATTTTCGTCAGAATGGTGAATTACTGGGGAGAATCAGCGGAATTCGTAAGAAATTTGCTCAGGAGATGGGATATTTACCCCCCGTAGTTCATATCCGGGATAACCTTGAACTGGCTCCGGCTGGCTACCGTATTCTGATGAAAGGAGTAGAAATTGGTCGTGGTGAAGCGCATCCGGGGCGCTGGCTGGCGATTAACCCCGGTGGCGCAGTAGGCGAATTGCAAGGTGATATCACGAAAGATCCGGCGTTTGGGCTCTCTGCGGTTTGGATTGATGATAGCCTCAGAGAGCAAGCTCAGGTTCAGGGATACACAGTGGTTGCAGCCAGTACGGTGGTTGCGACCCATATGAATCATCTGTTGACGCAATATGCCAATGAACTGTTTGGCCGTCAGGAAGCTCAGCAACTGTTTGAGCGAGTCAGTCAGGAGATGCCTAAACTGACTGAGGACTTTATTCCTGATGTTGTTAATCTGACAACCTTGCATAAAGTGCTTCAAAATCTCTTGTCTGAACAGGTACCTATCCGGGACATGCGGACAATTATTGAAACCTTGGCTGAACATGCACCTGGGCAAACTGATCCCTATGAGTTGACATCTTTGGTCAGAATCGCACTTGGCCGGGCAATTGCTCAACAGTGGTTCCCCGGAGCGCAGGAAATTCAGGTCATCGGATTGGATGCGAGCCTTGAGCGTTTGTTAATTCAGGCGTTACAAAATGGTGGCGGTCTGGAACCTGGATTAGCGGATAATTTGCAACGGCAGGCGACGGAAGCACTACAACGTCAGGAAATGCTGGGCGCGCCACCGGTACTGTTGGTTAATCATGTATTGCGCCCGCTGTTATCGCGTTTCTTGCGTAGAACTTTGCCTCAATTGGTGGTTTTATCTAATCTTGAAATCAGCGATAACCGTCAAATTCGTATGACGGCGACGATTGGTGGTAACGGATAGCTGTATCAATAGCATAGTGGGCCATTTTATTCCAAAATGGCTCTTATTATTCTTTCTTGAAAATTCAGATGTAGAGAGAGATTTTTCTCTTGGCACATTTTTTTACAAGTATCACCGAAGTGATTTTTATTCACTTCGGTTTTTTCATTATTAAATAATAATCGTCAATGGACTCAGAGGTTGATAAAGATAATCTATTATCAAAAGATAAATAAACTTTCTTGGATTATTCCGATAAATAGAAAAAGGGTATTATTTGAAATTCATAAATGATGATGTTATGCCCGTGGCTGATATTAAAAAAATTTTCGTAATAGCTTAAAAATAGATCAAATTATACTGAATGAGAATAATAAATAACGGGCTAAACAGTCAAATGCTGAATAAAATAATGATAAAGGGAAGATAAAAAATAATACACCAAATATGGTGACGAAAAAAGAAAATTCAGTAATATCTGATGCCCTACACAATTCAAAAGGATGAGAGTTAAATATGTATAAAAATATGTTAAATCCCGTAACATTAAGAAAAACAGAAAACGGACCTCAACTAAAAGGAAATGAGGACACATATGACACATCAATATTAAAAGGCAGTCCTGTAGGACGAAGGGATATTGGGAATTATGCACCACTACCCGCTCAAGCAGAAGTTTTTCAAAAAGTTGTTGACGAAAAAATAGCAAGCTTCAAAACAAAGGGAAATCCAATATCAATCGTTGTCTGGCGCAATAGCCAGACGGGGCTTACTCACATAATGGATGGCCAGCATCGGTTTATTGCTGCATGCATACTTGGAGTGCCTGTTAAATTAACGTGGAAAAAATTTGGTATACCACCCAATCGGATAGATTGGAGTGGTACGAAATTTTCAGATGGAATACCAGCTAAAACCAAGATATTTGGGAAATAATCTATTAGGTATATGCGATATTTTCTTAATTATTAAAGTAAAATTTTTTTATTATTTAGCAATGAGATAGCTTGGTGTAAATATGTAACATTTATACCCGTCATCTTTCAAGCTGCCTCTTTGTTGGCTGCACTCACTCACCCCGGTCACATAGTTATCTATGCTTCCGGGGATTCGTTCCTTTGCCGTCGCGATGCAACTTGAAATCCATTGGGTATATAAGTGTCATTGATTATTATGTTTTTTATAATGAAATTCTTGGTTGATTAATTTAAATATAATTAAATTAATAGTTATTGCGATACTAGCGAAATATTATTTAAACAATATCTTTTTATATGAGATTTCTAAAAAAAAGCAATTAAATTTTCATCAAATAACTGGCAAAAATTCACTTTTCTATAATGCTTAAATATAGCTGGTTGTGTCATGCGAAAAACGAATAGCGTAGTCAAGTTAAATATTAAATAAGAGTCATCGGGAGCGCGTCTTTCGAGGGCAGCATTAGCTATAACACATTAACCAAGGTCTGACTTTATTAATGGGGGGAACTTATGTCCACTGATCCGCCGCTACATCAAGAAGATATTGTCGTGATACATGTTGCCACGCCCGATGATCTGGTGAAGTTTGCCGATCAAGCACTCTTCTGGAATAAAGAAACCTATGAGCAGATGAAAACTGCGGAAGTGCTGTTTACACCGGCGGGAGAAACTCCACCTGGTCTGGGAATTAAATATGTCGCTACGCCCGATAATTTGGCGAAGTTTGTTGATGAAGAAGGCTATTGGAATGAGAAAACCTACCAACAGATGGAAGCTATAAGGGTGTTGTTTATACCCGCAGAAAAAATACGCGGTGTGGGGATTAAACATGTTGCCACACCCGATGATTTGGCGAAGTTTGCCGATAAAGAATTCTTCTGGAGTAAGAAAGACTACGAGCAGCTAAAAGCCGCAGAGGTGCTGTTTGTACCCAGAGAAGGAATGCCCGTTTAGGGGCTAAACATATTGCCATGCCAGACGATTCGGCAAAGTTTATCGGTAAAGCGGCCAGTTAGAATGAAGAGAAACGTCAAGCGGGGGATAAAGGCAGAATATTGTTTATCTCGAAAGTAAAAGAATAGAACGAGGTGTGGCAACGTTAATTTATCTGTCATTCTGCATTGGAGGTATCAATGGCTCACAATAAGATATCTGCATCCAGCGAAAATAATTTGTTGGATAAAGAAGAAGTTAAGTCCTGGTTTAAATTATATTCTTTGCCGAAAAGTGAAAATTATACTCAATTGGTGCAAATAGCGGCGGAAGGTCGGCGTTTGGCCGGGCTGGACCCTAGTCAGGTCGATAATAATCCAGGGGCAGGATTGAACCGAGATCTGGATGAGGTGAATTTACTCTTAGTGAATCCCGGAGAAGGGATGCATATCGGGGAAGACCGTGAAATTGCGGTCAATATTGATAAGGACAGCGGCTTACAGTTTATTAATGGCGAATTGGGGTTACGCCCTGACTTTAAATTGTCGCTGGAATTGTTTGAGAGTTTTACAGAGGAACAACAACGAGAACTTTACCGTTGGCTGATTCATGCTGAGGAGATGGCAGCCAGTAAGGTGCAATTGCCCGCGTTTGATTTGCCGACTAATGGTAACAATAAAAACCTTGGCGCTGTTGTCAGTGTCAGCGGCGATGGGAAAACTATCGCGCTTAGTGGGGCAGAGGCTAAGGAACCTGTATATCTATTTTCTTATACCGATAACGGTTGGCGGCAGCAATTCGCTGATTACGTCAGTGGTTATGGCGGCAGAGCGCTAAGTCTGAATCGAAATGGTAATGTTCTCGCGGTGGGTATTGATAACCGAAACAGTGATGGCGGGCATGGCTCAGTGTTCGTTTATCATAGATTGGCAAATGGCGCGTGGGAAAAATCGGCCAAACTTTGGCTTAGTGAGGCGAACGTTCAGCAGCATTTCGGTTGCGCTGTGAGCTTGAGCGCGGATGGCACACTATTAGCGGTAGGCTCTTATGGCTGGAGATCGGGTTTATTGGCTAACTGCGGCGCAGTGTATCTTTATCAGTATGACGGGAAGAAATGGTCACAGCTTGGTGAGCGTCTGACCTTAGCTTCTCCGGCACAGGGCGATATGTTTGGCGGCAAACTAAGCTTGAGTGCGGATGGTTCAACCTTGGCAGTGGCGGCAACGGGGCGTAATGGTAATGGTGAAGTGACGATATTTCATCGTCATGGGGAATACTGGCAGCCGCAACTGCCACTCAATTCGCTGACTTCGCCTTTAACCATCAGCAATGACGATTTTGGCGCCAGTCTCAGCCTGAGCGATAGCGGCGATATTTTGGCGGTGGGGTGTCCGGGAGAGAAGGGCAATATTGGTGCGGTTTATTTGTACCAGCGTCATCGTAATGGATGGCAAGTTATAGGGATACTGAGAGAAGCGGTGACAGCCGGAGAAAGGTTTGGCAGCGAGTTGTCATTGAGTAGTGACGGCCAGATACTGGTGGTGTCAACACCTGTTGGTAAAAATGACACAGGTGTGCAAACCGGTGCGGTATGGTGGTTTAGCTATCAGGATGAACAATGGATTATGCAGGGCAGGTTACTGGAGCTGGATGGGGAATCAAACCATAAATTTGGCGCCGGTGTTTGTCTTAGCGGTGACGGCAATACGTTGGCGATTGGCGCCAGTGGCTGGAAAAGTGGAGAAGGGAAAGTTTACCTTTACGACTAGCTAAATGAGGAAAAGACGATGGCGAAAGAGATAACAGATGAAACGGTCAGCCAGCTTAGTACCCACTTCGCCCCTGGCAAGATCCCGACTGAGGCTGCATTTTATTCACTGATTGATTGGGCCACATTGTGGCGACAGCTTTTTGGTTGGCAGGATGGTGATCAAGCTTATCATCCGGGGGTCGGATTGCAGATTATCGACAACCGTTTGGCGGTTAAGACTGGCGATGGCATCGCGGTGGAACCGGGAGGGCTTGCGTTAAGGCTACAGCCCAATGGGGGATTGATGTTGGATAAATCTGGGGCGTTGTCGGTGGATGGTACTGTAGCGGTTTCAGCACAAGCTTTTAAATTGCTTCCTGAGGAGACACGGAAACAAATTGCCGGGTTGTTATTGAATGCTGAGACAAAAGGCAGAAAACAGGGAACAGAAAACAGATGACGGTGACTGTCTAATACGGCTTTTGAGGAAATATTATGACTGATAAAGAAATTAGTTCTGTTGACTCATTGAAAGCGAGTTTTAAGTCTGGTGTTCCGCCCACGCCTGAAGCATTTTCCCTCTTGATTGATGAGGCATATAAGGCATATGAAATCATTGATGGTGATAAGGGTGATGGCCCGACCGCAGGGCTGAAACGAGATGACAAAGGAAAACTGGCCCTCAACACTCACCATTCTGGCGGGTTAAACCTTGAACAGAGGGCTTTGGCGTTGTCACTAAAGCCAGACGGTGGGTTTTCTTTTGATGGAGGAAGGCGTCTGAAATTGGATGCCGATCGGCAAGTTCAGTTTGCCGATTTTTTCAGTTTATCGCGGCGGGAGCGGATGGAGATCGCACAGTTGTTGGGTTTGAAACGCAGTACCAACACCAAGATGACGCGTATTGTTGCTCCTTCCCCCAAAGAGAATGAACGCTTTGGCACTTCTGTTAGCTTGAACGCGACGGGAGATTGCTTAGTGGTTGGGATGGGGAAAGTACTCTATTTGTATATGTGCCGGAAGGATGAGTGGTGGAATACAAGCACGCCCATTGTGTTTGAGGCTTATGGTGATAAATATCGCAGTGCTTCATGGAATGTCAGTCTGGATGCGGAGGGAGATAGCCTGGCAGTGGGATACTTAAGAGAAACCGATGTTTATAAAATGGATGCTTGTGTGTATATGCGCACGAATGGCGTCTGGGATACAAAAAACCCCATTGTGTTTCCAATCCAGCGTTCTTATAGCGGCTATGATGTAAATGTCAGCTTGAGCGCAGTAGGAGACTGTCTGGTGGTGGGGGGAGACAGATCTCAGCTCTATGTGTATACACGCACGAATGGGATCTGGGACAGAGATAACCCCATTAAGCTTTATTTTTCGGATTATGGTAACGAGGTTGCCATGATTTGTCTGAGTGCTTCGGGAAACTGTCTGGCGGTGCATGGTACCAATATTAATTATCCTTCTCCTGCAATAAACATGGTTTGTGTGTATACACGCACGAATGGGACTTGGGACGAAAGCTACATTAGGTTCCATCCCCCTGAAGATAGCTCACCCGGTTTTGGCAAGGTTTTTAGCCTGAATGCAGAGGGAGATCGTCTGGCGGTGGGGGCGGATGATGATTCACCCATTATTAATGGGAAGGTTTATCTGTATACGCGCACGAATGGGATCTGGGATACACAAAATCCCATTAAATTTTCGGCTCCTGCAAGTGGCGTAACGTATTTTGGCTGCGCTATCAAACTGAATGATGCGGGAGACCGTCTGGCAGTGGGGGCGGCTTCCCGGGTGTATGTGTATACCTATCTGAATGGTAAATGGAATATGGAAACACCTATCGAGATTTTGGACCCTTCAGGCAATTTAGATAATGTAAATGGTTTTGGTAAGGCTGTCAGTTTGAATAAGTTAGGGACGAGTTTGGCGGTTGGTGCGGTTTTAACCAAGGTTGGTTCTGCGCCTGAAGCTGGTGCAGTTTGTATCTTTGAGAATGTCAAATGAAGACAGAGGACAGAAAACGGAGGACAGAGAACAGAGAACAGAGAACAGATGACGGTGACTGTCTAATACGGCTTTTGAGGACATATTATGACTGATAAAGAAATTAGTACTGTTGACTCATTGAAAGTGAGTTTTAAGTCTGGTGTGCGACTTATGCCTGAAGCCTTTTCCCACTTAATTGATGAGGCATATAAGGCATATGAAATCATTGATGGCGCTCAGGGTGATGGCCCGATCGCAGGGCTGAAACGAGATAGCAAAGGAAAACTGGCCCTCAACACTCACCATTCTGGCGGGTTGAACCCTAATCAAGGCGCTTTGGCGCTATCATTGAAGCCAGAAGGTGGGCTCTCTTTTGGTGGGGGAGGGTATCTGAAATTGGTTGCCGATCGGCAGGTTCAGTTTGCGGATTTTTTCAGTTTATCGCGGCAGGAGCGGATGGAGATCGCGCAGTTATTGGGTTTAAAACGCACCATAGTGACGCGTATTGTTTCTCCTTCCCCTAAAGCGAAGGAGAGCTTTGGCGATTATGTTAGCATGAATGCGGCGGGGGACTGCTTAGCGGTTGGGATGATTAATAAAGTCTGTGTATATACGCGCCGGAAGAGTGGTGAGTGGAATACAAGCACGCCTATTGTGCTTGAGCCTTATCAAAATGATTATTTTGGATCTTCATGGGATGTCAGTCTGGATGCGGCGGGAGATTGCCTGGCGTTGGGAAATCGAGGGCCTGCTAATGCCAGCATGATGGTTGGTGTATATACACGCACGAATGGCGTCTGGGATGCAAGAAATCCCGTTTGGTTTCCGGCTCTGGACGCCAGAGAATACTTTGGTATTAATGTCAGCTTGAGCGCAGCAGGAGACTGTCTGGTGGCTGGGGGCATATACTCCTCTACGTTCCATATGTTTACACGCACGAACGGGATCTGGGATAGAGAAAATCCCATTAAATTTCCGGTCCCTTCGGGTTCTTATGAATTTGGTTGGGCTGCCCACCTTAGTGCTGCGGGAAACTGTCTGGCAGTGTTTGGAGAGGATCCTTCTTCTGGTTACATAAGAGGCACGATTTATGTGTATACACGCACGAATGGGAGCTGGGATAGCGAAAACCCGATTAAGCTCAAGCTCCCTGAAGGCAGCTCATCCCGTTTTGGCAAGGTTTTTAGCCTGAATGCAGAGGGAGATCGTCTGGCGGTAGGGGAGGTGCGTGATTATTTTCCCATTACTAATGGAAAAGTTTATCTGTATACGCGCACGAATGGGATTTGGGATAGCGAAAATCCTATTAAGTTTTCGGTTCCTGCAAGTGACGTAATAGATTTTGGACGCTCTCTCGAACTGAATGCTGCGGGGGATCGTCTGGCAGTGGGGGCAGCTGCCAGGGTGTATGTATATACCTGTCTGAATAATAAGTGGAATATGGAAACACCGATGGAGATTTTGAACCCTTCAGGCAATTCAGACAATTTAAATGGTTTTGGTCAGGCTGTCTGCCTGAATAAGGCGGGGACAAGTTTTGCTGTTGGTGCAGTAGTAGAGAGTGTCGATTCTCAACCCCAAGCCGGTGCAGTTTATGTTTTTGAGAATATCAAATGATGGCTATAATCACTAAGCTGGATATTATCTTCTACCCTTGGCATTTCATCCACGTTAAATTAATTCAACTGTTCTTTATTGTAAGGTTATTGGCGGCGCACAACAGAATATGAGTATCTAACAATTAGTTCGCTTTTCACCTTAAAACAGGGGAAATAAGCGCACGATAAAATCTAAGAAAAATTAATTAAACATGACAGGGATATATTGTAAAAGGACGTGGTGTTATCATTTCGGATAATTTTATATTGTATTTAATTTGGTGGTAATTATGATTTTGATATTATTTAAGTATATGCTAAATTTTCCTTGAAAATTAAAATGAAATACATTTATTTAATGATAATTAAAGGGTTGTTTTTAAATAATACTATTTTGGTTTGTTATTGATTATTTTATGTTTTTTCAGTAAATTTTTTAATGGATTGATTTGAGTATAATTAACTTTATGGTTGTTGCGATAATAGATAATAATAGTTGTTGAGTTATTATTTAAACGATATACTTTTATGTGAAATTTTATAAAAACAATTAATTTTTTATTAAATAATTGGCAAAAATTTACATTTCCATAATGCTTAATAATATCAGATTGTGCTATACGAAAAGCGAATGACATATTCAAGTTAAATATTAAGCCAGGTCATCGGAGATATGTTTTTCGAAGACAGCAACATACCTGAGGCAATAAGCGAAGTTAAGTGACGCCAAGCCGCAGGATATCGAGTTAAAAGGTGTGAAGGAATTAATTGTAGTGTATTTCGTGGTCAGTACCGTCGCTTAACTCCATCGACTTTAACGAAGTGGATAAAGCATTAACAGAAACCGATGGCACTGATAGTCTAATATGGTTTTTGGGGAAATGTGATGACTGATAAAGAAATTAGTACTGTTGGCTCATTGAAAGCGAGTTTTAAGTCTGGTGTGCGGCTTATGCCGGAAGCATTTTCCCACTTGATTGATGAGGCATATAAGGCATATGAAATCATTGATGGCGCTCAGGGTGATGGCCCGACCGCAGGGCTGAAACGAGATGGTAAAGGAAAACTGGCCCTTAACATTCGCCATTCTGGCGGGTTGAACCCTAATCAAGGCGCTTTGGCCTTATCGCTGAAGCCAGAAGGTGGACTCTCTTTTGATGGGGGAGGGTATCTGAAATTGGATGCTGCTCGGCAGGTTCAGTTTGCGGATTTTTTCAGTTTATCGAGGCGTGAGCGGATGGAGATCACGCGGGTGTTGGGTTTGAAACGCACCATGATGACGCGTATTGTTTCTCCCACTCTCTCTCCCGAGGCGCGTGAATCCTTTGGCTATTCTGTTAGCTTGAATGCAGTGGGAGACCGTTTAGCGGTTGGGATGAATACTAAAATCTGTATATATACGCGCCGGAAGAGTGGTGAGTGGAATACAAGCACGCCTATTGTGCTTGAGTCTTATCAAAGTGATTCTTCATGGGATGTCAGTCTGAATGCGGCGGGAGATTGCCTAGCGTTGGCAAATAGGTTCAGACAGAGGGTTGGTGTACATATGCGTGCAAATGGCGTCTGGAATGTAAGAAAGCCCGTTTGGTTTCCGGCTCCGAGCCGCATTGAATTCTTTGGCCTGGGTGTCAGCTTGAGCGCAGCGGGAGATTGTCTGGTGACTGGGTGCGAATTCAAATCTGCGTTACATTCTACGTTCCATATGTTTACACGCACGAACGGGATCTGGGATAGCGAAAATCCCATTAAGTTTCCGGTCCCTTCGAGTTCTTATGAATTTGGCAAGGCTGTCCGCCTGAGTGCCGCAGGAAACTGTCTGGCGGTGCATGGTTACGATGATTCCACAATAAGCACGATTTATGTGTATACACGCACGAATGGGATCTGGGATAGAGAAAACCCCATTAAGTTTATGGCCCCTAAAGATGAATTACGTCGTTTTACCAAGGTTTTTAGCCTGAATGCAGAGGGAGATCGTCTGGTGGTGGGTTCAAGTTCTTATCAATCCACTAATGTTGTTAGGGAGATTTATCTGTATACGCGCATGAATGGGGTCTGGGATAGAGAAAATCCCATTAAGTTTTCGGCTCCTACAAGTGACGTATATTTTGGCGATTTTCTCGAACTGAATGCTGCGGGGGATCGTCTGGCAGTGGGGGCGGCTTCCCGGGTGTATGTGTATACCTGTCTGAATGATAAGTGGAATATGGAAACACCTATGGAGATTTTGAACCCTTCAGGCAATTCAGATAATTTAAATGGTTTTGGTGGGCCTATCGGCCTGAATAAGGCGGGGACGAGTTTGGTTGTTAGCGCAACGTCAGAGAGTGTCGATTTTAAGCTCAAAGCCGGTGCAGTTTATATCTTTGAGAATATCAATTGATGCCCATACAGAAGACAGATGACGGTGACTATCTAATACGGCTGGCTTTTGGGGAAATGTGATGACTGATAAAGAAATTAATACCGTTGGCTCATTGAAAGCGAGTTTTAAGTCTGGTGTGCGACTTATGCCGGAAGCATTTTCCTACTTGATTGATGAGGCATATAAGGCATATGAAATCATTGATGGCGCTCAGGGGGATGGCCCAACCGCAGGGTTGAAACGAGATGGTAAAGGAAAACTGGCCCTTAACATTCGCCATTCTGGCGGGTTGAACCCTAATCAAGGCGCTTTGGCCTTATCGCTGAAGCCAGAAGGTGGACTCTCTTTTGATGGGGGAGGGTATCTGAAATTGGATGCTGCTCGGCAGGTTCAGTTTGCGGATTTTTTCAGTTTATCTCGGCGTGAGCGGATAGAGATCACGCGGGTATTGGGTTTGAAACGCACCATGATGACGCGTATTGTTTCTACCACTCCTAAGAAGAATGAATCCTTCGGCGGTTCTGTTAGCATGAATGCTGCGGGAGACTGTTTAGCGGTTGGGATGGGTAATAAAGTCTGTGTATATACGCGCCGGAAGAGTGGTGAGTGGAGTACAAGCACGCCTATTGTGCTTGAGCTTATTCATAATGAATATTATAGCTCTTTATTTAATGTCAGTCTGGATGCAGCGGGAGATTGCTTGGCGTTGGGAAATAGAGCGCCCGCTGATGGCGGAAAGATGGTTGGTGTATATACACGCACGAATGGCGTCTGGGATGCAATAAATCCTGTTTGGTTTCCGGCTCCGGGCGCCAGTGAATTATTTGGTGTGAATGTCAGCTTGAACGCAGCAGGAGACTGTCTGGTGGCTGGGGGCATATACCACTCTACGTTCCATATGTTTACACGCACGAACGGGATCTGGGATAGAGAAAATCCCATTAAGTTTCCGGTCCCTTCGAATTCTTATGAGTTTGGCTGGATTGCTCGCCTGAGTGCTGCGGGAAACTGTCTGGCGGTGCATTGCCACGATAGTTACGAGCTAAGAGGCATGATTTATGTGTATACACGCACGAATGGGATCTGGGATAGTGAAAACCCCATTAAGTTCGAGGCCCCTGAAGATAGCTCACGTGGTCTTAGCAGGGCTTTTAGCCTGAATGCAGAGGGAGATCGTCTGGCGGTGGGGGCGGATGATAATTTGAAGGTTTATCTGTATACGCGCACAAATGGGATCTGGGATAAAGAAAATCCCATTAGGTTTTCGGCTCCTAGCGGCGTAACGTATTTTGGCAGCGCTATCGAACTGAATGGTGTGGGAAATCGTCTGGTAGTGTGGGCGGCTTCCAGTGTGTATGTATATACCTGTCTGAATAATAAGTGGAATATGGAAACACCTATTGAGATTCTGGACCCTTCAGGTCCTCCAGACTATTTCAAGGGTCTTGGTAAGGTTGCCTGCCTGAATAAGGCGGGGACAAGTTTTGCTGTTGGTGCAGTAGTAGAGAGTGTCGATTCTAAGCCCAAAGCCGGTGCAGTTTATGTTTTTGAGAATATCAAATGATGGTCTAATCTAGGATAGCCCCATTTTTTGTATATATTACAAGGAAATGGGACTACCACAATGGGTGGTGATGCACTGACGCAGTGCGCGGCTAATGGTCGGTAAACTATATAAGTAAGCCGCTGAAATTTACGTCAGACTCAGCGGATTCAATATTGTTTGAAAAAATAGTCAATCATTTCCTGTTCAAATTCAAAGGCATCACGTCGTTCTGCAAGGTAGCTTTTTAGTACAGTGAGTGAGCGTAGGCTTTCGCGCAACTGGATTTCGTTTTCTATATTTTGCCGCAATTTTTTGCAATGTTCGCGGAGGTTATTCTCTATTGCCTTCGATGTTTCGTCTCCCAGCGTGCGCCAAATTATGCCCGGTAACGAATCAGATTTTTTTAGCTGATTAAGTTCATTGGCTAATATATCTATACGTGCTTTGAGCAATTTATTGATGTCGGATATATCCCGGCTGTTAAAACTGAAAGTTGGATCAATGTACTTGTGGTACATGTTTATTATCGTCCAGACATCATTATCTTTCTTGGCTTGTGATAACTGTACCATCAATTGGTTTTTTTTCTTTTTCTCATCTAAATCCTGTTCACGATCTGGATGCAGTACCTTGGCTATTTTTCTATACATTTGGCTCACTTCCTGCGATTTAAACAAAGAATCCAGTTTTTTCTGGTCTTCTGCCGCAGGATCGAAGTCAGTGGTCTCTTCTGCATCATATTCATCGTGGAAATGTTCTGATTCCCGTTGAAAACGCTGTTCTATGGTGGAACGCATTTTTTCGGGATTTTTTATCATATCAAGTAATTCTTCATCAGATATTTCTTCATTAAGATCAAAATATTCACCAAAAGTCTGCCGGATCTCAGCCATCTGTTCTGGTGTCGGAATTTCCTCTTCTTTAAACGCATGAAGATTGGAAAAGTGATCGGTCAACTTATTGAGATCGAGGTTTTCGTTAAAGGGGTAAGTACATAACTCAGCGAGCTCTTCTTCTATCCAGGAAAATAATTCTCTTCGTTGGTTTTTCCCCAGCGATTTTTTATCGGCAAATGAAAGCAACCGCGCTGCTTTATCATATCTGGACTGCATATATTGATGCTCTACCGGTAAGACTTCCTGTTGAAAGCGCATAAACAGTTTATCTTGCTGCTGTTGTAACTTGGCGATCTTCAACTGGTATTTTTCGATGGACGTCCAGTAAGTTTTGAATTGTTGCTGAGGTGTTTTTGGCATCTGTTGTCCGCTCGATTTGCTTTTTTTTAGTTTTTTGTGCATCAATGTGTTATTCCCAATATAGATCAATGAAATGAAGGGTGCTCTCGTTGTTAATCCATTAGCCCGATTTGTGATAATTCCCCGTTGTTGCTTATTCCTATTTTGCAGTATATTTTTGCAACACGCAAAACGTTATTGTTGAGCAATTGTTACGTTGGTTTACAAACGGTGATTTTTGCTAATCCGTTCTTCTCTGATTGCAACAACCGTTTCACAGTACATTTCGTTTGAATTGTTCATGCTTGAGGACTCTGTGAGCAGATACGAAGCCCGGTTTGAACAGGAGGGTGGTGCTTACAAATACGATCAAAACAATAAAAAGTAGCACTACCGCAATGGGCGGTAATGCACTTAATTAAACCTGAGCTCTATGGCCGGAAAGCATAGAGAGACGGGCAGCTTGACCATCTGAGCCATAAAGAGAAGGGCTATGGTGGCTTTTTAGAAAAGCGATAGCTTGGCTGTTGAGTTCAAGATGTTGGGTTAATAACAAACCGTTATGGGTGTTTAAATCACGAATCTGAGTAACCGCTTTGCCGATCTGTTGCCATAATGTGGCGAGTACAGGTTGCTTATCATAAGGCGCGATGACGTTTAATGTTTTGCTCAAATTAAGACGTTGCTGTTCTGAATGGCTAAGCGCAGATAACAAAAAATTTTTTCGTTCTGTTACCTGGTGCAAACCCCGTGCTTCAATAAAACCCTCACACAGAATGCGCTGTTCTTCCACCATAGTTTGGGTCAGCGAGGTCAAATAGGTCACTTGCTGTTCGAATAATTGTTGCAGTTCTTCCATAGCGGGTTTAATTATTTCTTATCGTACTGAAAGTTTTCGGCGGCTTCTTTGAGCAGGGCATCTGCGATTTTACCGCTGTTCATTTTTAAGGTTCCCTGAGCAATCGCTTCTTTCAACTTTTGCACCTTTTGAATATTAATATCCTGGCTGCTCGGCTGAACCAGTTTTGTTTGTGCTTCGCTCAGTTTTACTTGTGCATCACTGCTTTGTAAGGTAACGCCAGAGGTTTTTCGGGTGCCCTGGGCGCTGCTTTCATTAGTAGGTCGCTGTTGAACAGCAGCGATAGCTAATAAGGGGTGAGTGCGTTCGATACTCATAATCATTATCCTTTATGGCCAGGCATAGGTTCACCTATGGATCGGAGCAGGTTACATGCCATTTGCATACCTGCAAATCGTGCTCTGCTGGTTATATCGGCACAGTAAGAGAAAACTTTAGAACTTATAACATGATTTTTACATTGCCGTTTTCTAATGCCTGACCGGTTATAACGTGCCCTGAATTCATTCGAACCCTGACTTTATCAGAAATAGCGGCGTTATTAATAGCTTTCCCTTCGTTGCGTATCTGAAAGCCATTTCCCTGTACAATCACCGCCACACTCTGGCCTGACCGTACAACCCACGGGCGGCGTAACATATTATGCGTAATCGCCTGCCCCGCCGGGATGTTACGTATCGCAATACTGTTTTTTATCTTATTTTTGTTAATAACCAGATCATGCGGTAGTTTTTCCAGTAATCCACTTCTGACCTGAAAATCTTTATCTGATAAAACATCATTACGCGAGATAGCTCGGCGGGTAACCAGATAATTTCCTGTCACACTGACAGCGACTTGGATAAATTTGCGTTGTTGATGGCAGATAACGGGTAAAGAGAGGTTTCCCCGGTTTTGACCGCCGATAGGGGGTTGAATTTCCGGCCATTCACATTGGGGCCATTGTTGTTCAGGTGTTTTGATGTTAACCGAAACTTTATGATGATTATCCCGGTGTATCTGCTGAAAATAATGTTCTATAGCTTGAGGTAAATTATTGCCCCATGCCAGCGAAGTCATAAAGAAAAATGCGAATAGCCCGATAATATTTATAGCTGGCATCTTCTCGCTCTCATTATTTCCGTAGGTCAATACGCCGCTGTTTAGTAACGCACAGTGTACCTGTATTGAAAATCGGTCAATGGGATAAATAGCAATTCAATTAGTGTCTATTCATCCGATAGGCTTTTCTTTCTGCGTTTATTCTGTTTACTGCGAACTTCGCGATCGCGAACGGCGCTATTAAGGTCACAACCCAGGTAAGTCACATCAGAGGGAGGAATATGCTCGATAAATTAGATGCAGCCTTTCATTTTCAGCAGGAAGCTCTGTCATTGCGAACCCGGCGACAAGAAATATTGTCCGCTAACATTGCCAATGCGGATACGCCTGGCTATCAGGCGCGGGATATTGATTTCGCTACACAACTGAAAAAAACCATTGCACACGGTCGGGTCACCGGAAACGGGATTGGGCTGACGCTGACATCCGATCGGCATATTCCTATTCAGCCTCAGAAGAGAATGGAGATGGATTTACTGTATCGGGTGCCTTATCAGCCAGCGATGGATGGCAACACGGTGGATATGGATATGGAACGTGGCAATTTTATGGATAACAGCCTGAAATATCAGGCTGAACTGACAGCGACCAGCTCTCAGGTTAAAAGCATGATGTCAGTCTTACAGCAAGGATAAAGTCCATGTCTTTACTCAGTGTTTTTGATATTGCCGGCTCGGCATTATCAGCTCAATCCCAGCGATTAAATGTCAGTGCCAGTAATATGGCGAATGCTGATAGTGTTGCGGGGCCTGATGGCCAGCCATACCGGGCTAAACAGGTAGTTTTTCGAGTGGCTGCACCGGTAGGGCAGGAAACAGGCGGTGTGCGGGTCAGTGAAATTGTGGATGATCCTACTCCTTTCCGCCTTGAGTATCAGCCGGGACACCCATTGGCTGATGAAAAGGGTTATGTGCGGATGCCAAACGTTGATGTGGTCGGGGAAATGATTAACACCATTTCGGCTTCCCGTAGCTATCAAGCCAACGTTGAGGTGCTTAATACCACTAAATCGATAATGCTGAAAACATTAACGTTAGGTCAGTAACAGGAGCGACGCATGGCAATCACCAATTCAATAAACGGATCTCAGGATAACACTACGGTCAGGGAGTTGGCCCAGAACAGCAAGACAAAGAAGAACAGCGAAGAGCTGAATAGCAATTTTATGCAATTGCTGCTCGCGCAAGTAAAAAACCAGGATCCAACTAACCCGATGCAGAACAATGAGCTAACAGCCCATTTAGCGCAGATTAACATGCTAGAGGGGATCGAAAAGCTGAATACCACGGTAGGGTCCATTGTTGGTCAGATTAATAACAATCAATCTTTGCAGGCATCAGCCCTCATTGGACGAGGCGTAATGATCCCTGGGAATACCATTTTGGCTGGTTTAAACAAAGAAGCTGGGAACGTCAGTACGACACCATTTGGTATTGAGTTGGAAAGGCCCGCGGATAGTGTGAAAGTCACCATTACGGATAAACAAGGGACTGTTGTACACCAAATTGATATCGGTGGATTGGAAGCGGGTGTCCATAGCTTCCTCCCTTGGGATGGCAAAAAAGAGGATGGCACTCATGTTGAGGATGGTGCTTATAACTTCACCATTACTGCTAGCTATAAAGGCGAGCAGAGAGTGTTTCAGCCACTGAGGTTCGCGACTGTGAATGGCGTTACTCGTGATGCGGACGGCGCTAAGTTAGATCTAGGACGGATCGGTACTGTCACGATGGATCAGGTACGTCAGATTCTTTAACAAACAAGTATTTTAACGGAGAAGAAATATGGCCTTTTCACAAGCAGTAAGTGGTTTGAATGCGGCGGCAGGTAATTTGGATGTTATTGGTAATAATATCGCTAACGCGGCGACCTATGGCTTTAAATCCAGCACAGTTGCTTTTTCTGACATTTTTGCCGGTTCTCAAGTGGGTTTGGGGGTAAAAATATCGGGTGTTAATCAGAATTTTAAAGATGGTACGCCGACGACAACGAATCGCCCACTTGATCTGGCGATTACTCAGAATGGTTTTTTCCGCCTGCAAGGTGGTGATGGTGGGATTTACTATTCCCGTAACGGTCAATTCAAGCTGGATGAGAACCGCAATATCATCAACATGCAAGGCATGAAACTGACCGGCTATCCCGCAGTCGGTATCAATGGCGGTGCGCCGGAGATTCAGAAAGGGGCTAACCCAGAGCCGATTACAATACCTCAAGGTATACTGTCGGCTAAAGCAACAACTAAGGTGACGATGACAACCAACCTTAATTCGATGCATAAAAAACCGACAAATGGTTTCTCGCCAGAAGATAAGGATTCTTATAACTATCCTACCAGTGTTACCACCTTTGATAGCTTGGGTAACCCACATGGTATCAGGGTTTTCTTTGTGAAAACGAATGATAACGAATGGCAGGTTCATGCTCAGGATAGTTCGGTTGAAGGCGCTAAAGCCGCTTCGTTGGGGACGTTGAAATTTGATGGCAATGGTAAACTGATTGGTGACAATAATCAGTTTACCTTTAATGTTCCTTCTCTGAATGGCTCTAATGCCGCTGATATCACGATTGATTTTAATGGCAGTAAACAGCAGAAAATTGATGCTGATAGCATATCGGCACTTAAGCAAGACGGTTATGCCGCAGGTGAATTCGATGGTTACCGTATTGAGCAAGATGGCCGTGTCATCGGTACCTATTCCAATAAGCAATCTCAATTATTAGGTCAGGTCGTTCTGACTAACTTTGCTAACCCAGAGGGGCTGGCAGCACAGGGTGACAACGTTTGGATAGAGACGGGGGCGTCAGGCAGCCCAGTGGTTGGCATTGCGGATTCTGGCGGTTTTGGCAAATTGCTCAGTGGCTCGTTGGAAGCATCCAACGTCGATATGAGCCAAGAACTGGTTAATATGATTGTCGCTCAGCGCAACTATCAATCCAGTGCGCAAACCATTAAAACCCAAGATCAGATCCTGCAAACGCTGGTCAGTATGCGCTGATAGTCTCAGGATAGCATTATGGATCATGTCATTTATACCGCAATGGGCGGTGCGCGTCAGACACTAGAGCATCAGGCAGTGACGGCAAATAACCTGGCTAATGCATCGACGCCGGGTTTTAAGGCGCAACTGGCTGCTTTGCGAGCGGTGCCTGTTGAAGGGGCTGCTTTTAATACCCGTACTTTGGTTGTCGCTTCAACGCCGGGCTCTGACAATCGCCAAGGGCCGATGAATTACACCTCCCGTCCATTGGACGTAGCTATCGGGCAGGGGGGATATTTGGCGGTTCAGCTTGAAGATGGTTCTGAGGCTTATACCCGTAACGGCAGCATTCAAATTTCAGCGGACGGTCAGTTAACTATTCAGGGTAACTTGCTGATGAGTGAGAACGGCCCGATCGATGTTCCGCCACAAGCTGAATTAACCTTGGCGGCTGATGGCTCGATCTCTGCCTTGGTTGCCGGTGATCCGCCAACTTTACTGGGGCAACTTGGCAAATTGAAAATGGTGAAGCCTGAGAACAATCAGCTAGTTCGTGGCGATGATGGTCTTTTCCGTATGACTGAGCAAGCCCAGGAATTACAGGGTAATGTCTTGCCTGCCAGCGATGAGGTGAAATTAATGGCCGGTACACTTGAAGGAAGTAACGTCAACCCGATGGAAAGCATGGTGAGTATGATTGACAACGCCCGTCGTTTTGAAATGCAGATGAAAGTCATCCATAGCTCAGATGAAAATGCACAACGTGCTAATCAGCTATTAGCAATGAGTTGATTTAGACACAGAGGATAAAACCGATGATCCGATCATTATGGATTGCTAAAACTGGGCTGGATGCCCAGCAAACCAATATGGATGTGATTGCCAACAATCTGGCAAACGTCAGCACCAATGGTTTTAAACGCCAGCGTGCCGTTTTTGAAGATCTGCTTTACCAGACCATTCGTCAACCAGGGGCGATGTCCTCGGAACAAACCCGCCTGCCTTCTGGTTTACAGATAGGTACCGGGGTGCGTCCGGTAGCAACAGAACGTATACATAGTCAGGGAAACTTATCTGAAACTAATAACAGTCATAATGTTGCCATTAGAGGAAAGGGGTTCTTTCAGGTTCAGTTACCTGATGGTACCAGCGCCTATACCCGTGACGGTTCATTTCAGGAAGATCAAAACGGGCAGTTGACAACCGCTAGCGGTTTTTTGATATTCCCGACCATTACCATTCCTGATAACGCGACAGATCTCACCATTAGCCGTGATGGCGTTGTCAGTGTGAAGGTACAGGGGCAATCGGCACTTCAGCAAGTTGGTCAATTTACCCTGACAACTTTTATCAATGACAGTGGGTTAGAAAGTATTGGTGAAAACCTGTATGTAGAGACTAGCAGCTCTGGCGTACCGATTGAAAATGTACCAGGAATAAATGGCGCTGGGTTGCTCCAGCATAAATATGTAGAAACATCTAACGTCAATATCGCTGAAGAATTGGTCAACATGATTCAGACGCAACGTGCTTATGAAGTTAACAGTAAGGCGGTGTCGACGTCTGATCAGATGCTACAAAAACTGACTCAGTTATAACCTAATCGTCAATCAGAACTGCGGGGGAACACTCAGTTTCCCCGTTATTCAGAGATAAATTAAGAGCATCGAAGATGGATACAATGGCTGTTGCCGAGACCAGCGTTGTTTGTCAGTTTCGCCATTTACGGAAAAATGTGGCGAACAAATGGCGTTGTAGTATAGCACTGGCAGTATTGTCACTAACGGGCTGTGCGTATATACCGCAAAAACCCTTGGTTGAGGGGGCAACCACCGCAGCACCTTCTGTGACGACCGCGCCGGTCCCTAATGGCGCTATTTTTCAAGTAGTACAGCCTATTTATTATGGTTATCAGCCGCTATTTGAAGATCGCCGACCACGAAATATTGGCGATACCCTGACGATTACATTGCAGGAAAATGTCAGCGCCAGTAAGAATTCTTCGGCCAATGCCAGCCGTAATGGAAAAAACACATTTTCTGCCGCACTGACTCCCCGTTTTCTTAGCGGGCTAATTGGTGGAAATAAAACCGATTTAGAAATGGAAGGTGAAAATACTTTCAGTGGGAGAGGCGGCGCTAATGCCAATAATACGTTTAGAGGGACGATTACCGTGACGGTCGATCGGTTACTGGCAAATGGCAACTTACATGTTGTCGGTGAAAAGCAGATTGCTATCAATCAGGGAACGGAATTCATCCGTTTCTCCGGTGTGGTTAATCCACGGACAATTAATGCTAATAACACTGTTAGTTCCAATCAGGTCGCTGATGCTCGCATTGAATATGTGGGGAATGGATATATTAATGAAGCGCAGAACATGGGATGGTTACAGCGTTTCTTCCTGAATGTTGCACCGTTTTAACAGGGGATGGTGATGATAAAACAATGTGCTGTCAGCCTTCTTCTTGTATTGCTGGCTCTGATGACAACGACTGCATTGGCAGAACGTATTCGTGATCTCACCACGGTGCAAGGGGTGAGGGAAAATGCGTTGATTGGTTATGGATTAGTGGTTGGGCTAGATGGAACTGGTGATCAAACCACTCAGACGCCATTTACCACCCAGAGTTTAAGTAACATGTTATCCCAGTTGGGGATTACCGTTCCTCCGGGAACCAATATGCAATTGAAAAACGTGGCTGCCGTGATGGTCACCGCGAAGTTACCGCCGTTTGGTCGTACTGGGCAGAATATTGATGTGGTGGTTTCTTCGCTAGGGAACGCTAAAAGCTTACGTGGTGGTACCTTGTTGATGACACCACTAAAAGGTGTTGATAATCAGGTCTATGCTCTGGCACAGGGTAATATTTTGGTCGGCGGTGCCGGTGCCAGCGCGGGTGGTAGCAGTGTGAAAGTTAATCAGCTTGCGGGTGGCCGAATTAGTAACGGCGCAGTGATTGAACGTGAATTACCTACACAGTTTGGTGAAAATGGCATACTGAATCTTCAATTAAATAACGAAGACTTCTCTCTTGCTCAGCAAATCAGCGATACGATCAACCGTATGGGCGGAACCGGAACAGCAACGCCGCTGGATGCCCGCACGGTACAATTGCGTATGCCGAGGGACAAAAGTGAGCAGGTTAAATTTCTTTCTCATGTGCAGAACCTGACTGTCCGTGTTGATGTCGGTGATGCCAAAGTGATTATCAACTCTCGTACCGGCTCTGTGGTGATGAACCGCAATGTGATGCTGGATAGCTGTGCTGTTGCTCAGGGAAACCTTTCTGTGACGGTTGAGAATCAGGTGGTTGTTAATCAGCCCAATACGCCGTTAGCAGGTGGTAGTACCGTTGTCACCCGTAATCCCGGTGTCGCTGTTCGTGAACAAGGTGGCGTATTGCAGCAGGTTAATGCCAGTGCAAGTCTGAGTCATGTTATTCAAGCACTGAATTCATTGGGTGCGACACCGAATGATTTAATGTCAATCTTACAGGCAATGGAAAGTGCAGGTTGTCTGCGGGCGAGACTGGAGATCATTTGATGAGTGATTTTTTAACCCTGTCCGGGGCAGCTTATGATGTACAGTCGGTTAACACATTGAAAGCCAATCTGACAAAAGATCCGCAACAAGGGCTACGGCAAGTGGCCCAACAAATGGAAGGGATCTTTGTTCAGATGATGTTGAAAAGTATGCGTTCGGGCCTGCCTAAAGATGGCATGTTGAGCAGTGAACAGACTCACCTCTATACTTCGATATACGATCAGCAAATCGCGCAGAATATTGCTCAGAAGGGGCTAGGTTTTGCCGATATGATACTCAAACAGCTTTCTAATACTAAAACCGCCCCCAGCGAAATAGCGGGCAAGATACCCATGACTGCGGACAACGAAGTTTTGCAAACTTTGCCAAGGCAGGCGCTTGAGCAGTTTATACGTCGAACTGTGCCGAAGCCTGAGGCGGCGCCAAAACCGCTACCGCTGAACAGTACGAACTTTGTATCCACGCTCTCGCACCCTGCCCAAATAGCTAGCCAACGCAGTGGCATTCCTCATTTGTTGATTATTGCTCAGGCTGCATTGGAGTCGGGTTGGGGGCAAAGAGAGATTCTGACTGCCGATGGTAAGCCAAGCCATAATCTGTTTGGTATTAAAGCGGGTAAAGGCTGGAAAGGGCCGGTAACTAATATTTTGACCACAGAATATATCAACGGTGAGCCACAAAAAATGAAGGATAATTTCCGTGTTTATGGTTCTTATATCGAAGCGATTACGGATTACGTCAAATTGCTGACGGAAAATCCCCGTTACGCCAACGTTGCCCGCTCTGCTACCCCAGAGCAGGGGGCTTATTCCTTGCAACAGGCAGGTTATGCAACGGACCCTGGATATGCGAAAAAACTGGTCTCAGTTATTCAACAGCTAAAAGGTGCTGGAGAACAGGCGGTGAAAGCGTATACCTACGATTTGAGTAAACTATTCTGAACCCTATTCTGCTCAAGTTTTATTGCGCTCAGCCGATAAACTACAGTAGTTCAGACGTGTTTTTACCTATCTGAAAGATTGTTTGCCGCCGCCAGCGGAGACATAACTAAAACGCAAAAGGATCTTCTGATGTCCAACAGTCTTATTAATACCGCAATGAGTGGCCTTCAGGCTGCTCAGATTGCTGTGGGAACCGTGAGTAATAACCTCGCGAATGCCAAAGTTCTTGGTTATAACCGGCAATCGACAGTTATCAATCAAAACGGTGGCACCATGACGTCCGTTGGCTTTATCGGAAATGGTGTTACTGTTACCAGCATTAACCGTCAATATAACGAATTCATTAATCAACAACTTTCTGCTGCTCAGGCGAAACAAGGGGCATTAACCACTTATTCTCAGCAAATTTCCAAGATTGATAATTTGCTGGCAGATAAAGCAAATAACCTGTCAAACACCGTTGATGACTTCTTTACCAGTTTACAAAATGTTGTCAGTAATGCTGAAGATGATGCCGCCAGAACGACAGCCATTGGTAAAGCAAAGGGATTGGTAAACCAGTTGAAAAGTGCAGATGACTTCCTGCGTAAAATGGAAAATAATATTAACCGGGAAATAACTGACTCCGTTGACTCCATCAATAATTATGTCCAGCAAATTGCTAAACTCAATGGTGAAATTACCCGTATGAGAGGCGGCGGTAGTGCTCAACCAAACGCATTACTGGATCAGCGAGATCAATTGGTCAATGAACTGAATGAGCGGATTGGTGTGAGTGTGACTCAGCAGGACGGTGACGCTTATAATGTGACTTTTGCCGGTGGAACGATGCTAGTTCAGGGGACAACCGCCTACCGAGTAGCAGCGATTTCGTCCAATACGGACAGCAGTCGCATGACACTAGGTTATGATCGTGGTTTTGGTGACGTTGTTGAAATTGATGAAAGATACATTGATAAAGGTAAATTAAGCGGCATATTACGGGCGCGCAGTGAAGTGTTGGATAATTCTCGTAATCAGTTAAACCAATTAGCGTTGGTATTGGGCGATCAATTTAATCAGGTCCATCGTTCTGGTTTTGATTTAAAAGGTAAACCGGGTGAAGACTTCTTCGCATTTAATAACCCTGATGTTATTGCCAATGGCAAAAATAAAGGTTCTGCTGATTTCAAAGTGGAATATACAGATACCTCAGCGGTAAAAGCCAGTGATTATCATCTCAGCTACGATGGAGCTAATTGGAAAATCCAACGTGCCTCTGATAAGGCGGATATTGCTGCCAAAGTAACGGGTAATACTCTGGAATTTGATGGATTAAAGGTTGAAATTAATCCAGACAATACAAAAGAGCATGACCGATATACACTGAAAGCGGTTAATGGTGTTATTGGCGGTATGGAAGTGAATATTAAAGATGCGTCACAATTGGCGGCAGCGGGCACTAAAGATAGTGGACCGAGTGATAACGTCAACGCCAAAAAACTCATTGGATTACAAAGTAAAAAATTGGTAGAGGGTAAAGCGTCATTTTCTGGTGCTTATGCTTCGATGGTCAGTACTATTGGTAACCAGACCAGCACGGCGAATGTTGATTTAGAAACTCAGAATAATATTACTAAACAGCTTTATGCCGAACAGCAGTCGGTTTCCGGCGTCAATATAGATGAAGAGTACGGCGCATTACAAAGTTTACAGCAATATTATCTGGCTAATGCTCAAGTTGTCCAGACTGCCACAACCTTGTTTAATGCCATTTTGGATCTCCGCCGTTAATAAACGTGCCATTTAATAAAAAAATAGCCTGAGAATACTCGGATATTTATGGCATTTATACCTAATAGATTTCGAGTTGCAGCGAGGCGGCAAGTGAACGAATCCCCAGGAGCATAGATAACTATGTGACTGGGGTGAGTGAAAGCAGCCAACAAAGCAGCAGCTTGAAAGATAAAGGGTATAGCTGAATATTTAAAAGGAATAATATTGTGCGCGTAAGTACCAATATATTGTACGACCAGAAAATGGTTGGCATTACTACTGCCCAGTCAAAATGGATGCAACAGGGAACACAGCTATCTAGTGGTCAGAGGGTGATAAATCCATCGGATGATCCGATGGCGGCCTCTCAGGGCGTGATGGTTGCCCAGGCTGAAGCTCAGAATCAGCAATATAAGACTGCTCGTTCATTTGCCAAGAATGCGATTTCTATGCAATTAAGCGTAGTATCTAAAGTTGTTGGTGTGGTTCAAAATGTTCATGAAAGCCTGGTAGCTACAGTGAATGGTGTATTGAGTGATGAAGATCGTAACTCGCTGGCTATTCAACTGGAAGGATTTAAAGAGCAACTGGTTAACTTGGGTAACACCACTGATGGTAATGGCCGCTATATTTTTGCCGGTTATAAAACGGATGTGAAACCTTTTGATGAGAGTAAAAGCGGAACAGTTAGCTATCGAGGTGGCTCTGAGGAACTGACTCAAAAAGTGGATAGCAACCGCTCGATGATCATTGGACATACTGGGGCTCAGGTATTTCTCTCATCGACGAGTAATCCGATAAAAGAGCAGGATGGCAGCTCTAGTGAATCAGACATATTTAAAACCATAGACATGGCGATTCAGTCATTGAAAACGCCATTGGCCGAGGCAGATCAAAAGACTCGTGATGATGCACTGGAATTGCTGAATAAAGCTAACCGTGGTGCCCGCAACACGCTGAATAATGTCTCTTCGGTGGAATCGGTATTGGGTTTACAACTGAGAGAAATAGAAGATTTAGATAGCTTGGGAGCAGAACGCAGTCTGGCTAATAAGAGCCGTTTGAGTGAACTGGTTGATGTGGAATGGAATTCAGCGATTTCGAATTATTATCAACAACAAGCAATACTTCAAGCATCGTATAAGACATTTACGGATATGCAAGGCATGTCGTTGTTTGAAATACTCCGCTAATTTGATTTTCATTTTTACTTTAATCGCTGGTTTTCAGGCCAGCGATTTTTCAATTAAATATCTTACGTCATTATCTATTATTCAAATAATGCTGTTTTTCTTTCATCAAAACAAATTCAAGGAATACGAATATGTTTATTTACGGATTAACGATGTTGCACTTATTATGTGAATCTACCTGAATTTATCTTATTTGAGTTACAATTTAATAAGCAGAAAAGGAAAGGCATGTTGTTGTTTGAGATATTGCGCTAATCTGGTTTTCTTCTTTTATTTTTATTGCCAATTCATACAGGTGATTGTGGTTAGTTAAATCGCTATAACTCATTATAACTTATTAAATATATATACCCGTTATCTTTCAAGCTGCCTCTTTGTTGGCTGCACTCACTCACCCCGGTCACATAGTTCTCTATGCTCCCGGGGATTCGCTCCCTTGCCGTCGCGATGCAACTCGAAATCTATTAGGTATAGGCATTTTCTGTTATATACCCAACAAAACCATCACTTTATTCGGAATAAAATATTGGTTTTTTTTAAAAAATAAGTAGATTATTTCTTCCATTTTATATGCTCCCGTTTATATGTTGAAAAAATTAAGCTGATAGCCTGTTGATAATTTGAGGCAGAGATGTGGTGAAGTCTTCTGTCCATTTATGGCGGAAATATAGATCGAGATTAATTGATCTACCGGTGGAATAGATTTGGCAATTATTTAAGAAGGTGTTGATGAGATTATGATTATTTTAAATAACTTATTTAATTTCCTGATTCTCGACCTCACGCAATCAGGAGGAATGTCATGACAGATTCAGGGCTGGTTTTTACACTTGCTGCGGGTAGTCTCCCGGAGAAAACTTTTACTGTGGTTGACTTTACGCTAGATGAAGCGCTATCAACATTATTTTGTCTGGAAGCGACATTAACCAGTGCTGACCCGGATATTAATTTTGCTGATGTTTTGGATCATTTTGCGACACTGACCATTTATCGTGATGGAAAAATAGAACGCAGTGTCACTGGGATTGTGACTCAGTTTGAACAAGGTACGACAGGTCGTCATCGCAGTTATTATTCCTTGACCCTTCACCCTAGTTTATGGCGTGCGGGATTACGGGTTAATTCCCGTATTTTTCAGCATCAATCTGTGATCGAGATTATTGAAATATTATTGAAAGAAAATGGTGTCAGAGACTTCTATTATCACTTGAGATATGAACATCCTGAACGAGAGTTTTGTGTGCAATATGATGAGAGTGACTTAGTGTTTCTTCATCGTTTATTGGCTGATGAAGGGATATTTTATTATTTTAATTTTGAACAAGAGCGGGGTGAATCGATAATTGCTTTTAGTGATACTCAGTGGATAAATAAAACATTTTCATTGCCCTATCACCCAGAATTGGATGCGACAGGAAGCCAATGCAGCATCAATCGATTCTGTTGGCGTGAACAGGTTGGGATTGCCAATATTGAGTTGAAGGATCGTACTTTTAAAAACTCACTGTGGGGGGCTGAATATGAATATTATGAACGCCAAATTAACCACCAACGTTCAGATTTGCCCAGTTACACTTACTATGATTTTCCCGGGCGCTTTAAAAAAGGTGCGATTGGCGAGCGCCTGAGTCAATTTCGTCTGGAAGCGCTGCGCGCTGATGCTATGTTTGGTCGTGGGCAAAGTGATTGTTTTGCTCTGGCGCCGGCATCAGGATTTACGCTTACGGATCATCCGAAAGAGCAATTTAATACCCAGTGGCGGGTCATTAGCATCAGCCATCACGGTAGACAGCCACAGGCGGATGAATCCCGTTATGGTGAAATGGGGACGACCTTAACGAATGATTTCACCTTTGGCGATCGTAACCGGGTGTGGCGTCCCTCGCCTTATCCTA
The DNA here is from genome assembly GCF_020387775.1 of Photorhabdus antumapuensis. Lineage (NCBI taxonomy): Bacteria > Pseudomonadati > Pseudomonadota > Gammaproteobacteria > Enterobacterales > Morganellaceae > Photorhabdus > Photorhabdus antumapuensis. The sequence goes on from NZ_JAHZMK010000014.1 coordinate 153,425, forward strand.
AGCCGCGTATTGACGGCCTACAAATTGCGACCGTGGTTGGCCCGGAGGGGGAAGAGATCTTTTGTGATGAATACGGGCGTGTGCGGGTACAGTTTGCCTGGGATCAATATGGCAAATTCAATGACCAGAGTTCCTGTTGGATAAGAGTCAGTCAGGCTTGGGCCGGCAAGCGTTGGGGCATGATTGCTATCCCGCGTGTAGGGCAGGAAGTGTTGGTGGATTTTCTACATGGCGATCCCGATCAGCCAATTATTACTGGGCGTACCTATCATGCCGCTAATGTTGTGCCTAATCCTCTGCCGATATCAAAAACCCAGATGTCCATTCGTTCAAAAACCCATAAAGGGGATGGTTTTAATGAACTGCGATTTGAGGATGAAAAAGACCGAGAAGAGGTGTTTATTCATGCTCAGAAAAATCTGGCGATTAAGGTGCTTAATTCCCGGGATGAGCGAATTAATTACAACCGTACAACCAGCATTGGCCATGATGACGAACTGGTGATTGCCAATAACCGTAAAATAACGGTTGATGGGCAGCAGGAACATAAAACCACCGGTGACTATATCGATCAGGTTGATGGTGACAAAGCCTTACAGGTCAAAGGCGATGTCATACAGAAAATACAGGGTGTATTCAGCATCGATACCAATGATGACATTACGATAACAGGCGGCGGCAAAATCACCCTGAAAGTAGGCGATAATTTTATTGTTATTCATGGTGGCGGCGTAGATATAAAAGGTGCGTCTATTAACTTAAATTCAGGTGGTAACCCCGGCGTCTTATTGCAACCGGTTAATCCGGCGATTTTGCAGAGTGCGGCTCATGCCGGTTCGATGTTTGTCGCACATTGCCCGAAGGAGAAAGATAACAATGGTTAAAGAAAAACTTTATGCTGTCATTGACGCCGCGACAGAATCCAAATTGTTTCTTATATTGGAGCATTTTGATCCACCGTTTACTTGTCTTTATGATGAATCTTTACCGCCTGAATTACTTAAGGTGGCGCCTTATTTAGTGGAAGTGACCGAAAAGTTAAAACTTTATTTGGAGGACTGTAACATACCTTGGGGAGTTTTCTTAAGCTCTCAGGCGGATATGAAAACATTACGTCGGCATTTGCGTAAATATTTACAAGTATTATTACCTGAACAGGATAAACCAGTATTTTTCCGGTTTTATGATCCGCGTAATATCTGGGAGTTTCTCAGTGTCCTCAGTGACTGGGAAATTCACTGTTTCATGGGGCCGATAGATAAAATTGCCACCAACTATCAGGGCAATATTCAAAGTCATGATTTTCTTGCTAATAGAGAACAATATCCACGGGATGCCAGTAGCAAAAGAAAGCTATTATCGATTACGCCGGAACAACTGGAAAAGATTGAGGCTGCTTTTGCTGAGCGTTATGTACAGACATTGGCAGCATTAATTATCGAATGGGAAACTATTGAGGAGTTTGATTACGTTGGTTATATCCGGAGGCTAATTACCGAGTTAAAAAATATCGGTATTACGGATGATCACAGTGTCAGAGGAATATTAAAGTTATTCTTCTTACGAAGATACTCATCTGTTAAAGAATCGCCTACTCGTTGTAAAAATATATTGAATAATATCTGTGAACCGGGGCATATACGGGCTGAAGAGTTGCTATTACAGGAGTTAGGCGATTCATCAGTACCTTGGTTCCATTTTAAAGACTGATTATTTTAATTTTGCCAGATATGGAGGAATAAATATGGGTAATGCGGTAAAAATTGGTGATATTGGCACGGCGCATGGTGATTGTGGCGCGACACCGGTTATTTCGGGATCGACCAGTGTGAAAGTTGACGGTATTCCTTTAGCTCGTCAGGGCGATAGTTTGGCGCCTCATTCATCTCATTCACGCATAATTGCTGGTGGTTCCAGTACCGTTTTTGTTGATGGTAAACCTGCGGCAAGAACCGGTGATGCGGTGAGTTGTGGTGGAATTGTGATTGGTGGTGGTAGTGTTAATATTGGTTAAGGAAAAAACATGCTTTCAGTTAATATGAAAAGTGCGGTTTGTGATTGTAAAATCCCGGACCTTTGTATTCACAAATTAGTATTAAAAGTTGGGAAACGGGTTTTTCATTATAACCAGATTGAACCGATAGGGGATATTTGGGTGGTTGATGAAGCGAAGGGGATACCGGTGTCTGTTTCATTGGTGGGAAAGCAGTGTATAACGAAGAATGCACACTGTCCCAAAGCGATTTTCTATAGCCCGGATAACCCGGCGTTTCAATTTTATGAATTGAGTAAAAATCCAATTAAGGGACCGGGAGTAGATTATGAAATCAGTTTTTCCCGTCATAACTTGCCGGTTGATCCGATAGCAAGTGATCCGTTAGGTTTTATTGCATCGTGGTTGTTTCAGAAGGGGGATCTGAATTGTTTACCGCATACGGATTATATTCTGACCCTGACGCAATGTTACGGTCAGCCTTTTGCCCAGCGCTCATTTCTCTTGCCGGATGATAAAGTGAAAATGTTGATGCTAGGGAGAGTGGATGCCTTTAGCACCAAAATCCATGTGTTGCCGCAATATGAATGGACACTGGATGTGACGATAGGGGCAGAACAAGAAGTACGGGAAAGAAGCGCGGAGGAAAGAAAAGCGGAGGCGCTGAAGGAGAGAAAGAAAACCAATCCGAACGCGAAAAAGCCCGGTCAAAACTGGCATAAACACACGGCGGGTTATGAATTAACGGACACGTTAACTGCCGAAGGGAGTTTTGCTTATACGCTGGGTCCTTATTCCCACACACTTACACGTGAACTGGAAAAAGAATTTAAAGAAAAACGTAAAAAGCTGGGTCTGGTGAATAAAGGCTTGCAGGCGGTTGAGACGTTGCAAAAACTGTTTTCCAGTGAAGGCAGTCAGGAAATTAAACTGTTGGAGGTGGAAATCCAGACTCCGGAAATAAAATTAAGCGGCGGCAGTAAACTGGTGAATGCCACACATGGAGACGCAGCTTATTTTGAGCATGCGGTTTCGGTGGCGTTAGCGCCGCTGATTGGGATAAAACTGCGGCTGGATTTAATTGAGGCGTTTGCGACGGAATTTGGGGTTGAGAAATTAATCGCCTTAATTCGTGAACAGGGATTAAAAGATAAGGCGGCGGTGGAAGAGGGACGGAATGGGGCTTATCTGGGGGCGCAATTAGATATGATTCTGGAAGGGGCGTTAAATCTGTCATTTAAATATGCCAGTAATGAAGAGCATAAAATGGAATTTCAACTGGGGGATATGGTAAGAGGTACGCTAGCGATTAAAGCGGAAACTAATATTCAGGCGGGGTTTAAATATTATCTGGTGGAAGGATATTTTAAAGCTGGCGCGGATATTGAAGCGGAAGGATGTTTTGAACTGGATAAACAGGATAAGGAGTTATCTCTGGTGTTTTTTCATCATGGGATTGTCGCCAGTTATTATGTGGAGTATGGGGTTGGGAAAGGTTCAAATGAAAATAAAAATAGTAGCTTTAACCCACAGAACAAAGAGGATCCTGAGAAGAGGAAGAAGAAATGGGAAATATATCCAAAACTGTCAAAAGAGAAATCAACATATAAACTGAGGTTATTGCAATGAAGAAATCTTTTCTATTTTTTATGGCATTGTTTTCATTAGCAGCTTATGGGGAAAATACAATGGATAAAGTTAAATATATTAGCTACTTAGAAACAAACCAGGCACTTTGTATGTTAAAATTAAATGGGATCTTTATCTTAGATAATTTTGATTCAAGATCTGGCTCCATATCGACAGGTTACAATATTGCTCCATTGTTGCAAAATGGTAATAACATTCTCAGTCTTGATATGGGGCCATTAAGTGCCCGGGATGATAAATATGTTTATAAAGAAAAAAATGCGGAGTGTAAGGTTCGATTGGTGAGGGTGACCCCCTATGATTCCGATGAAATTACCAATATTATCACCAAAGTAGTAGGTAAAGATGGAATATTGAAACCTAATAGCACGCAGTCTGTTAATTTCAATATTAATACTGCACAATCTAGTAAAATTGCTACGCAAGAATACCCAAATGAGTTTTATTATCATACAGAGCGGACAGTGACATTAAATGATCTGCCTATGTGGGCTTGGACTACGGCTACCTCTTTACCGGAAACTGCGATAAGTACTGAGTTGGTTAAAAAAGCTTATGAAGATATCTGGCAAATGTTGAAAAACCAGGATTTAACGGCACTGAAATCAGCCTATCAATTAACGCTGCATGAGGAATCTCAAGCTAATGACAGTACTGAACAAATCCATTTTGATTCGTTGGATTTTAAACATTATTTTGGTAAAGCCTATCAGGCTATACCGATAGATTGGAATAAATATAAATTGGTGCGCTATATGGAAGGAAGATTATTTCGATTTGAAGTTAAAGATGGGATACAGTCTCCATTATTAATTAGGGATAAGAATGGCGAAAATGGATTTACATTTAACCCATTGTTCTCTTTAATCAATGGAAAAGTGGTTATTTCGAGATAACTATGGTTTGTTTTAACTAACTCAGTATTAACTGTTTTTTGCAGTTAATACTGAGGAGTAAGGAAATATAACTAAAATATAAATCAGCATACAAATTGAGGTTATCGCAATGAAGAAATTTTTTCTGTTCTTTGTAGCATTATTTTCACTATCAGCTTATGGAGAAAATAAAATGGATCAAGTTAAATATATCACTTATTTAGAAACTAATCGTGCACGTTGTGTCCTTAGAATCAATGGAATATATACCTTAAGCAACCTTTATTCAATGACTGGAACTATTTCGACAGGATACAATGTTGCACCATTATTACAAAATGGTAAAAATACTATCTATATCGAAATGGCTCCATTTAGTGATGCAAAAGAGGGATACATTTATAAAGATAAGGATGCGGAATGTAAAGTTCGACTGGTGAGGGTGACACCTTACCAGTCGGATGAAATTACGAATATTATCGCTAGTGTGGCCGACAAAAATGGTATAGCAGAGCCTAATAGTATGAAATCCATTAATTTTAATACTAATACCGAGCAGTATAGTAAAATTACGGAAAAGAATCTCAAGGATGAGGGTATTTATTACGCCGAACGAACAGTGACATTAAATGATCTGCCTATTTGGGCCTGGACTATAGCTACTCCTTTGCCGGAAACGGAAGCAAGTACTGAACTGGTCAAAAAAGCTTATGAAGATGTCTGGCAAATAATGAAAAATAAAGATTTGGCCGCTTTACAATCGGTATCAAAATTAATGTTGTATGAACATGCTCAGGCCAATAATAGTACAGAACAAAGTTTTTTTGATTCTCTGGATTTTAAGAAAGATTTTGATAACGGTTATCAGGCGATACCGATAAACTGGAGTAAATATAAATTAGTACGTTATATGGGCGGGAGGTTATTTCGGTTCCAGCTTGAGCATAGTAATAATTCACCTTTATTAATTGAAGATAAAAATAATAGTGAGAATGGTCGCACATTTAGCCCTTATTTTTCTTTAATTAATGGAAAAGTGGTTATTTCAAGATAATTATGGTTTGTTTTAATTAACTCAGTATTAGCTGTTTATGATTGTTAATACTGAGTGATAAGGAAATATAATCAAAATAGAAATTGACATATAAATTGAGGTTATAGCAATGAAAAAGATTTTTTTGTTCTTCATGATATTATTTTCATTATCAGCTTATGGGAGAAACACTATGGATAAAGTTAAATATATCACTTATTTAGAAACTAATCGGGTACTTTGCAGATTTAAAGTGAATGGAATCACTACTTTAGACAACTTTAGCTCTATATCTGGTACTGTATCAACCGGATATAACATTGCACCGCTATTACAAAATGGTAAAAACATTCTCAGTCTTGATATGGGGCCATTAAGTGCCAGGGATAATAAATATATTTATAAAGAAAAAGACGCAGAGTGTAAGGTTAGATTAGTGCGAGTTACACCTTATCAATTGGATGAAATTACTAATATTGTTACTGAGGTGGTAGATGAAAATGGTGAATTGAAACCTAACAGCATGCAGTCCATTAATTTTAATATTGATACTGCTCAATCTGGCAAAATCATGACGAAAGAATACCCTAGTGAATTTTATTATCATACTGAGCGATCAGTTACATTAAATAATTTGCCCGCTTGGGCTTGGACTACGGCTACGCCTTTGCCGGAAACGGCAGCAGGCACGGAGTTAGTTAAAAAAGCTTATGAAGATATCTGGCAAATAATGAAAAATAAAGATTTGGCGGCTTTGCAATCGGTAGCCAAATTAATGTTATATGAACATGCACAGGCCAATGATAGTACAGAACAAGGTTATTTTGATTCTCTGGGCTTTAAGGAAGATTTTGATAATGGTTATCAGGCAGTGCCGATAGACTGGAGTAAATATAAACTAGTACGTTATATGGGAGGCCGATTATTCCGATTTGAAGTCGAACATGGATCACCATCTCCATTATTGATCAGAGATAAGGATGGTAAAAATGGCCGCACGTTTAGCCCATTTTTCTCTTTAATAAATGGACGAGTGGTTATTTCAAGATAATTAAGATTTGTTTTAATTAACTCAGTATTGGCTGTTTATGATTGTTAATACTGAGTGATAAGGAAATATAATCAAAATAGAAATTGACATATAAATTGAGGTTATAGCAATGAAAAAGATTTTTTTATTCTTCATGATATTATTTTCATTATCAGCTTATGGGAAAAACACTATGGATAAAGTTAAATATATCACTTATTTAGAAACAAACCGTGCTTATTGTGTTCTCAGAGTCAATGGGATCTATATTTTAAGCAATCTGGGTTCAAGGACTGGAACAATATCAACGGGTTACAATGTTGCACCAGTATTGCAAAATGGTAAGAATACTATTTATATCGAAATGGCTCCGTTTATTGATGTAGACGAGAAATATGTTTATCAAGAAAAAGGTACGGAGTGTAAGGTCAAACTGGTAAGAGTAACTCCTTATGAATCTGATGAAGTGACTAATATTATCGCTAGTGTGGCAGATAAAAATGGCACGTTGGAGCCAACCAGTATGAAATCTGTTAATTTTAATATTGATACCGCTCAGTACAGTAAAATCACAGAAAAAAATCTTAAAGATAGGGGGTTTTATTATGCGCAACGAATAGTGACATTAAATGATCTGCCTGCTTGGGCCTGGACAACGGCTACCCCTTTGCCGGAGACTGTGGCAAGTACTGAACTGGTTAAAAAAGCGTATGAAGATATCTGGAAAATAATGAAAAATAAAGATTCGGTAGCTTTACAACATGCCGCCAAAATAATGTTGTATGAACATGCACAGGCTAATGACAGTACGGAACAAAATTATTTTGATTCTTTAGACTTTGGGAGAAATTTTGATGACGGTTATCAGGCTATACCGATAGACTGGAAAAAGTATAAGTTAGTACGTTATTTTGGAGGGCGGTTATTCCGGTTTGAAATTGAAAATAGTAATAATTCTCCATTGTTAATTAGAGATAAAAATGGTGAAAACGGTCGTACATTTAGCCCATATTTTTCTCTAATAAATGGAAAAGTGGTTATTTCGAGATAACTATGGTTTGTTTTAACTAACTCAGTATTAACTGTTTTTTTCAGTTAATACTGAGAGGGAAGGAAATATAACCAAAATAGAGATCGACATATAAACTGAGGTTATCGTAATGAAAAAATTAATTCTGTTTTTTATGACCTTATTTTCATTATCAGCTTATGGGGAAAATAAAATGGATCAAGTTAAATATATCACTTATTTAGAAACAAATCGTGCTTATTGTGTTCTCAGAGTCAATGGGATCTATACTTTAAGTAATCTGGGTTCAAGGACCGGAACCATATCAACGGGTTACAATGTTGCACCATTATTGCAGAATGGTAAAAATACTATTCGTATTGAAATGGCTCCATTTAGTAATGCCGAAGAGGGATATATTTATAAAGATAAGAATGCAGAGTGTAAAGTTCGCTTGGTGAGGATGACTCCTTACCAGTCGGATGAAATCACGAATATTATCCCAAACAATTGCTTCATAATCGACTATGTTTGCTAAGTTTAGTCCTAATTACTGTGTTATTTGATTTCCCTTTTGATCTTTTTTTCAAAAATCGTTACGGTATAACGCTTAAAACGGGCAGGGATTCAACTTTCTATCTAATCCCAATGAAGAAGGATATCGTGATTTAAGTAACGAATTATGGAAACAGTTGAAAACAATAACCAATATTAAAAATAACCTTAAGGATTGCGCATGTACCACAATGAACATCAAATAATGAAAGCCGTTTACGATCACTTTTATGGTCAGATTAATGATAATGGTGTTATACCTATCGACCTACGTGTGCCTTCCTTGATTGGTACAGTTCAAGATCATACAAGAAAGGTTTTTGTAGCGAAAAAATTTGATTGTGAAAATCTTCAGATATCGCACTTGGCTACAGAAGAAGTGTCAAGGTATGACATTTACGAAAATAACTTTTTGTACAATATCATTGATAATGGAAAACCTGATCAATCTGTTGAACCTGTTCTAATTGAAGATATTTTTGCTGGCTGCAAAGCACGTACAGCAAAACTTCGTACGTCTGTTTCTATGCCAGTGTTAACAAAATAATATGAAGTATATAATTGAAAATAATTTCCCTTTCGAGCAGATTGATCCAATTGCGGAAATCGAAAGTTACAGAAAGGAAATTAACCGTCCCATTTACCACATTCATAAATGGTGGGCGAAGCGTTTAGGAAGCGTATTCCGTTCTATTGTTTCTGGTGCTCTTACTGAAGGTCAATGGAAGGATTTTTATGAATACCAAAAACATACCGGAAAGGTTGTGCTTGATCCTTTTATGGGTTCAGGAACTACATTGGGGGAAGCGGCAAAGCTTGGAGCAAGTATTATAGGATGTGATGTTAACCCAGTTAGTACATTCTTAGTCACACAAGCAATGGCTAGCGTGAATATAAATGAACTGAAAAAAGAATTTAAATCCATTGAACGGGATGTAAAAGAGGAAATTCTTTCCTACTATACAACAATGGTTCCCGGCGCTTCAAAATCCACGCCAGCACTTTACTATTTTTGGGTGAAGGTTGTTGCCACGCCAGGGGGTGAAGAAATCCCGTTGTTTTCAAGTTATGTATTCAGTAAAAATGCCTACGCTAGCAAGAAACCAGATTCGCAAATATGGTGCCCATCATGCGAATCTATTATTGTGGAGAAATACAATAGTACTGACATTAAATGTCCTTGCTGCTCATATAACTTTAATCCCCAAAATGGACCTGCCAAGGGGACAAAAGTTGTTGACAGTAGAGGTAATGAATACAAAATCAAGGAATTGGTATCTAGCAAAGAGCATCCACCAAAGCATAAACTGTATGCCATTATGGCGCTTAACGAAGCCGGTGAAAAGGTCTATATCAAACCGACCCAATATGACTACGACCTTTTTAATGAAACGCGTGAACGTCTTTCCCTGATCAAAGGCGATCTTCCATTACCCACTATGAAAGTTAGACCCGGATATAACACGAACCAAGCACGTGGATATAACTATAATAATTGGCGTGACTTCTTTAATGAACGTCAATTGTTATGCCTTGGATTATTGCTTCAGCGGATATTGAAGATTAAAGACAAGGTGATTCGAGATCATTTTGTTTGCTTGTTCAGCGGAACACTTGAATTTAATAATTTGTTTTGCAGTTTTAAGGGGGAAGGTACTGGTGCTGTTCGCCATATGTTTTCGAATCATATTTTGAAACCAGAGAGAACACCATTAGAAAATAGTGTATGGGGAACACCGGGAAAAAGCAGCGGTACATTTTCGACATTATTTGAAAGTCGTTTGATTAAGGCGAAAACCTATCTTGATGAACCATTTGAAGTATTTATTGAAAACAATGGGGTAAAATGTTTTTCAAAGAAAGTTGTTTGTAGTGATCCGATAAGGGTAAATGTTACTCAATCATGGGAAACGTTCAAAAACGCTTCTCAAGGTGCTTTGATTTTGAATGCGGACAGTTCTTCACTTCCCATCCCTGATTCATCGGTTGATGCAGTAGTTACTGATCCACCGTATTTTGATTTTGTTCACTATAGTGAATTGAGTGATTTTTTCTATGCTTGGCTTTCTAATGCTCTTAGTGGTGAATACGAATACTTAAATAGGAAAGATTCATCACATGAAAACGAAGTTCAAGATAGGGATAATGAAAGTTTCACAAGGAAAATTTGCAGTATTTTTAAGGAATGCAACCGAGTGCTTAAAGAAGATGGTCTCTTGTGTTTCAGTTATCATCATTCGACGATAGACGGCTGGATGGCAATATACGATTCTGTCACTAAAGCCGGTTTTGATATTGTAGCTGCTCACCCGGTAAAAGCTGAAATGTCTGTTGCCAGCCCTAAAAGCGCTGCAAAAGAGCCTATCAATCTTGATGCAATCTTGGTTTGTAAAAAGGAAGTTAATCCGCCAAAAATTGAGAACCCACAGGACGAAATCTTTTCCCGGTTCAGTGATTATGTTGAACGATTCGATGTTGTTGAAAGAAATCTAAGTTCAGGGGATTGCTTTGTAATTGCTTGTTCCCAGGCAATTATGGTTGCTTCATGCCTTCGAATGGATAGAGAATCGGCTATTGATCTGGTTAAGTGGTCTGTTGAAACATGTGTTCAGCGTAAAAAGATATCGCTTAAATAACCAGACCAATGGACGGATGTTGATAATTTTTTGTTTAATCAATACGATTATTATCAATAGATTCTGATCGACATATTAAAAGTATAAGAAATAACAGGTACTGTGCACAAAAATATGAGTGACGGTACCAATATTGACGATATTAGAGCTTTTCTCCATTAACGGCTGACCAGTGATAAGGTTGCAGTTCACGTATGGTTTAAACTATTGTTGAATACCAGTTGATCATTTGGGTATTTTTTCGCTTTTAGATCATATGGAAGAACTGGTGTTGAGAACGGTTGATTTTGTAGTACACGGAGAATTCTTACTATTCTATCTGCAATGTCGTAGATTAGTGTGTAATTTTTGTGAACCACTAACTCACGAGTGCCGTTAACTCTGCCTGGCCGCCCAGAATCGGGGTGATTAGTCAGATAACTGGCTTTCTCTGAAAAAAGTTCATCAAGAGCTAATGCTGCTAAAGGGTTGTTTGCCTCAACGTAGTTATATATTTCCTCACGGTCTTGAATGGCTTCTGGCGTCCAAAATAATTGCATTACTTGGCCTCAAAACGGCGGAGTGTGGCTTTGCGGCGGGCTAAAAATTTAGCCTCGACTTGGTCGGCTGGCACTAGATTACCAGCATCGGCAGAAGCTTGGCCTATTTCTATTTGCCTGCGGAACCAGGCATCATGGGCGCTCGTTTCTTGTTGCTGACGCACGAAATCCCGCATGAAGTCACGTAGTAGTTGTGCACCTTTGCGATCGAGTGATTTTGCTGCTGCGGTAAAGTCATTTTTCAGGGCATCATCGACCCTAAAGGTAAAAGTAGTTTCGCTCATAGCTAATGATTCCATCATAATGTGTTACAAAGTAAGTATAGTGTAGTACTTAAGTGGGTAGAATACTACCAGAAGGATGGTAAAATATAATATTTAGATAAAATTAAATCCGAAATAGTGTCACCTATTTGTAAAAAAATTATTATTGTCTCTTATTTATTCTCGTAAATAATATTGTGAATTGTTTATTTAAAATATCTTTAATAAGTAAAATAATATATTGACAAGCCTTAATTAAATTAATAAATGAATATGATAGTCATTGTTTTTTATTCTGGCTTGTTAAAGCTTCAAATTAGTGTACCTTGATGATTAAATTATTGTTATATTATTTTAATGTCTTGGTGGTAATGTTTTGTTAAAATATAATTTCATTTAATATAACCAAGTATTAACCACAATGAATAGTTAATACTTGGCAATAAAATAAATAACCAAATTAAAATAAATCACATATATTAGAGTTTCTCTCCATTAACGGCTGACCAGTGATAAGGTTGCAGTTCACGTATGGCTTTAAACAACAGTTCATTTTTATCATTAGTCACCGCGGCTTTTACTGAGCCGCCCCAATGAACCAGACGTTCCTGACATATTCCACAGGGTGTTAAAATGATATATTCACAGCCGGCATCTTCACGGTAGAGACATAAAGAGTGTGTTACCGCTTCATTCAATTTATGGGCTTCTAAATAAGCGCCAACTTCCATACAAAGGTATAATGCGTCAATTTTGGTATCAGGGGCAATGCTGGTTAAGATTTTGCCCGATTCTGTCCGTACTGAGGCAGCGCCGCCCCGTCCTTTAGGGTATCGTTTTTCAATTAAGTTAACTGCGGCATTATATAACTCTTGTTCTATATTCATTAATTTATTACTCCGTTCTAATTAGCTTATTTTTTCTGTGTTAATAATATCTTTGAAAATAAGCGGTTAGTTCATAATAAAATGCGCTTGTCTTTCACTTATCAACAGGATTTTCTAGTATAGAACAGTACGATTTATGTTGTGTAGAATACTTATAATTTTTTTAGATCAATTCCGGTTTAAAAAATGCCTTTAAATAACCATACCACTGATAATAATTGCCAGTCGGTTAAATAATTCACTAAACATACGCTCGGTAAATGGCGCTAACATCGGGATTAAAAGTGTGAGTACCAAGATACCGGTAGTCAGTGTTAACGGAAAACCGACCACAAAGATGGAAAGTTGTGGTGTCATCCGGTTTAAAATCCCCAATGATAAATTCAGTGTTAATAATAGCGTTATCAATGGTAGAGCCAGCATCATGCCGTTGATAAATATCATACTGGCGCTTTGTGCTAGCAGAAAAAATCCTTGAGCGCTGAGTTGCATTGGTTGTACCGGAAGAACCTGAAATGTATCCGCCAGAACCGATAATAGCCACAGGTGCCCGTCAAAGGCCAGAAATAACAGTAAGGTCAAGAGGTTAAAGATTCGTGCCAAAATAGGCATATTGGGGCCGCCGGAGGGATCAAAAAAGGTAGCGAATGAAAGCCCCATCTGTAAACCAATTACTTCACCGGCATGACGCACCGCAGCAAAGGCAATTTGCATCGTCAGGCCAAGTGATGCCCCAATTAGGATTTGTTGGAGCATCACCCAGAATGCTGTGACAGAGAAAATAGGCACTTGCGCAGGTTGCAGGTTTGGCATCAAGAGCAGCGTTATCATCACTGCCAGTCCGATTCTGACTTTTTTTGTTGCCTGTTTTTCGCTAAATAGTGGTGCAGTACTGAACAGCGCAAGCACCCGAACCAGCGGCCAGAAAAACTCACTGACAAACTGGATCAGCATTTCACTGTTAAAAGAGATCATAATCAGCCAATTATCACGGGTATGCTGCTGTAGAGTTCACGCATGTAGTCCAGAAATAGGTTTAGCATCCAAGGGCCGGCGATAACGGTAGTGACAAATACCGCCAGAATTTTAGGAATAAATGACAGCGTCATTTCGTTAACCTGTGTTGCAGCTTGCAACAAGCTCACAATTAAACCACATAATAAAGCCGATAAAAGCAGCGGCGCAGCGAGCGCCAGCGCGACTTTCATGGCTTCTGTTCCCAATGCCATTACTGATTCAGGAGTCATAATGTCTGTCTCTTTTCAGGTTAACCATAGAAACTTTGTGCCAGAGAACCTAGCAGTAATTGCCAGCCGTCAACTAGGACAAATAGCATGAGTTTGAAGGGCAGTGAGATAGTCGCGGGGGGTACCATCATCATCCCCAACGCCATCAATACGCTGGCGACCACCAGGTCAATAATCAAAAATGGGATAAACAGTGTAAAACCAATCTGAAAAGCGGTTTTCAATTCACTGGTGATAAATGCCGGCATTAATACTCGCATAGGAACGGAATCGGCGGTTTCAAATGGTGGTTGATCAGCAAGACGAGCAAACAGCGCTAAATCGTTTTCCCTTGTCTGACGCAACATAAATTGCCGTAGTGGCTTGGCACCATTTTCTAAAGCGGTTTCCAGACTAATTTTATCTTCACTGAAAGGCAGATAAGCATCTTGATAAACTTTATCGAAAACCGGTGACATAATGAAAAATGTCATAAATAGCGCCAGTCCAAGTAAAATTTGATTGGGTGGCGCTGATGGGGTGCCTAAAGCATTACGCAGTAAACCCAACACGATAATAATGCGGGTAAAACTGGTCATCATGAGCAAGGCCGCGGGAATAAAAGTCAGTGCGGTAATAAAAACTAACGTCTGAACCGGTAGTGACCAACTTTGCCCGCCGTTTGCCAGCGGTTGGCTGATTATCCCCGGCAACTGTGCCGCAACATTCATGGGTAAAGTAAGCGCGGCGAGTATCATCCCCAGACGGAATGACATGGCAAATTTATCCCTTGTCATAAAGAGAGAACTACTTTTTTTCATCACTTTTGCCTTGTCGCATCAGCGTATTTTTTAAGATCTGACCAAACAGTGCCGGTTTTATAGCTTGCTCTTCGGTGCTATCACGGTTGGATTCAGGTATTGGCATCTGATGTAATAAATTAATTTGCTGAGCAGTGACACCCAGTACCAGCCAGTTATCTTCAACTTCCACAATGACGACACGTTCACGTTGTCCCAAAGAACAACTGGCTTTGATACTTAATTGTTGCTGAGTTCTCCCTTTGCTGGAAAATAGCCCCATACGGCGAATTAACCAAGTGAGAGTGAAAATCAATAGCAACACTCCCGCCAGAGCACTGCTGACTTGCATCAGTGTCTGACCTGCGGGAAGGGGGGCAGAAGTGGCTACTTGAGCAACCGCTTGGGTTTGCGCGGCAGGCTCTGCCGCGCCATGATGCAGAGAGGGCTGGAAAGCCATATTAACGACTCAGGCGACGCATACGTTCAGAAGGGGTGATGATATCGGTGATACGGATACCGTATTTATCGGATACAACCACAACTTCACCCTGAGCAATCAGATATCCATTGATTAAAATATCCAACGGCTCCCCGGCGAGGCCATCAAGGGAAACCACTGAACCTTGAGATAATCTCAGTAGTTGTTTGATGGTCATTTTTGTCCGGCCCAATTCTACGGATAATTTGACCGGAATATCCAGGATTAGGTCGATATCCGATAAGTGAGCCAGTGCATCCTGAGGCTCCAGCGATTCAAATATTGCCGCGCTACTGTCAGAGGTTTGTTGTTGCGCTGCCTGTTGTTCCAGCGCTTCTGCCCACATATCTTCGGCAGATCCGGTTGAAGCGGTATCTGTGGGTTGCTTAGCATCACTCATTGGGCTGTTCCTCATCCAGAGCATTTAAAACAGGGTTAATAAGGTGTTCGACACGCAGGGCATATTGCCCGTTTAATGTTCCGTACTGACTGGTGAGCACGGGCACACCATCGACGTGAACGATCAGGCGTTCGGGTTTATCAATAGGTAAGATATCCCCCGGCTGGAGTTGCAGGATTTTTGACAGCCTCAGCGGGATATCAGCAAAGTTAGCGACTAATTCCAGTTCTGAATGCTGAACCTGTTTTACCAGGCTTTCTCGCCACAGGCTATCTTCTTGCCGGACATTTTCCAACGGTGGATTGGTCAGACGTTCCCGTAGGGGTTCGATCATGGCAAACGGAATACAGATATTAAATTCACCACTCAACGCACCAATTTCCACTTGAAATGGCGTTGTCACCACAATATCGTTCGGTGATGTCGTAATGTTGGTAAATTTTACCTGCATTTCAGAGCGGATATATTCCACTTCAATTTTGAAAATGGCACTCCAGGCATCACGATAGGAATCCAGCGCCATACGTAACATTCGATTAATCACTCGTTGTTCAGTATGGGTGAATTCACGACCTTCCACTTTGGTCGGGAAACGTCCGTCACCACCAAACAGGTTATCTACCGCGATGTAAACCAGGCTTGGTGCGAATGCAAACAGCGCTGTTCCTCTCAACGGTTTCAGATGAACCAAGTTAAGGTTGGTCGGTACTGCCAGGTTACGGGCGAATTCATGATAAGGCTGAATTTTTATTGCACCGACTGTAATGTCAGGACTACGGCGGAGCATATTAAACAACCCCATCCTGAAATGACGAGCAAAGCGTTCATTAATAATTTCCAGTGCTTGCAGACGTTCCCGAATAACACGGCGTTGGGTATTGGGATCGTAAGGGCGAATCTCATTTTCCCTGGACGCGGTATTTTCTGCGTCGTCACTGGCACTGTCGCCATTGAGCAGAGCATCAATCTCTGCCTGTGAAAGAATATTGTCACTCATGGTGATTATCGCAGAATAAACGTGGTAAACAGCACATCGGTGATGACCTGATCCGGTTCACCGGGTACCAAGGTTGGGCGCAGTGTTTGCTTGATGTCGTCCATCAGACGCAATTTGCCGTTGTCATGCGCCAGATCGGCTGATTTTTGGCGTGATAGCAACAACAACATACGGCTACGAACTTCCGGCAGATACTCGTGGAAGCGCTGACGAGTTTTTTCATCGGCTAAACGTAGAGTCACACCAATGTAGAGCACTCGGTCAAAGTGATCTTCATTGTCGATCAGGTTGACGGTAAAAGGCTCCAGAGTCATAAAGACCGGGACTTCTATGGTTTTGGATGCCACAGAGTTACTCTCTTTTGCCTGTTTAAGTGCCCACCAACTGTATCCCCCGATGGCGGCCCCGATAACGGCAATCAGTACTAACAGTATCATCCCAAATGGATTTTTGCGTTTACGCTCGTAGCTATAGTCAGACATGGACAGACAAATTCCTGTTTTTGTTGCGGATAAGTGTCCACGCGCTCCGTGGCGGACTGGCTTATCCATCAATATCGATAATCATTATCCCGCGTATTTCCGCCGGCAATAGCTGGAACAAACGGGGAAAAAACTACTAACTCGTTCGTTTGTTGTGAGCCTTGTTTATAGTACGTATCAATACCTTCCATCATCAGGCGAAAATATCCACACCGCCCCGAACCGATGCCAGTTGATGAGGTGTTAAATGTACTGTGGATTCAGTAGTGGAATGGTTTTCCGAGGCGGTATCCGCATGGTGACTTGCGGTGCCGCCCGAATGTTGTGAACCAGAACGTTGTTCTTGTTGCCACGAATTGGCGTTGTCACTGCTGACACTGCTTTGGGTCAGTTGAATGCCACTTTCTGCCAAGGCATGGCGAAGTCCCGGTAATGCCGCTTCCAGTGCGGCCCGGACATGGCTGTGAGCCGATGCCAGATGCAATTGCGCTTGATTATCTTCAACAGACATACGGATTTGCAATGCGCCTAGCTCTTGTGGATGCAGGCGTAGTTCTGCCTGTTGCAGGCCATTGCGGTTAAATAAAATGATTTGTTGATTTAATTGTTGTTGCCACTCTTCACTACCCAACTGGGCATTCAGTAAGGGGGTAGAAGCACTGGATAACTGAAACTGGGCTGTCTGGTTATGCCCGGCAGAAAGCAGAGGAGAGGTTGCTACAGAGGAGATTTGCCCGGTTTGTTGATTTTCAGTGACTGCTGGCGCGGGCTGGCTTTCAGCTTGAGCAGGGGTTTGAATTAATGCTGATTCACGTGGATGGGGTTGAGTTACAGTTTCATGCTGGAGAGTTGTGGCAGCAATTTTGGGTTTTACCGAAGAATTTTGCCCAAGTCCGTTTTCAGGTTTGGTTTTAAAAAGAACTTCTGTTTTTTCTTCTGTTTGTTCTTTTTGTTCTGGTTGTTCTGCAATCGTGGTTAGCGGATTTTCCTTAGTCGATAATCCTGTAACGACTAATTCTTTAGCACTAATTTGACGGTTTTTATCATTATGCTTAATGAGTCCGTCAGGTTGGAGGCTACTTTTCTGGTTTTCTGGTTTGATGGCTAACCCGGATAATTGTATAGGTAAACTTGCCGCCAGCTCTTCTGCTGACATGAGTTTCTCATCAACAGAAACCGGTTGTTTGTTTGCATCTGCTTTTACATCAAGGGGAACCTGCGAGGAGGTAATCGGCTCCGTTGGCATTCCATTTGAGATAGGTAATTCATTTGGGATAGACAATAGTGGCGATAAACCGATGTCTGTTTCATCCGCGGTCTCTTTTCCTTCTTTGGATGACACTTTTCCCGGTTTGACCATACCTTTCTGTGTCAGCTCGGTTTCCAGATTAAGAAACTGAGCAAAGACAGAAGATTGATCGGCGTTAGTGAGAGAATCACCGCGCGTTTGCTGATTTTCTGCCGGTTTCAGGTCAGCAGGCAAAAGAGTGACATTCATTATCCATTTCTCCGTTGTGCACTACGTTGGGCATACTCATCCATCTGTTTTTGCTCCGTTCTGTTCTGTTGTAATCTTCGGTTGTTATCTGCCCGCTGTTGTAAAGTATCAAAGGCATTGAGACGTTGTTGCTTTTCTTTCCACTGTGATAAAGCGGTCTCAAGCCGCTGTTGCCATTGATTGAGCTGTAATTTGTGCTGTTCAATCGCTTTTTCCAGCGTTTTCATGAATTGCTGGTAGTTTTGCCAGGTCGTACACGGCATACCGTCACTGAGCGTGTCGTTCAGGCGCATCCGGTACTCATCCTGATAGCCCACCAGCGTTGCGAGTTGTTGCTCCATTTGCTGATGGTTCTGACGAACTTGTGCCAGGTGGGTGGCGGCTTTTTCCACTGCATTTTGTGCAAGGTCACGCAAGGTCATGAGAGGTGATTGTTGCTGCATCTTATTCCTCGCTTTAATGGCAACACACAGAAAATCGTTACGTTACGTAGGTAACAACTGTTGTAATTGAATGCAGGCAGCTTCATATTCACTACGTTCTTCAATATCTTGCTGTAGAAATTGTGCCATGTAGGGATAAAGCTCAATGGCTTTGTCCAATAGCGGATCACTGCCTGCCGCATAAGCACCGACGTTAATCAGATCACGGTTACGCTGATAGCTTGCGAGTAGTTGTTTGAACTGCTGTACCCGTCGGTAGTGCTGCTTATCAATGAGTGCCGTCATCGCGCGGCTGATAGAAGCTTCAATATCAATTGCCGGGTAGTGACCTGATTCCGCAAGTGAGCGAGAAAGGACAATGTGACCATCCAGAATCGCTCGGGCCGCATCGGCTATCGGGTCTTGCTGATCATCACCTTCGGTCAGTACGGTGTAGAATGCGGTAATGGAACCACCGCCATTCACTCCATTGCCTGCACGTTCCACGAGCGCCGGAAGTTTAGCAAAAACCGAAGGAGGGTAGCCTTTGGTTGCCGGAGGTTCACCAATAGCTAGGGCAATTTCACGTTGCGCCATACTGTAGCGGGTCAATGAATCCATGATCAGTAATACATGTTGACCCCGGTCACGAAAATCTTCGGCAATCCGGGTCGCGTAGGATGCACCTTGCATGCGTAACAGGGGTGAAATATCGGCGGGTGCGGCGACAACTACTGAGCGGGCTAAACCGGCGGCGCCAAGGATGTTTTCAATAAAGTCTTTAACTTCGCGGCCACGTTCACCGATCAAGCCAACGACAATCACATCAGCCTGTGTATAACGTGCCATCATGCCAAGCAGAACACTTTTACCCACCCCGGAACCGGCAAACAACCCCATACGTTGCCCACGGCCTACGGTCAGTAGGGCATTAATCGCTCGTACACCGACATCCAGTACATCACTGATTGGTGTACGTTGCAGAGGGTTGATTGGCGGTGTGGTGAGTGGGGCACGATAGCCGGTATCTGGCGAAGGAAACCCATCCAGTGGACGACCGGCGCCATCCAAAACCCGTCCTAACAGTTCCGGGCCAAGGGGTAACTGGCGTCCACTGCCACAATCTTCACTGTACGGGCGTGCGTATACACGGGCGCCGGGTACAATTCCTTCCAGATCTTCAAGTGGCATGAGGAGCAGTTTTTCGCCATTAAAACCGACAACTTCACTTTCAACTTCTTCAATATTGCTGCCATTTTGTCGTTCAATCAGGCAGGTTGCCCCCAGAGGCAGATGTAAACCCGTTGCCTCCATAACCAGCCCGGTCGCTCTGGTCAGACGTCCATAACGACGCACTGGCGAAGTTTTCGCTAATTTCTGCTCAAAAGCATCCAGTGTCGCCAGCCAGCGTCCGAGTCTTGCTGTCATTACAATTCTCCCGGTGCGGCCAGCCGGCATAACTCATGCCAGCGGGTTGCCAGACTGGCATCCAAATCGCCTTCATCCGCACTGATTTTGCAACCACCAGGATGTAGTTTGTTATCTGCCAATAAGCGCCAGCCGTGTAATGAGAGCGTATTGCCTAATTGTTGTTCAATCATTGGCATATCTCGTGGATGAACCCGCAATTGAGGTTTACCACTCAACATCGGTTCCTGTTGAATAAATTCACGGATCTGATTGAGCAGGGCAGTGCCATCACAAATCGCGGGCTGACCTAGGATCTGTTTTGCTGCGGTCAGTGACAGTTGCATCAAGCGGGATGCAATGATCGTGTCAAGCCCTTCCAATGAGTGTTGGAAATCGGCTAGCAGATTTTGCCACTGCTCTGTGATAGGTTTCTGTTGCTGAATGGCATCTTTTAGCCCCTGTTCCAGACCGGCCTCTAAGCCGGCTTGGTAACCTTTTTCATAACCTTGTGCTTGGCCCTCGGTAAATCCTTGTTCATGGCCTGCCTGGCGAGCCTGCTCTTTCAGGTTATCCAGCATTGCCGCCTGTTCAAGGATTTCATTGCGCTCAGAGTCTTTCTGTGAGTCATCAACGGGCTCCGGTTTGGCCCGTAGTTTTTCCCACTGTGTCAGTTCGTTTGGTTTCCAGGGTTGCCAGTCAGCATTGTTTAACTTATCAGACATAGCTATCGTCGCCACCATTCAGGATAATCTCACCGCTTTCCGCCAGACGACGAACAATAAGCAGAATCGCTTTCTGTTCGCTTTCCACTTGCGACATCCGCACCGGACCACGGTTTGCCAGGTCATCGCGCATAATCTCTGCGGCACGCTGAGACATGTTGTTGAGGAAATGATCGCGCAGTTGCTGGTTACAGCCTTTCAGTGCAATGAGCAGGGAGTCAGTTGTGATTTCCTGCAACAGGCGCTGGATACCGCGGTCATCCACATCGATAAGGTTTTCGAACAGGAACATTTCATCGATGATTTTTTGTGCCAGTTCGTTATCGTAGGCACGCATGGCTTCGATAACATTCTCTTCTTGCTGACTTTTCATCAGGTTGATAATTTCAGCTGCGGTACGAACGCCACCCATTTTGCTACGCTTGAGATTTTGACCGTCTAACAGGTTATTGAGCACTTCTGTGAGTTCAGCCAGTGCAGCCGGCTGTACACCACCGAAAGTCGCGATACGTAGCATGATGTCGTTGCGTAATTTATCATCAAACAGCGCAAGGATATCGGCTGCTTGTCCGCGATTTAAGTGAACCAGAATGGTGGCGATAATCTGTGGATGTTCTTCACGGATCATATCGGCTGCCATTTGAGGTTCCATAAAGTTGAGGGTCTCCATACCGGTAGTGGTTTCACGGGATTCGAGAATATCCTCAAGCAGACTGGAAGCGCGTTCTTCACCCAGCGCTTTAATCAACACCGAACGCAGATAGTCACTTGCATTGATACTCAGTGCCGCATATTGGCCGGCATCCTCTTCAAACTCGGCTAAGACATCGACCAGTTGCTGGTTGGAAACCTGGCGCATACCCGCCATGGTGATACTGAGTTGTTGGACTTCCCTGGAGTTCAGGTGCTTAAACACCTCGGCCGCCTGATCTTCTCCCAGGGTCATTAACATGACGGCGCTTTTTTCTGTTCCGTTCAGGCTCATTGTTCGTTACTCATCCATTGACGGATCACCAGCGCTACTACGCGAGGATCTTTTTCTGCCAGTTCGCGGATACGTTGGCTTTGAATTTCAGCACTGACCCGTTGACGTGTCAGTCTCTGGCGGGTTTTTTCATCCATTTCCGCACTCGATTCAGTCACTTGTTTTTTCTGCACTTTCCGTGCTTCAAGGGCGGCTTTTTCTGCGGCACGTTTTTTGGCGAGTTGAGGAACCACCATTTTGCGCCACAGAAGCCATGCCACCAGTATCAACAGAAGGTAGCGACCAAAATCAAAGGCTTTTTCCAGCAGAACCGGATTCTGCCATACAGGAATCACTTCGATATTTTCTTTGCTTTCAGTAAATGGTGTATTAACCACATTCAAACTGTCGCCACGCTCTTTGGAAAAGCCCATTGCTTCTCTGGTCAGCGCTTCTATTTTCGCCAATTGTTCCGGTGTTAGCGCCTGAGTTTCCGGGCCATTTTTGCCTGCTATCGTGGCATAATTGACGACAACGGCGACAGATAAGCGTTCAACACCGCCAGCTTGCTGTTGCACATGGCGAATAGTCCGGTCCACTTCATAGTTTGTGGTTTCGTCACGGCGGTTATTGCGATTACTGTTGACCATGCGCTCGTGACTACTACCAGCGGATGATGCTTTCTTATCGCTCTTGTCGTTTTTATTGTTCTCTTTGGTGTTGGGTTTATCAATCGGTGCACTCGGTGGAGGGCTTGGTTGATTGGAAAGCGCACCGGGAATACCGCCAACCTGAGGGCCGCCACTTTGTTCGCTTTCACTTAACTGTTTTGAGCGAACCGCCGCCTGATTTGGTGGCTGATTAGGTTTATATTCTTCCGCTGTCTCTTCGCGGCGTGAAAAATCCACCTGAGCTGTCACTTGTGCGTGAACGTTACCACGACCGACAACCGGAGTCAGAATCGCTTCAATACGATGCTGGAAACGGTTTTCTACTTCTTGAATGTATTTCAGTTGACTGGTGTTTAGGTCGCGTCCGGTGGCGTCGGCTTGGGTCAACAGACGTCCGGTCTGATCAACGATAGTGACATTGCCCGGTGGTAAGCCAGCGACACTGCTGGAAACCATATGGACAATGGCATTTATCTGGCCTTCATCCAGGGTACGGCCTTGCAGTAATCCCACAGTAACGGAAGCTGAGGGCGATTTCTGTTCACGAACAAACAGCGAGGGTTTGGGGAGTGCAAGGTGAACACGGGCATTTTGCACCGGCCCCAAAGATTCAATGGTGCGTGACAGTTCACCTTCCAATGCCCTTTGGTAGTTAACTTGTTCACTAAATTGGCTGATCCCAAACTTTTCTTTATCGAGTAGTTCGAATCCAGCAGCTCCACCTTTAGGTAGCCCTTGTTGTGCCAATCTTAGCCGTGTCTCATGCACCTGTTCGGCAGGGATCATGATAGCCGCACCATTTTCGGCAAAACGGTAAGGGATATTTAATTGGGTTAGTTGTGTGACAATATCGCCACCATCTTTATCGCTCAGATTACTGTAAAGCACCCGATAATCGGGGCTGCGTAACCACAGGAAAAGGGCAATGACAATCGCAATGGCTGCGCTGCCGGCAACTAATAATGGCACTTTAGGATCAGCTTTTATCTGATTAATGATAGCACTGAAACCTTTAGTTTGATTTTCAACGTCAGTTGTTGCGGCACTCATAGACGATCCTTGCCTTGCTGTTCAACATGAATACTAAAAGCGTGGCGTAACAAAACAGACTCCCCATACGCAAGCGAAAAAATTCTTCCTATTTTCATTCTTGTCATTATTCGCTGTTCACTCATCTTTTAATGGCACAATAAGCCCTGACTTTTTACTTTAATTACCCGCTTTAGATTGAGGGGGCTATGTTAGGGTGGCAATCTAAAAATATGCTGTATAAATCTCAGGTTAATATGGCATTGAATTGCGTAGGGTATAGGGTGGTTTAACACGAGGTTTTTATGTCAATTCAGGCAATTGAAGGTGTGCTGCAACAGATGCAGGCTCAGGCGCTACAGGCAGCAAGTATCGCAAAACCAATACCGTTGCAGGGGGGATTTGCCAGTCAACTAACGGCAGCCATTGGTAAAATTAATCAGACACGTTTGAATGCTACAAAACAAACTCAGGATTTTACCCTAGGTGTACCCGGTGTTGAATTGAATGATGTTATGGTGAATATGCAAAAATCCAGTATCGCTTTGCAAATGGGTGTCCAGGTAAGAAATAAGCTGGTGGCTTCTTATCAAGAGATTATGAATATGCAGGTGTAGGTATTAAGTTATTGATGTCTATTGTCATAAACCTTTTGTATTTCCTGTTTTGGGATAGCCACCCGGATTTGCAGGTGGCTTTTGATTTTATGGATGTGCAACTATCGGTTTTATTTCTGGTTTGTCGTGCTGAGAAGCAATCCATAGCTCATACTGAGATTGCATTTCTGCCCATGTTGTTATTCTATAAACCAATAACAATATGATATATAACAGCTTATTGATACCCATTAGTCACGATGGGGAATATGAGGATGAAGGACAATCCTGATTTGTAAATCGGGATACTACAAGGTTTTAAAGACGCTTATCTTCATTTTTGTCAGAAATGTAAAGTACCTTTCATTGGCGTATAAGATATTAAGAATGAAAAGCAGAACACTATTTTATTAATAAATTTTTATTATCTATTTATTAAGATTAAAATTAAAATCAAAATCAATAAATTCTAAACCAAGCTTACAAAACGAGTAAATAATGGTGATGAAGATACATCACCTTTATTTCTCAATTACTTTTGTTCCGTAGAATTCATAAGAGTATGATAAGGTTCAACAGGAAATTGGCCGTAGCTATCATTTAATAATTGCTGTCGGCCTGCTTGTTTGATGAGTTTACTTAACTCATCAAGTCTTTTCTGTAGTAGTTTTTTAATCTCATTTTCATTATCTAAAATTATCTGCAAGATGTTGGTCATTTTTTGCTGTAACGAAAGAGAAGTTGTCGATGATATTGAAGAGTGGCTGATCACTTCTACTGCCTTGAGGTAGGTGATTTCCATATCAACAAG
Source organism: Photorhabdus antumapuensis (assembly GCF_020387775.1). Lineage (NCBI taxonomy): Bacteria > Pseudomonadati > Pseudomonadota > Gammaproteobacteria > Enterobacterales > Morganellaceae > Photorhabdus > Photorhabdus antumapuensis. Next base: position 178,404 of record NZ_JAHZMK010000014.1, read on the forward strand.
TTCATCCCATTTTTCATTTTTGGCTAAATTAAGCATTTGCTCACTTAAACTTAGGATCCGTTGGTAAGCTGACAAAAGATCCATTTCATTATCCATTAAACAATATCCTGACTGCCGTTGTAATGAGGGCCAATTTGCCGCCAAGCGTCTGAAATCTCGGTGAGTAACTTGATTACTTCGGTAATGGCTGATTCATCATTACGTAAATTAGCGTGGAGTAAACGTTGGGTCATATAGTCGTAAAGGGAAGCGAGATTGTGTGCCAGCTCTCCACCTTTTTCGTTATCTAACCCCTGTTTGAGGCCATTATCAATGATATTGATCGCTTTGGAAATAGCTGCACCTTTTTCTGCGATATTACCTTGTTCCATCAGAATAATTGCTCGACGTAGGGCGCTAAGCGCCCCGTTGAACAAAATCTGAATCAACTGATAGGGGGAGGCATTCATAATTTCGCTCTCCACATCTATCTGGGCATATAATTGACTTGCCGAACGTTGATACATAATTTCCTTTAATTATCTCATCTGCTGTAATAGGAAGTTACCGGTCTGTGTCAAGGAAGTGACCATTTTATCCAGTTGTGAAAATTGGCGTTTATAACGTTCAACCGTTTGGTTAATACTGTCTTTCGTCCTGTCCACTTGTCTCTCAAGGGTTTTTAGGCGCTTGTTAATACCATTGGTGGCGGTAACTAAGGTACCTTCATGGCTATCCAGAGCATCTTTTAATAGCTTATGGGTCTGAGTGGCAAAACCTGTTTCTTTACCGTTACCCATAAAGAATGCTTTCACATTAGCCGGTTTTTCTTTTAGATTCTTTTCTAGTTTTTCGTTATTAATTTCTAGTTTACCGTCAAGCTTTTGTTTAATGCCCAGTTTATTTAGGGTTGGAATATCATTCGCCGCTTGAGAGCTGAAAATCTGGCTTTTTAGTTGATTCTGTATTCCACGTAATGTACTGTCACCCAATAAAGCACCATTATCTTTCGAGGGTTCTTCACCCTGTTTTACTGGCTTGTATTTGGTCAGCGAATCAAATGTCGTTTGCAACTCATTGTAAGCATCAACCCAGTTTTTAATTGCCTCTTTCATCGGCTCGATATCACGGGATACGACCAACATTTCTGGCTTATGTTCCCCAGGTTTATCCTTATCTTCGGTCGTTTTTTTCAGATCCAGTTTAACGCCTTCGGGTGCATCGGTAATATGGTTTGTCTGACGCTCAATTTCGATATTGTTAACTTTCAAGATTGCATTTTTTGCTTCAATTCTTTGAATTAACCCACCTGTGCCTTTATTGCCATCTGTGCCTGGAGTGTAGTCCAGAAACTTACCAAGTTTATCGTCACCTTCAACCTTGATTGTCATTTTTGATTCAGTGCCAGCTTTTTTAGCCGTCAGCACTAAATAATTTTCGCCATCTTTTGCCTTAATAATACTGGCGTTGACATTACCTTCCTGTTTATTAATCGCATCACGGATCTCAATGATGGATGTTTGGTTGTATGTCAGCTCGATTTTCATCGGCTTTTTTTCGCCAGGCTGAGTAATGGTGATTGTCCGGGTTTTACCTTCACCCAAATCTTCCCCTATAGGGTTTGTGATATTACTGACTTTTTCTGCCTGTAATGATTGTGCCTGCGCTAATTGCTTAACTTCAATACTGTAGTTACCTGGGCTGGCTTTAGAATCAGTACTAGCAACGAATGCATCATGTTTTTCGCTGGCAGTGGTGGTGTTAAGTTTATCGAACTTTTTCAGTGATTCAGACGCGGTTTCCAGTTTTTCTAAACTGCCCTTTAATGTACCAAAAGCGGTTAGCTTACCTTTATAACTGGTTTGTTGCTCTGTCAGCGGTACTAAACGTTTTTGTTCTGCTGCCTGAAGTTTATCCAATATAGAGCCCAGATCCATCCCCGACCCGGCGCCTAATGAAGAAATGCTAGCCATTTATTGACTCCTTTATTAGTAAAGCTTTATTGAACCGGTTATCGGTAAGTTTTTAGAAAAGTTTACTAATAAAAATAATTTTTCTATGGTAAGAATAGTCGTGAAGAACCGACGCTGTTTGGCTTATCAGGGCAATGTGATAAAAAAGAAAAAGTTTTTTCAAGAAAAATTAAAGGTTCTTTGAGGGGCGCCGATAAAACTGTTGGCGGTGATGAACACCGTGGGCAAAACCCAAACTTATATATCGACTTGATTTTAAAAAGGAACTCTAATTATGGCACAAGTCATCAACACCAACAGCCTGTCCCTGCTGACTCAGAATAACTTGAATAAATCCCAGGGTGCTTTGGGTAACGCTATCGAGCGTCTGTCTTCTGGTCTGCGTATCAATAGCGCGAAGGATGACGCGGCTGGTCAAGCGATCGCTAACCGTTTCACTTCAAATGTTAGAGGTTTGACTCAGGCAGCACGTAACGCTAACGACGGTATCTCTATTGCACAGACTACCGAAGGTGCTCTGAACGAAATTAACACCAACTTACAACGTATTCGTGAACTGACTGTTCAGGCGCAAAACGAAAGCAACTCTAGTAGTGATATTAACTCTATTAAGGACGAAGTTACTCAGCGTTTACAAGAAATTGATCGTATTTCTAAGCAGACTCAATTTAATGGTGTCCGTGTTTTAAGTGAAAAGAACGAAATGACCATTCAGGTTGGTGCTAACGATAACGAAGTTATCAAAATTAATCTGGAAAAAATTAACAGCGAAACTCTGAAACTGGATAAATTTGATGTTAGCTCATTAGGTGGCGTACGTGTTGGTACTGACGTGGGGTCTGTTACAGGCGGAGCTGATGGTAAAACTGATACTAAGGTAAATTCGCCAACTATTGCTGATGTTACTGATATCAAAGTTAAGGCATCTAACGATAAAGATGGTAAAGCAATTGCTGGCGAATATGTTGTAACGGGTAAAAATAAAGGTGGTGAAGAGGTATTTTATAAAGCCACTATTGATACTAAAACTGGTAACGTTACAGTAGGTGACAAAACATCCAAATCTGACGGTGATGCTAAACCATTAAAATCTTTAGACGATGCTCTTGCACAAGTTGACAGCCTGCGCAGTTCTCTGGGTGCTATCCAGAACCGCCTGGAATCTACCGTTAACAACCTGAACAACACGGTTAACAACCTGAGCGCTGCTCGTAGCCGTATTGAAGATGCTGACTACGCAACTGAAGTATCTAATATGAGCCGTGGTCAAATTCTGCAACAGGCAGGTACTGCGGTTCTGGCTCAGGCTAACCAAGTTCCTAATAACGTAATGTCTCTGCTGCGTTAATTGCTCAGCTTAGGGCAATATGTGAACCTAATTCACATAAAAATCCAAATAAATCAAGGATCGGTTCGCCGGTCCTTCTTTTTTAGGAGTTTATCGGGAACAGCCTAAAATTTGTGATACTATTAGGCGGACAATAAATTTCGCATAGGTGAAAAAGAAGCGTTTTTACTACATTGTTCAAACGATTGCCCTTGTTAGGGGATTGGATAATGAGGGTTAGTCTCTTTTTCCAAAGGTGTCTGTTGTTGTGAGCGATTTGTATACCGCCGAAGGCGTGATGGACAAAAACAGCCTCTGGAAGCGCTACGTACCATTAGTTCGCCATGAAGCGTTAAGGCTACAAGTTAGGTTACCCGCGTGTGTGGAGCTGGATGATCTACTTCAGGCCGGGGGAATCGGCTTACTAAATGCGGTGGAACGCTTTGATTCCTTACAGGGAACCGCGTTTACCACTTATGCGGTACAACGCATCAGAGGTGCAATGTTGGATGAGTTAAGGAGCCGCGATTGGGCTCCGCGTAGCGTGCGCCGTAATGCGCGCGAAGTGACGCAAATCATCCGTAAACTTGAGCAAGACTTAGGCCGTCCAGCCAGTGAGCAGGAAGTTGCTAAAGAATTAAAGATTGATCTGGTAGAATATCGGCAGATACTGTTAGATACGAATAACAGTCAGTTGTTTTCGTATGACGAATGGCATGAAATTCATGGTGAAAGCTGTGAACCTGTCATTGAAGAGGGGCATGAAACCAATCCCTTACAACAATTGCTGGAGAGTGACGTTCGTCAGCGGGTAATTGAGGCAATCGATTCGTTACCTGAACGAGAAAAAATGGTTCTGACGCTGTATTATCAGGAAGAACTTAATCTGAAAGAGATTGGCGCAGTACTTGAAGTCGGGGAGTCCCGTATAAGTCAGCTACACAGCCAGGCGATTAAACGCTTGCGGGCACGCTTAAATCCGGAAAAGTAACTTTTTGCTTATTTGTTTTTTGTTTAAGACTACACACAGGGCTTATCTCTTATGTCTGTTACAACACAAAAGAAACGGCCGCTCAGCCGTTACATTAAAGACTACAAACATAGTCAAACTCATTGCTTGCATTGTCACAAAGCTCTTGACCGTATCTCTTTGGTTTTTAATGGCCAAGTGATCAACAAAGAGTCCATCTCCGAGATGACGGAGTTGATTGATGACAAGACTTGGGATGAGCTGCAAGATAAATTTGTCGCGTTATGCCGTTTTTGCAGTGAGATTTATTGCAATAGCGAGACAGATTATTTTGACATCATGTCGTTCAAACAATACCTGTTTGAACAGACTGAAATGAGTCATAGTACTGTTCGTGAGTATGTGGTGCGTTTACGACGTTTGGATGAATTGCTCACTTCAAGCAATTACCCTGTAAAAGAGTTCACAACAGAGAAAATTCAGGAAAAACTGAGTGAGAAGCTGTCACAGTCGGCATTCAGTAACTACAACATTGCTTTGCGCAAGTATGAACAGTATTTGAGCTGGCAGCAGGGCGGTCACTAAGCTGGAAGTATAAACAGCAAAGAGATGATTAATTTGGGGGGAACACATTTTTGATGTGTTCCCCTTAGCTACAGACGAAATTAACCGATAGTCATCAGACTAGCATTACCCCCCGCTGCCGCCGTGTTAATGCTCAGTGAACGTTCATGTAGCAGACGTTCTAACAGCAGATTAGTTTCTCCACGGGCAAAACCTTGTACGGAAATGATAACGCCTTTACGTTGAGCGACTTGTTCGCAAACTTGACGCAGTTGATCAGAGTCGCCGTGGTAAATAACCGCTTCGAATGCCGTATCTTCACTTTGCCAGTCCTGAACCAAATGGATTGATTTACGGACGCTATCTGGCAATTGACGAAACAGTTGCTGATGTAATTCATCATTTTGCCATAGCAACTGACAGCCTACAGACAGTGTTGCTGCCAGTTGAATGAATGTATCTTGTTGATTATCTGCCAGACACAGTACCTGACCACGAGGTAACAGGGTGTAAGTATTGCGTTCGCCTGTTGGCCCCGGTAACAGGCGAGTGGTACCACCTTGTGCCAGCAATTTATATTGTTGAACTAACTGATTTAGTTCTTCGTTGTGCTGATTGGCAGTCCATTCTGTCAATGCATCAAAGGGTGCCATCAGTGCTGAACGGGCATTGGCATCCAATGGATATTCAGCATCCTGACGTTCCAATGTTTGGTTGATCGCATTTTGAGGACGGCAAGAGAGCAGACGATACAGATAGAGCGGGCCACCTGCTTTTGGTCCGGTACCGGACAAGCCTTCACCACCGAATGGTTGTACGCCAACAACAGCGCCTACCATGTTGCGGTTGACATACAGATTACCGACTTTCGCCTTAGCCGTAACTTGTGCAATCGTTTCATCAATACGGGTATGGACGCCCAGAGTCAGACCGTAGTTAGAGTTGTTAATCTGTTCCAGTAACTTATCCAGCTCGTTACGTTTAAAACGGACAACATGCAGAACCGGACCGAAAATCTCCTGTTTCAATTCATCAAAGCTTTCCAGTTCAATCAGTGTCGGTTTAACGAAAGTACCGTGATCCCACTCTTGATTGTCGACCACATTATCTTGTGCTGCCTGATAAATCGTGTGCCCTTTGGTACGCATTGCTTGAACATGGCGATCAATACCCGCTTTGGCTTCCGCATCAATGACTGGGCCGATATCGGTAGACAGGCGTTCAGGATTACCCATCCGGCATTCAGACATGGCGCCTTTCAACATAGTCATGGTGCGTTCTGCCACATCATCTTGAATGCAAAGGATACGCAAGGCAGAACAACGTTGACCTGCACTGTCAAAAGCAGAGGCGACCACATCCGTAATAACTTGTTCTGTCAGCGCGGAAGAGTCGACAATCATTGCATTCAGGCCACCGGTTTCGGCAATCAGAGGAGTTGGACGCCCTTGTGCATCAAGTCGTCCGGCAATGTTACGTTGTAACAGGCCGGCTACTTCAGTGGAGCCAGTAAACATTACACCTCGCACTCTCTCATCACCCACCAGAAGCGAACCAATGGTTTCACCTTGACCGGGTAATAATTGCAATGCATCGTGGGGAATACCTGCTTGATGCAGTATTTTGATCGCTGTTGCCGCAATTAATGGGGTCTGTTCCGCCGGTTTTGCTAATACACTGTTACCGGCGGCCAATGCAGCCGCTATCTGTCCGGTAAAAATAGCTAATGGGAAGTTCCACGGGCTGATACAGACAACCGGCCCCAGTGGGCGATGAGTATCATTAGCGAAATCATGGCGAACTTGTCCCGCATAGTAATGGAGGAAATCTACCGCTTCGCGTACCTCGGCAATCGCATTATTAAAGGTTTTGCCGGCTTCCCGAACCAAAATACCTAATAGCGGTTGCATCTGGTTTTCCATTAATTCCGCCGCACGAACCAGAATAGCAGCCCGTTCTGATGGTGGTGTTGCAAACCAAATTGCGCCAGCTTCTGTTGCGACATCCAGCGCATGACTGACTTCCTGCTCAGTTGCTTCACGAACATAGCCGACAATATCCGAAGGTGCCGCCGGGTTAATAACCGGTTTAGTGGCCGGTAACTCACCTTGATGGTGATAATTGCCGCCCAGTAGTGGCTCGCTATGCTGCTCTTCGGTAGCAGAACTTAGTAGCGCACTGGAAAGAGAAGCCAGACGATGTTCGTTGGCAAGATCCAAGCCGGCTGAGTTTGCGCGATCTTTGCCATACAGATTGTGAGGCAGAGGGATTTTAGGATGTGGAAGACCGATTTGGACGCCGGTTTCGGCCAGCTTTTGGATCTTTGTCACTGGATCGGCAACCAGTTCATCCAGTGGTAATGTGGTATCGGCGATACGGTTGACAAAAGAGGTGTTAGCGCCGTTCTCCAACAGACGACGGACTAAATAGGCCAACAACGTTTCGTGAGTGCCTACTGGCGCATAAATACGGCATGGGCGGTTTAACTTACCATCAGCAATTTTCCCGACCACTTGTTCATACAGAGGTTCTCCCATGCCATGCAGGCATTGGAACTCATATTGACCGGGGTAATAGTTTTGGCCCGCCATATGATAAACGGCAGCTAAAGTATGGGCGTTATGGGTAGCGAACTGAGGATAAATCAGATTAGGTACTGACAATAGTTTGCGGGCACAAGCCAGATAAGAAACGTCAGTATAAACTTTGCGGGTGTAAACTGGGTAACCTTCCAGCCCATCGATTTGAGCACGTTTAATTTCGCTATCCCAGTAAGCGCCTTTTACCAGTCGCACCATTAATCGACGGCGGCTGCGCTGTGCTAAGTCAATGACTGCATCGATAACAAAGGGGCAGCGTTTCTGATAAGCCTGAATCACGAAACCAATGCCATTCCAGCCAGCCAGTTGTGGTTCAAAACAGAGTTTTTCCAACAAATCGAGAGAAATTTCCAGACGATCTGCTTCTTCGGCATCAATATTGATACCAATATCGTATTGGCGTGCCTGTAATGTCAGGGAAAGCAGGCGTGGATATAGCTCATTCATGACGCGTTCATATTGAGCGCGGCTATAACGCGGGTGCAGAGCAGAGAGTTTAATGGAAATTCCAGGCCCTTCATAAATGCCGCGGCCGTTAGATGCTTTCCCGATAGCATGAATCGCTTGTTGGTAGGAAACCATATAATCCTGAGCATCCTCCTCAGTTAAAGCGGCTTCACCTAGCATGTCGTAGGAGTAACGGAACCCTTTTTCTTCCAGCTTACGTGCACTTGCCAGCGCTTGAGCGATGGTTTCTCCTGTCACAAACTGTTCACCCATCAGGCGCATTGCCATATCTACGCCTTTACGCACTAATGGTTCGCCACTCTTACTGATAATGCGATTCAGCGAAGTGGAGAGTTTGGCCTCGTTATGGGTAGAAACCAGTTTGCCGGTAAACAGCAAACCCCAGGTTGCCGCATTGACGAACATGGATGAACTTTGGCCCAGATGAGAATGCCAATTGCCGTTACTGATTTTGTCGCGGATCAGCGCGTCGCGAGTGGCTTTATCAGGGATACGGAGCAAGGCTTCCGCAAGACACATCAGAGCAACGCCTTCCTGAGATGAAAGTGAGAATTCCTGCAATAGCCCTTGAACCAGACCTGAACGACCAATGCCGTTTTTCTGGTTACGCAATTTTTCTGCAATGCTGTAAGCCAGCTTATGAGTTGCTTGAGCCTGATCTTCTGGCAATTGTGCCTGTTGTAACAGCATGGGAATGGCTTGTGTTTCTGGCAGGCGATAGGCAGCAGTAATTGCAGAACGTTTTACTGATTGCGGTAGGATATGTTCTGCGAAGTCGAGGAAAGGTTGATAAGAAGAGTTTGTTACCGTTTCTTCTGCGATTATTTTCTCTTCTTTAACATCTTGGTTAGCGGAGAGTTCAACTACCTGTTCATCATTTTCAAGACGTTCAAGATAATTAAAAATAGCTTGTTTAATCAGCCAATGTGGAGTGCGGTCAATCCGTTGTGCAGCAGCCTTAATGCGATCACGCGTTGCTTCGTCAAGCTTCACGCCCATTGTTGTACTACCCATCCTTGCTCCTTAATAGGTAAGGTTTATCTAAAATTGCATGATAATATCTGACATGTTGCAACTTTGTGCAACCTTATGAGAATCGCTTGTTTTGTTTTTGTGAAATTAATCTAGTTATTATAATTAGGTGGATATATTTATTTTTGTGATTTTATCTGGTTGATACACATTGGTTTAACATTTTATAGCTAACATAGGGGTGTAACCCTGAAATGGTTAAAAAGTATAATTTTTAAATCAAATAAATGTGATTCAGTAAACGTTTTTTGTAAAAAGTGGCGTTAATTAGTTGTTAAATTACCTGATGCTAATCTAGGATTCACTGTAACTTTCTAATTGGTTACAAAAATAATTATTTCAATTTAGAATTATGGACCATTTTTAGGTGCAATCAGGTGCAACGTTCCTGAACCTGACAGGGAAAACTCTGTGTACCCGGGAGAACTGCGGATTTGCAAAACACAGATAACACTATGGAGAACTTGCATGACAGTAAATACACCAATGCTAATCACCTTTATTGTCTACATTACTGGAATGTTGTTGATAGGCTTTTTGGCTTATCGTTCAACTAAAAATTTTGATGACTATATCTTGGGGGGAAGGCGATTAGGTAGCGTGGTAACGGCTTTGTCCGCCGGTGCTTCGGATATGAGTGGCTGGTTATTAATGGGCTTACCTGGCGTGGTCTATTTTGCGGGGATTTCAGAAAGCTGGATAGCCATTGGACTTGCCTTGGGTGCTTATCTGAACTGGAAATTGGTGGCAGGCAGGCTACGGATCCAGACGGAAATCAATAATAATGCGCTAACATTGCCGGACTATTTCACCAGTCGTTTTGACGATAGCAGTAAAATCCTACGTATTATTTCTGCGCTGGTTATTCTGATCTTCTTCACTATCTATTGTGCTTCTGGCGTCGTTGCCGGAGGATTGTTATTTGAAAGTACGTTCGGTATCAGTTATCAGAAAGCCATGTGGCTCGGTGCGGCAGCAACAATTGCCTATACTTTCTTAGGCGGCTTTCTGGCGGTTAGTTGGACTGATACGGTTCAGGCTTCATTAATGATCTTTGCGCTTATCTTGACCCCGATTATCGTTATTTTCTCTGTGGGGGGTATTGATACCTCTATGGCTCTGATCGCAGCAAAAAGTCCGGCTTATATGGATATGTTTAAAGGGTTGAACTTTATTGCCATTATCTCGCTGTTGGGTTGGGGGTTAGGTTATTTTGGTCAACCACATATTCTCGCGCGTTTTATGGCGGCAGATTCCCATCATACTATCCGCAAAGCTCGTCGTATCAGTATGACCTGGATGGTGTTATGTTTGGCAGGCACAATTGCTGTCGGTTTCTTCGGTATTGCTTATTTTGAAATTCATCCTGAACTGTCTGGCCCGGTCACAGCCAACCGTGAGCGTATCTTTATGGAATTGGCGGTTGTACTGTTTAATCCGTGGGTAGCGGGCATTTTACTCTCTGCTATTCTGGCTGCGGTGATGAGTACCTTAAGCTGTCAGTTGCTGGTGTGTGCAAGTGCTTTGACGGAAGATCTTTATAAACCCTTTATCCGTAAATCTGCCAGCCAGAAAGAGTTGGTGTGGGTGGGGCGTTTCATGGTGTTGCTGGTGGCGGTCATCGCGATGGTGATAGCAACCAATCCGGACAATAAAGTACTGGCTCTGGTAAGTAATGCATGGGCTGGATTTGGTGCTGCGTTCGGCCCGGTCGTACTGATTTCTGTTATCTGGAAACGTATGACACGTAATGGCGCATTAGTGGGGATGTTGGTAGGGGCCGTCACGGTATTGGTGTGGATGAAATACCAGTGGTTTGCGTTGTATGAAATTATTCCTGGCTTTATCTTAGCTTCTATTGCGATCGTGATTGTGAGTCTGTTGGGTAAAGCGCCGAGCAGCGCAGCGCAACAGCGTTTTATTGATGCTGAGGTGCAATACAAAACTAAATGAGTTGAAATAAGGTCAATTGAAATAAACCGACAAACCTCGTTTAAAATAGCGAGGTTTGTTTTTTTCATCATGAGAAATTATTGATCATTTTTCCCGGTTTTGTCCCTGCTGCACGGGAGTCGCTTCCACATTAAAGATTTTTGGATGCCAGTGACTTTGAGTCGTTCACCAGGAGAATTATCGGCGAGCAATATCGTCATACCTTCACCCAATATATGCGTTTTTTGGCTATCGACAATAATGACCTTAGTACTTTGTGTACCGCAATCGATACCAGCATAGAGCGCCATGTGTTACTCCATTTCCAACATAATTTTGATATCTGTCGGGCGACCCTCCGCGGCTCGTTCGTAAGCTTTAACGCTGTCTTTAAATTTATAGGTTGCGGATAATAACGGGGTTACCTTGAGCTTGCCAGAGCTAAGTAAACGGATAGTACGAGGGTACATATTTGCGTAGCGGAAAATAGTTTTGAATGTGATCTCTTTAGCTTGAGCCGAGACAATATCAAGTGGCGTTGGATCGATGGGCATACCGACCAGAACAGCGATTCCTCCCGGTGCAATGTGCTCTGAAATAGTGGCAATGACTGATTTTGCTCCACTACATTCAAAGAGAGTATTGACGCCATTACCATTGGTTAATGCGTTAACTTTTTCAGCGAGTACTTTGCTATTAACCGGGTGGAGACCTGGATACTGTTTCGCAATTTCTAATTTTTCATCGAACACATCACAAATAATAACATCAGAACAACCACCGGCTAATGCTGCAAGTGCGGTAACAACTCCGATCGTGCCAGCGCCAACAACTAGTGCGATATCTCCGGGTTTAATTTCTGCTTTTGTGGCTGCTTGCATACCGATAGCTAAGGGTTCAACCATTGCACCTTCGGCAAAACTGACATTGTCAGGTAATTTGAACGTAAATGCTGCCGGGTGAATAACTCGTTCACGTAAGCAACCATCAATAGGGGGCGTTGCCCAGAAACGGACTTCTGGATCTAGGTTATAAATACCTGCCCGTGATTGTGGTGATTGCAGATTAGGAATTCCAGGTTCCATACAGACACGATCGCCACTTTTTAAGTGAGTCACATTTTTACCTACTGCTGTGATTACACCTGATGCTTCGTGCCCGAGGACCATCGGTTTTTCGACAACAAATGGCCCAATACGCCCGTATTGGTAATAATGCACGTCGCTGCCGCAAATCCCCACCGAGTGAATTTTTATCTCAACATCATTTTCACCCAGTATTTCGGGGGCTTCCCAATCTTGAATTGAAATCTGACCTGCTTTTTCTAATACTAATGCCTTCATATCACTTTCTCCTATAAGTTTAAAAAGTGGCTGCGAAGTTTACAGTAACGGCAGCCTGTTATTTGAATTGATCAATATTATTGATGTAATAAGGTGGGTGACCCTATTTTGTAAGAAAGATTTTCTTAACCAGTAGAGTAAGTGTAGCGGTAGTTCGGTGGCTTGCAGCAATAAAAAAGACCTGTAGAGTATTATTCCAACAGGTCATATAAATATTAAAAATTTAAATAGATTAGCTGTGCAAACGTGTTCTACGTTTTTTTACAATTTGAAAACCGATAATTAAAACCAGAAACCAAACAGGCGTGATGATTAATGCCTGACGGGTATCATCCCGTAAAGTGAGTAATATCAGAACAAATGCAAAAAATGCCAGACAGACCCATGACATGATAATACCCAATGGCATTTTATAGGTTGAAGCTTTATGTAATGCCGGGCGACGTTTCCGGTAAACCAAATATGAACATAGGATCATGCTCCAGATAAACATAAACAGAATGGCTGAAACGGTGGTTACCAGGGTAAATACATGCATAACATCAGGAATTAAATAAATCAGCACCACACCACAGGATAAACATAAACAGGTGAAGATTAACCCCGATGCAGGCACGGAACGGCGTGAAAGGCGACTGAATTGCTGTGGTGCATCACCTTCTTTTGCTAACCCAAATAGCATGCGGCTGGTGGAGAAAACACCGCTGTTTGCTGACGAGGCGGCAGAGGTTAATACCACAAAGTTCACGATACTGGCGGCGGCGGGTAAACCAATCAGAACAAACAGTTCAACAAAAGGGCTTTTGTCTGCAATGATTGAACGCCACGGTGTGACTGACATAATAATTATCAGCGCCAGCACGTAGAAGGTGATAATCCGAATCGGGATGGCATTAATGGCTCTGGGAAGCGATTTCATTGGATCTTTAGTTTCCGCGGCTGCCGTGCCTACTAATTCAATGCCCACAAAGGCAAATATAGCTATCTGAAATCCAGCAAAAAAACCACTTAACCCTGTGGGAAAGAATCCACCATCATTCCATATATTTGCCAGTGAAGCGGTATGACCGGCTGGAGATTGAAAATGCATGCCAATCAGAACAGCACCTGTCACGATTAAAGCGATAATGGCAACGATTTTTATCATGGCGAACCAGAATTCCATTTCCCCGAATAATTTCACTGTAGCCAGATTAAGGGACAGCAGTAGTGAAACGCAGAGTAGGGAAGTGAGCCATTGTGGAAAATCTGGTTGCCAATAGCCGATATAGGAAGTGATTGCGACTACATCGGCGATACCGGTAATGACCCAACAGAACCAGTAAGTCCAGCCGACGAAAAAACCTGCCCAGGGCCCGAGCAAATCGGCGGAGAAATCACTGAATGATTTATAATTGAGGTTCGAGAGCAGTAGTTCTCCCATTGCGCGCATTACGAAGAACAGCATGAAGCCGATAATCATATAAACGAATATGATCGAGGGTCCGGCGAGAGAGATTGTTTTCCCTGATCCCATAAACAGACCCGTGCCAATGGCACCACCGATCGCGATAAGTTGTATATGCCGGTTACTTAGATTGCGTTGTAGTTGTGTTTCCCCAGTTTTAGCGGAAAGCGAAGTGTGTATATTTTCTGCCATAGAATAGTGTCCAATATTTTTATTTTCTTAGGTAAATTGTTACGGCTCTTCAAGTAGCCTTATATTGACGGTGTTTGCAAAAAATATTGTGACACAGATGACTATCACAATAACAGTCTGATCTCACTTTAAAAACAAATTGGCTACAATTTAGCTTGTCAGTGCTGCTGGAATTGAATATGAATTATTCATTCAGAAAAAAATGGTCATAATATATTGACTATAACTTTGTATAGGTGAATAATTACTCACATTGGGTTGTTAGCTCAGTCGGCAGAGCAGTTGACTCTTAATCAATTGGCCCGGGGTTCGAGCCCCCGACAACCCACCAATCAAATGAATGAGTTGTAAATATTTCACTGGTAACTGATTCTTCTATGTAACTTATTCGTGCCATAATCATACCAAGTCTGATTTAATATTCTCTGTATGTTCTTAAGATGATTTAGTGATAAATACACATATCTTCTGAATCTCTTTTGTAGTGGTTATTTCTTGTTTTATATCGTTGATAGAAATAAAAATCAAAAATATTGTAACCAGAAATATATTTAAACTATTTACATTCAACATTTGGAAGTTATTTTTCTTTCATCCCTTTAATTTATTTCTATGATTTTTTCTGATAATGCTTACTGGATTTATTATAAATAGTCATGGCGATTTAATATTTCGAAAAACCACCAAGATTGTCAATTAAATAAAATATTCAACCTTGGTGATGATACATTGCTCGTTGATTAAGTTAGAAACGATAGCCGACAGTTATATTAAAACCGTTAGTAGATAAGTGATCTTTCTCGTTCCCGTCTTTAATACTAAAACGGCTGCCTTCATAACCGGCGGTAATTGAGGTGTTGGTTGTTGGATTGATAATAAAACCCGCTCCCCAACCTAAAGTGTTTTTGCTTGCTTCATCCTTTTCGATATCTCCAGTACTATAGTGAGTAGAAGATTTTGCATTAATCCTAGATAATCCCAGTTGACCATATAAGCTAATATAATCATTAACCCTATAGGTTGGGCCCGCCATTAGGGAATAGTATTTAATATCACTTTTTGAGTGATAATCCTCTGTTGTCTCTTTTTCATCTCCTTTAGCAAAGGTAAATGATGATAATAGCCCCCATTGATCATCAAGCTCATATCGGTAACTTAATATTGCGCCATTTAGCGCACTCGCATCTTGTGGTTTCACATAGACGTATCCGATTGAAGCTGTATGTTGTTCTGCTTGAGCAGGTAAAGTTATCGCAGATACAGAAAAGATAACTCCACAGCTTAATAATAATTTTTGCATTTCATTACACTCTATATACTTCTAAAATAAATGACTTTATACGCTTCATCTTTCAAGCTGCTGCTTTGTTGGCTACTTTCACTCACCCCAGTCACATAGTTATCTATGCTCCTGGGGATTCGTTCACTTGCCGCCGCGCTGCAACTCGAAATCTATTAGGTATATAACTCATTTAAACGATTTGCTTACCAGCAGTTTTGATGAATATCATAACTTACACCATTAGTATATATTTTTTGATTAAATTTAGATGTTATTTTCAAATAATTACATTATCACTAAATTTTTAAGGATAGAAATAGTGATAAAGAAAATCTAGTATTAAAATCATCGTGCATTAAAGGTAAAACGGTATTTGACGGTGGTAGGCAATATTTTCCTAGAGCCAATAAATGATGGGATTGAAAGTAGGGTAGAATCCGTTGTTAAATTCTGTGGCGACTAACTATCGCCACTTAAAATAGAGCAGGTTTGTTATATCCGCGTAATGGTTGGCTATATGTTTATTCGTTTATAGTTGATTTCAGCCATTGGATAAAGGCATTGACTTTCTCATTCTGTTGTTGAGGCAAGGTACAGGTATAGTAATATTGTTTACATAATACTTCAGTGTTGGGAAAAGGGGCGACTAATTCATTGTTTTCAATTTTTTCCCAAATCATATTTTTTCTTCCCATTGCAACACCCGCGTGGTGTATTGCGGCAACGGCAGCTAAATCGGAGCGATCAAAGACGATACACTTTTGTGATGGATCCAGTGTAATGTCAAAGTGTTCTGCCCAAGTATTCCACTCTTTGGTATCAGAATCGTAGCTCCATGCTTGTTTATCATGTAATAGCGTGCAGTATCGTAGATTATCAATATTTCCCATTAGATTATGTTTTTCGGCATACTGCGGGCTACAGACCGGGGTAATATACTCACTCATCAGATATTGATGTGATAACTCGTTGGATATAATATCATCAAAATAGATCGCAAGATCGATACCATAACCGCGGAAATTCACATTTTCGTTACCGACTAAGATGTTCAGGTTAATGGATGGATATCGCTGATTAAAATCAGCCAATTTAGGCACTAGCCAGCATTGAGTAAAGGTCGGACGGGAGTAAATAGTCAGGTTACCCGATAACTCTTGACTTTTTATTTCCAGAATTTCCTGATTTAGGTGTTCCAGCGTTGATTTAATTGTCCAAAATAAACGCTTTCCTTCACAAGTTAATTCAATTTTTCTGTGAAAACGTTGGAAAAGTTTGAATCCTAACTCTTGTTCCAGAGAACTGATTCGATGGCTGACCGCACTGGCAGTGATAGCTAATTCGTCAGCAGCCAGAACAAAAGAGCAGTGGCGAGCGGCTATCTCAAATGTATGCAGCTTTGATAACTGGCTTCCATTGAGTAACTTATTTACAACCATGAAATTATCATCTGTGTACATATTTATAGTGTTTCTAGTTCATCGACGACGGATAATATAACCGTATCATTAAGGCGGTATGTTTCAGATAGTTTTAGTGATTTAAATCGCAAATAAAGTGAAAATTTTGATCGGTATCACTGAATTGGCTCAATCTGATTCATGCATGACTATGTATTAATCATTTGTCAAAAATTGAATATTCATATTCAATAATGAAAATTCGTGTGATGAACAGAGGCTAACTGCGGGGAATGATTAAGTGGATTCACAACCTTGGGTGATTGGTACGTTACTCACAAGTATTGTGTTAATTGTATTTACGATAATTAAATTAAAAATTCACCCTTTTCTTGCGCTATTATTAGCCAGTTTTTATGTCGGTGCCTTAATGGGAATGGACCCTGTTGAAATGGTGAACGCCATTCAAGGGGGAATCGGGGATACGTTAGGTTTTTTGGCCGCAGTGATTGGTCTGGGGACCATTCTTGGTAAGATGATGGAGATATCCGGCGCGGCAGAGCGTATTGGTATCACATTGCAAAAATGCCGATGGCTGTCACCTGATATCATTATGGTACTGATTGGTCTGGTTTGTGGTATTACGCTGTTTGTTGAAGTCGGGGTAGTATTGTTAATTCCACTGGCGTTTTCTATTGCCAGGAAAACCAATACGTCACTGCTGAAATTAGCGATTCCATTATGTACAGCATTGATGGCGGTTCACTGTATTGTTCCTCCACACCCGGCTGCATTATTTGTGACGAATAAACTGGGTGCGGATATTGGCTCGGTGATTGTTTATGGGCTAATAGTGGGCCTGTTTGCAGCTTTGGTGGGGGGGCCATTATTTCAGAAACTTCTTGGTAGCCGTTTGCCTTTTAAATCGGTTCCGGCTGAATTTTCTGAAATTGCCGTGCGTAAAGAAGAGGATTTACCTTCTTTAGGCGTGACATTGTTTACCGTGTTATTGCCAATTGGGTTAATGTTGGTTAAAACGGCTGCTGAATTAAATATGGAAAAAGGCACCATGTTTTATACGGTGCTGGAATTTATTGGTAATCCTATTACAGCTATGTTCATTGCTGCGTTTGTTGCCTATTATACCTTGGGCATCAAGCAAAATATGGGAATGAGTACGCTGTTGACGAAAACAGAAGATTGTTTCTCTTCTATCGCCAATATTTTATTAATTATCGGCGCGGGTGGAGCATTTAATAGTATTTTAAAAGTCAGTGGCCTTAGTGAGTCGTTGGCCGTTGTTTTGTCGAGTCTGGATATGCATCCAATTCTTTTGGCTTGGTTGGTTGCCATTATTTTGCATGCGGCGGTTGGTTCAGCAACAGTCGCAATGATGGGGGCAACAGCGATTGTTTCGCCTATGTTGCCGTTATATCCAGATATTAGCCCTGAAATCATTACATTGGCTATTGGTTCTGGTGCTATCGGCTGTACTATTGTGACTGATTCACTGTTTTGGTTGGTTAAGCAATATTGCGGGGCAACGCTCAGTGAAACTTTTAAGTACTACACAACCGCAACATTTATTGCGTCTGTGGTTGCGTTGATTGGGACGTTTCTTCTTTCTACCATTGTGTAATGGCTACCATTGTGTAATGGAAAGAGGCAACAGCTCAGCTTGAAAAATAAGAATAAGAAGTGCGAAGTGTCAATACCAGGGAAGCCTATAAAGTAGGCAGCTTTTATAGCTAAAATAATAAACAAAATAAACATTAACGTAGTAATTGAAATAAGGGGAAGATAAAAATAAATAAAATATGATGTGCTGATATTGGTAAGAAGTTGTAGTAAACATAAAATATTGAATATAATAAAATTCTAATAATCAAAAAAGCAACAGTTGTTTTTATATACCTAATAGATTTCGAGTTGCAGCGAGGCGGCAAGTGAACGAATCCCCAGGAGCATAGATAACGATGTGACTGGGGCGAGTGAAAGCAGCCAACAAAGCAGCAGCTTGAAAGATGAAGGGTATATACCAGGGAAACACTCATATTGGGTTAACACATACATGAAAAGTACTGAAATTCAACAATTACTAAATGAACATCCGTTAGTAAAAAATTTAATGGAATTAGAGGAAATCTTTTGGTTTAACCCTTGTAATACCACCTTGAAAGAGGGATTACCTTTTGTCGGTTTGGGCGCTGATGATGTTGGGGATGCTGAAGCACGCCTGGATCGTTTTGCGCCTTATTTATGTAAAGCTTTCCCGGAAACAGCCGCCATGCATGGCATTATTGAATCAGAAATAGTGGCTATTCCTGCGATGCAGAAAACACTGGAACAACATTATGGTGTGGATATCACAGGGAGAATTTTGCTTAAAAAAGATAGCCACTTGCCAATTTCCGGTTCGATTAAAGCACGTGGTGGAATTTATGAAGTGTTAACTCACGCGGAAAAATTGGCATTACAGGCAGGTTTGCTTTCTGAAAACGATGATTATAGTAAATTGTTTTCGGAAGAGTTCAGGCAGTTCTTTAATCAATACAGCATTGCTGTAGGTTCTACCGGCAATTTGGGGCTGTCCATTGGTATTGTCAGTGCAAAACTGGGCTTTAATGTCAGCGTGCATATGTCTGCCGATGCTCGTGAATGGAAGAAGCAAAAACTACGTTCACATGGGGTCAATGTCGTGGAACATGAACTAGATTATGGGGTAGCTGTAGCCCGAGGGCGTAAAGAAGCCGAATCTGATCCTAACTGTTTCTTTATTGACGACGAAAACTCCCAAACATTGTTTCTGGGATATTCTGTTGCAGGTGGACGGGTAAAGACGCAGTTTGAGCAGATGAATATTGTGGTTGATGAAGATCACCCATTATTTGTTTATTTGCCGTGTGGCGTTGGTGGCGGTCCCGGTGGTGTTGCATTTGGATTGAAACTGGCTTTTGGCGATCATGTGCACTGCATTTTTGCTGAACCGACCCATTCTCCTAGTATGTTGTTGGGAGTATATACCGGTTTGCATGACAATATTTGTGTACAAGACATCGGGATAGACAATATCACTGCTGCTGATGGTCTTGCGGTAGGCAGGGCTTCCGGCTTTGTTGGGCGTGCGATGGAACGCTTGCTGGATGGATTTTATACTGTCCAAGATCAGGAAATGTATAATCTGTTGGGCTTACTGGATCGTGATGAAGGTATCCGGTTAGAGCCTTCGGCGTTAGTTGGGATGGCGGGTCCTGCTCGTGTGGGTGGAAACCTCGATTATCTGAATAATAAGAACCTTTCAGCAGAGAAGATGAAACAGGCTACGCATTTGGTTTGGGCAACCGGCGGTGGTATGGTGCCCGCTGATGAAATGACAAAATATCTGGCTACAGCGAAAATTTAATCGTAAACAATTTAACGGGCTTCAAACCCAGATTATTTGAAAATAAAAATGGTGTTTTTCACAGGGGCAATCGGGTTGCCAGTATCTGGTTTCTCAGGTTCAATGTCCCGCTGGTTTCCAGGCTATTACTGAAAAACGCTTTGATTTGGTTTTCTACCCTGAAAAATCATCTCCTTGATGCTTTTCAAGTTATATACCCGTCAAATGCTGGCGGGTATATATCAATACACTTGTTACTTACATCAAACATTTTTGTAATTAAATGAATGTGTTCCTGAGTATTTCCACAACGGTTCCCAGTAGGATTCTATGAAAGCTTTCACCGCATCTTCTCCCTCAATAAGATAGTTGAACTCTGAAAGATACCCCGGATAGAGATTATCAGAACCAACCACGTATAGTTCATCATCAATTATTGTTACTTTTGCATGATTGCCAGGAGCAGGGGGGACTTTGGGATATACCGGACCACTTGCTTTAATTAAGGATCGGAATGGGCGTCCTATAGCGCCTTCCTGTGGAGGTCTTTCAAAAAGAGACGGTTCTTTTAGCGTAGAAGTATAAGAACTTTCTTCCGCGGCTGGCCATTTGTATGTAGTACCTTCAATCGAAAGAGCTTCAGGGACTTTGTCTGTAAAGAAAAAAGGGGCAACTTCTATTCTTTTCAGTGCGGCTTGCCTGATTCCATGCGGATCTTCCAGCTGCTCATTGGTGTGCTCATCATGTGTCAAATAGTATTTAAATAATTCAAACGTTCTTCTGGCTCCAGAACCAAAAGAATATTGATCACCAGCAGCACCTGCTGCTGCATCAAGTGGCGATACAACAATTTGAACTTCCAGTTTGGGGTTGGCAAGTAATGCTTCGATCAACCATCGGCACACATGATGATCTCGCCATTGTTTTTTCCATGCACTGACGAGATCCTGTTGGGACATGCGAATTTTTCTCTTTGCATTCTTTATTATAAACTCTTTCATTATTTCAGAGCCTTTTTTGTAATCTGTTCGCATATCAGGCCCTGCCCAATATTTACCTACGGATAATATCCTGCTTGCTTTCTTATATTCTGGGTCCTTAGGTGGATTTTTTCGGCATTCTTCTTTTTTTCTGTTTATATATTCAGTAATGTGCCTTCTTTTTAATGGATCTTCTGGCTTTCCCACAATACCATTTGCATTAACCCATCTATTTTCATTTATATCAAAGAATTCTTTAGTTAAGAGATCTGTATCAGCCTTCCACATGTTATTTAAAAATAATTGTGAGCTTAATGATGCCGATCCTATCACTTTCACAGAGACATCATGAACTGGAGGGTAATTTTTAAATAAATCCATATTTAAATTATGGCCGCCGACAAATGACTCAATTCCATCAACTGCGATAATTTTTGTATGATTCCATGTCATTCTGGTATCAGCTTCTGGAAACATTTCCTCTGGCAGCACTTTCTTCTCTAATGATACTTTAAGTCCGTCTACTATCCTGTAAAACCGACCAATCCATATTTCAGGTATACACTCCCAATTATCTCTCCTTGCTTGAATTAATTTAATAATATCATCCTTCAATGCCAAATATTCAGGAGTACCTTCAAAGTATGAATCCACACCGTTTAACAAAGATGTCGGTGTTTGAGCGAATAAGAACCTTATCTGGGTTCTGTCCTTCCTGTTTATTTTTTTGGTAAATGCGCGATCAAGAGCTGATAGGATAACTTTTCTCCACTCTGCATCCGGGGCATTTAAGGAGGAAATATCACAGCGATAACGCATGTTTTCCAGAATGCTTACAATAGCATCTTCAAATTCTGCTTCTCTTTTAATTGCCTGGGGCATTATCTCTTTTCCAAAAGGAAACCCCCATATTTTTGGAGTATCAAATATTTTTACATAGTTGATTCCACTTGTTTTATGAAAGTAACCGTCCAGTTTTTTTTGTAAACCATCCAATAAATTCATATACATATCCTCCGGGTAACAATTTTTTTACATATCAACCAACAGCCTCCAGCATCAGGCAAGCTATACCCTTCATCTTTCAAGCTGCTGCTTTGTTGGCTGCTTTCACTCACCCCAGTCACATAGTTATCTATGCTCCTGGGGATTCGTTCACTTGCCGCCTCGCTGCAACTCGAAATCTATTAGGTATATTTATAATCATAACCAATTTTTGAGGAGGGGAGGTTAAAAAAGATAAAACTGGGCTTACGCATTTTCAAACGTAGGTTATTGCATCTATCTATTAAAGAATGTTTCAAGGCTGAGTATTGCTTGGCTTTTTAAATTGCATAATGCGACAAAATGTTGCATTTTATACACATGCGTTTTATATCGCATGTAGTATAAAATCCCAGAGGGGCAAACTAAACTATGGCTATCAGTATACGTTTGGATGATGATTTCGTGAATGATGTAAAAATTCATGCAGAAGCTTCAAGTAGAAGTGTACCTAAGCAAATCGAGCATTGGGCTAAGATTGGCCGTATTGCGGAGGATAACCCTGATTTGTCGTACTCTTTTATCCTGGATTCTTTACTGGCAAAAAGCGAAGTCAATAGCGGTAAGGTGTCGCGTTATGTCAGAAGGACAAAAAGATCCAAAGATTGATGTTTATGAAACAAGACGTTTCTCTAAAGCATTATCTAAGTTATCTGAGGATCTTCTTACGATAGTAGAAGATGAGATTGATAGAATAATTGATAACCCTGAAATCGGTGAGCAGAAGAAAGGTGATTTAAGTTTCCTTCGCGTTCATAAATTTCAGTTAAATAACCAGTTAACATTGCTTGGTTATTGTTGGGTTGAAGGGAAAATAGAGTTATACCTGCTGAACTTTGGCTCACATGGAAATT
The DNA here is from genome assembly GCF_020387775.1 of Photorhabdus antumapuensis. Taxonomy (NCBI): domain Bacteria; kingdom Pseudomonadati; phylum Pseudomonadota; class Gammaproteobacteria; order Enterobacterales; family Morganellaceae; genus Photorhabdus; species Photorhabdus antumapuensis. The sequence goes on from NZ_JAHZMK010000014.1 coordinate 201,173, forward strand.
TTTATCAGGAACAAAAGCGACACAGAAAAGCGGATTTAAAACTCATTGGATAGGGGCTCTATCCATGAAAGAGCGTTTCAAGGCTGCGTATTGCGTAGCCTTTTTTATACCACTCATTCAACGAATCCCTATTCACTTAAATCAAAGATTACAAGCGGCCTATCTCGTTCTTAAACAAAGTCATTGTTGTGTCATAGCATTAATCTTGCAGATATCCTGACATCTGGTATCAGATCCCTCTTGTTTAATGTAACTGTGTAAGTTACATTAATTCATAGGAACGAATCGCCTGTTATTACAGGTTCGAGAGTGAGAAAAGTAGCCTACATTCCCTGACGGGTGTTGTTATCTGGTGATGTACCTATTGATGATTTGCAACGAAGTGCATTTATTAATCTAAATGAGAGAAAAAATATGCCTACACTTTTTGACCCAATTCGCATTGGTGATCTCGACTTGCCAAATCGCATCATTATGGCTCCTCTGACACGCAGCCGTGCAGTAGGAGAAGGGCGTGTCCCTAATACGCTGATGGCGGAGTACTATGTTCAGCGGGCTTCTGCCGGTTTGATTATCAGTGAAGCGACTTCAGTAACCCCACAGGGAGTTGGCTACGAGAATACGCCGGGTATTTGGTCGGATGAACAAGTTGCTGGTTGGCGGTTGGTTACGGATGCAGTGCATGCTGCCGGAGGGCGTATTTTTATACAGCTTTGGCATGTGGGGCGGATATCGGACCCTGCTTTCCTTAATGGAGAACGGCCTGTGGCGCCAAGTGCAATTGCGGCCGATGGTCATGTCAGCTTATTACGACCAAAACGTCCTTTCGTGGTTCCTCGAGCACTTGAGTCTGAGGAAATTCCTGGCATTGTCGAAGCATTCAGACGTGGAGCGGAAAATGCGAAAGCGGCAGGATTTGACGGAGTAGAAATACATGGCGCCAATGGATATTTGCTCGATCAATTCTTGCAAGATAATGCTAATCTGCGCACAGATCAGTACGGGGGTTCGGTAGAAAATCGGGCTCGGTTGCTGCTGGAGGTGACAGACGCTTGTATTTCAGTTTGGGGGGCATCGCGTGTCGGTATGCATTTGGCGCCACGTGGTGGACATTACTCTATGGCGGATTCTAATCCGGTGGTGACATTCGGATATGTAGCAGGTGAACTGGGTAAACGTGGTATTGCTTTTATCTTCTCGCGTGATGCCATCGTTGATGGTGACTTAAGTAAGGTGATAAAAGAGGCTTTTGGGTCAACCTATATTGCTAACGAGGAACTTACTAAAGCGAGTGCCGAGCAAGTTCTTGCTGACGACTGGGCTGATGCAGTGGCTTTTGGTCAATTGTTCATCTCTAATCCAGATTTACCTCACCGGTTTTTAGTTGAAGCACCATTTAATGAACAACAACCGGAAACTTTTATGGTTCCTGGTGCTATAGGCTATACTGATTATCCAGCGCTTACCTAGGTAAGGGGATATCTTACCCGCAATGGATAGCCTAACATGAAAGATATTCGAGTTATTTTCCGGGGATGTTAATTTAAAGCGCCAGTGGCGCTTTTTGTTGAACGTCCCAAGATATCCGGCCGGCTCATTTTATAAGAGCCGGTCATATTTCATTGCAGGATAATTTGAAGGAGAATGATAATGTCAGATTCATTAAATGTATCTATTGTTCGGCGTTTTTACGACGCTATGGGGGATGTTGATGTTCTTCGCCAGATCATGGCGAGTGATATTATTTGGGATGTTACCGAAGGATCTCGGTATGGTGGGGTTTATGAAGGAATTGAAGATGTATTAAATAATTTCTTTGTGCCATTTTTAAATGATATTGATGAGTTTGTTGTAGACAGTTCTGAATATTTTGAGTCAGATGATCATGTCATTATTCTGGGTAATTATTTAGGGCGGGTGAAGCGTGGCAAACGATTTATTTCTCGTTTCGTTCATATATGGACAGTGCGGGATGGGCGGTTAGTGAAATTACAACAAACTGCCGATACGCTTCAGATTGAGCGTGCTCATGCAGATTATTCCATTCGGTAGCATTGGTTATCATGCTTGTAACCTTAACTGAGCCAAATAATAGCATACGGTGGCAAAACGGGAGGAGTAGGAATGTTAATCAGACAAGTTAACATTCTGAATTTCATTTCTTGTTATGTGACGAAATTGGTGACACACTACACGGCCTTTTTGTTCATACTCTGCTATTCTTTCATAACATCCTTAAGGTATATAGGATCTTCCAGTGCCAACATCTACCCGTTTTGCTGTCGCTATTCATATTCTCACCGATATCGCGCTTCACCACGGACAAGCCGTGCGTTCTGAAGATATCGCAAAAAGTGTGAATACTAACCCGACTGTTGTTCGTCGGCTCTTAGGCGCCCTTGCGGAAGCTGGCCTGACGTATTCGCAAATGGGGCAGGGAGGGGGAGCATTACTCGCCCGGTCGTCGAAGCAAATCTCATTATTAGATATTTATCGTGCAGTTGAAGACCCTCTGTATTTTACATTGCACCGCTCTAAACCTAATCCCAAGTGTTATATTGGGCACAATATCACCCCAGTATTAGAAGATGAATTCTCGCGTGTTACCGGTGTGCTGGAAGCCGCCTTGGCTGAAACGACAGTGGCTGACATAGTAAATAGGGTTGAAGATTATGCGGGTTTTTCTTTTACGCCACATGGTCTAAGCCAGCAGGTAAAGCAGGTAAAATAGTTACCACGGTTGGCTATAGGCTTTAATCACAATTGATGTCTCGTCATGGTGTTTTTATTTTGTTAAGCACTTTGTCTAGGCTCGAATTTATATGAAAACAGGTGATATGGGTTGTTTTGATATTTTGTTTCATCTTCACCTTGTTGAGCGAGCAATTTTATCAGCAATTTTCCGGTGTCCCTGCCTATTTGGGGATAATCAATGCGAATTGATGTCAGTGTTGGCTGTGTGTGGTCACAGTTATCTGAACCTTCCAGACAAGCAACAGCCAAATCAGTGGGTATCTTAAGCAGACGCCGCTGACATTCAAACATGACACCTAGGGCAATGACTTCATGACTGCAAATCACACCTTCCAGTTCAGGTTGACGTAATAACATCTCAGTCATTGCCTGGCGACCAAATTGCATGCTAGCAGTATCCGAGGTCGTGATACTTTGGTCAGCATTCTGATAGTGATGCAGCATGGCTTTATGCCAGCCATTAATTTGCTGATTGCGTAAACGGCTGTCCATTTGGGCGCTAATATAACCGATATGTTTGCGGCCATTATTCAACATATGTTCAGTCAACGTATAGGCAGCCGCGGAAAAATCGGTTTCTATATTAATAGTCGTCTGCTGTTGATGAGAGCCCGCAACATTAATAATGGGAATATTGATATGAGAAATGTTACTGTAGGTTTTATCCGCCAATTGCGAACCGAAAATCACCAGTGCTACTGCATTGCTTTGCAGTAATGTCATGATAATTTCAGCTTCTTTATGATGGTCATATTCATGACATCCAAGCAAAACTTGAAAGGCATGTTTATTCAGCACTTGTTGCAGTGACTGTATAAATGTAGCGCTGGCTTTATCTGTCAATGAAGGCACAAGCACCGCGATAATATTACTTTGGCCCGAAGCAAGTACGCCGGCAGCACCATTTGGGATATATCCCAATTCTTGTATAGCTTGTTCAATTTTTTCTCGTAATTTATCCGATACCATTTCTGGTGTTCTCAATGCGCGTGAAACTGTCATTGAACCGACACCGGCATACTTAGCAACATCTTGTAATGTTACTCGCCCTGTATTACGGCGTTTTCGTGTCTTTTTCATCAAAATATTTTTCTATTTTTTTAATTAACGGCTATAAATTTGACGATGGGATTCTACCTGATCTCAGGCAAGTCGTGGGAAAAAACCATGATGTACTTTCGCTTTCTGGTGAATTAATCAAATAACAAATGATAGCGCTATCACAATTATGAATTACCATCATAGATAGCGCTATCATTTGTGACTAATATCACTAGCAGAAGAGAGAAGGTAGATAGAGCGGAATGAGATTTTAATTAGGGGAGATTGATGCTAAAGACGTTACTCACCCAAGATGTGATCCAAGTGATATCGGGTGTTAAAAATTGGCGCGAAGCGATCGCGATTGCTTGTCAGCCTTTGGTGGAAAATGGCGCCATTTCTTCTTGTTATATTGATGCTATTTATCGTTCGCATGAGGCAATTGGTCCCTATTATGTTGTCGGCCCAGGAATTGCTATGCCACATGCCAGACCGGAAGAAGGGGTCAACAAATTAGCTTTAGCGTTAACTGTGATTAGCAAAGGAGTGGAGTTTGGTTCTGAAGAAAATGATCCGGTTAACTTGTTGATTGTCTTAGCAGCAACTGACAGCAACAGCCATATCGAAGTGATCGCTCAACTTGCCGAACTATTTGATAATCAAAAAGATGTTGCATTACTGATGAGTGCCAAAAGTAAAGAAGAGATTCTTGCCGTGATTAACAAGTATTAAGTCGTTATTTTTTGCTATGGGGAAATTGTATGAAAATCACTGTCGTTTGCGGACATGGGTTAGGTACCAGCTTGATGATGGAAATGAGCATCAAAAATATTCTGAAAGAGATGGGAATCGATGCTAGTGTTGATCATGTCGATCTGGGGTCAGCAAAAGCAACTCAAAGCGACATTTTTGTCGGTACTAAAGATATTGCAGAACAACTGGTTGTTCAGGCAGTCGATGGCAAAATTGTTTCGCTGGACAATATGGTGGATAAATCGGCAATGAAAGTACGTCTGTCCGTGGCATTAGTTGAACTTGGTGCACTGTAACCGGGAGGTCGCCATGGAATTTTTTCATTTTCTGATGAGTGATGTCCTGTCAGAACCTGCGATTTTGGTTGGGTTTATCGCGCTTGTTGGTTTGATCATGCAAAGGAAACCGGTGACTGAATGTATCAAAGGTACCATAAAAACCATTATGGGTTTTGTGATCTTGGGTGCCGGTGCTGGATTAATCGTCTCTTCACTGGGGGGTTTTGCTGAAATTTTCCAACACGCTTTTGGTATTCAGGGAGTCGTACCAAACAACGAAGCAATTGTTTCCATTGCGCAAAAGAGTTTTGGTAAAGAAATGGCAATGATCATGTTCTTTGCTATGGTGATCAATATTTTGATTGCACGTTTTACCCCGTGGAAATTTATCTTTCTGACTGGGCATCACACATTATTTATGTCCATGATGGTCGCGGTGATTCTGGCAACAGCAGGGATCAAAGGCTCGATGCTAGTGGCTATTGGTTCTGTGGTTGTTGGCGTTGCTATGGTTTTCTTCCCGGCGATTGCTCATCCATATATGAAGAAAGTAACAGGCTCTGACGACGTTGCCATTGGGCATTTTTCCTCGCTCTCCTATGTTCTATCTGGTTTTATTGGCAGCAAACTAGGAAATAAGGCCCACTCAACCGAAGAGATGAATGTTCCGAAAAGCTTGCTGTTTCTGCGTGATACACCGGTTGCCATCTCTTTTACGATGGCGATTATTTTCATGATCAGTTGCTTATTCGCTGGCGGTGATTTTGTTAGAGAAGTCAGTGGTGGGAAAAATGGATTTATGTTCTCGCTAATGCAATCTATTACCTTTGCCGCGGGTGTATACATTATTCTGCAAGGTGTGAGAATGGTAATTGCAGAAATCGTTCCCGCGTTTAAAGGAATTTCTGACAAACTGGTACCCAATGCTAAACCTGCGTTAGATTGCCCGGTTGTCTTCCCTTATGCTCCTAATGCCGTATTGGTAGGGTTCTTGAGCAGTTTTGTGGCTGGTGTTATCGGTATGTTTGTACTGTATGCACTAGGTATGACGGTCATTATTCCCGGCGTTGTGCCACACTTTTTTGTTGGTGCGGCGGCCGGGGTTTTTGGTAATGCGACCGGGGGGCGTAGAGGCGCTATTATCGGGGCTTTTGCTCAGGGCTTTCTGATCACCTTCTTACCGGTATTTCTGTTACCCGTTTTGGGGGATATCGGTATTGCCAACACGACATTCAGTGATGCTGACTTTGGCGCATTGGGCATTCTGTTAGGTATTATTGTTCGTTGATTGTGGAGTATCTGGATCTTGGCATTGAAACAGGGTTATAAACACCCTGTCTCTTGCCAAAATGTTGATGTAAACCATTCGACCATGATAAAGCACCAGTCGGTGCTCAGGGAAATCTCTTGGTTTCATCGTTTTTATATAAAGTCTTCAACAGAAATAGAAAAGTAAATTTTCAAAAAAATGATTATTTAGTCACGTTTTTAGCCCTTTATTTTGATTTATCAAATTGTTATCCATATATTAGTTAGGGAAAATTTAAGCAAAATTCAGGTTAATTAAACAGGTCAGAGAGAAATATGTAATCATGAAATCGATTATTTATAGCAAAATATGGCCTATAGATTGAAGGTATTTGGGGTGAATATAAAGATCATAACTATTCTCTTTGCAAAGTGTTCTTAACTCAATTGCTGAGCTAACTGATAATTTCTCATAGATACTTTCGAAATATTTTTCCACAGTGCGATATGAAATTTTCATTTCATCAGCTATATATCTATTATTAACGCCCCGGCAGAATAAAAAAATGATTATCCATTCTTTCTCTTTTAATATATTGTTAGGTTGTTGAAATCGAATTGATATAGGAATATTGTTCTCCATGTAATGAGATACAGTAAAATTATGTATTTCTCTTGCGTGAGCAATTATGCCAATACACTGTTTATTTTCATCCATTAACGGATATTTATCACAGAAATAGGATGTAGCTTGTTCATTTTTTGCTTGAGGGTAAGTGCTAAGAGATGATATTCGTTGCATACCCTGTAACACCTTATGATCATGTTCCTCAAAAAGATGAGAAAATTGATTAACTGGCGAAGGTAATTCTTTATCGGTATACCCAATAATATTAAAATTTTCAGGTAGCTTATTAGCTTTAATAAACATTTTATTTGCATAAATAAAGCGGAACTCCTTATCTTTTACAAACCACGGTTCTGAGCTTTTATCCCACATATTAGTTAATTGAGGAGTAATAAAAGGGACTTTTTTACATCCTGATTGACTCATATTTGACCTTTATAACATTATTACCCTATAAAAAATTTGAATAAATAGACGATATTTATAAGTAAGACAATAAGAACCTTTTTGGTGCATAGAGATCAAAACTATTTAGTCGGCAATATTCCTCCAATTGTGCGTCTGAGTTAACTTTCAATTTATTATAAATCTTTCTTATATATTCCTCTATGGTTTTATCTGAAATTTTGAGTAATTGACAGATTTGTGTCCTACTATATTTTTGCAGAAAAAGAAAGACAATTTCCCATTCCTGTTCAGTAAGAAGATGAGTTGGCGATTGAAACATAATAGAAGCAGGTAGTTTACTGTGAAATAGCCGAGTCAGTGAATTATCCTGAACTTTCCAGGAATGGAGAAGAATACCGATGCATTCACCTTTATCATCATGGAGTGGAAATTTTTCTTGGAAATAAGATGATAAAACTTTATCTCGTCCAAATACATGCGTCTCTAATGATAAAATACTTTCTCTATTTTTTATTACCTGCAAATCATGTGTAATAAAATCTTTGGCAGATTTATTGCCACTCCAGGGAATATCACTATCATATTTACCTTCATAATCATAGTTGGCATTTATATTTTGGAGTTTAATTAATGCATCATTACCATAGAGAAAACAGGAAGACTTATCTTTTATTCCCCACGGTTCATTGCTGACTTCCAAGGTATTGATTATTTGTAGTGAAGTAGTCGAATTTTTTCTAGTCATATTTATGTAATATTTTGATTTAGGAAAACATATACCCTTCATCTTTCAAGCTGCTGCTTTGTTGGCTGCTTTCACTCACCCCAGTCACATAGTTATCTATGCTCCTGGGGATTCATTCACTTGCCGCCTCGCTGCAACTCGAAATCTATTAGGTATAATGCTTTCTTGTTGTAAAAATTTTTCTGGTGTGTTGAGAGCAAAATATTTTGCTTTATTTGCATGAAAGAGAGTATCAATAAAATACCGTGAATCCTCATATTCTGCAATAGGTGAGGGTAATTCATTTGTTGAAAGTTCGGTAATATCAGAACTTTCAGATAAATTGAGTCGTTGGTAAAAAACCGGATTGGCATAGATAAATTTTGGCTGGCAATATTTAGCTCTCCAAAGATCATGGCTTTTTTCCCACATGTAAACTAATTGCGGAGTGATATTATTCTGTTTATTTGTTATATTTAACATGGCAACTCCTTAATGAGTATTTAAATCATTATCTGAAGAGTTTTTCTACTTATTTCATTTAAAATAACCTGATTATATAACAAATTGCAATAATTAATTTATAGAAAAATAGAATTTATCGATTTTTACCTATATCTGTTAATTGAATAGTTTATTATTCTATGTAAAAATACCTTTATGTGAGAAAATCTATACCTAATAGATTTCGAGTTGCAGCGAGGCGGCAAGTGAATGAATCCCCAGGAGCATAGATAACTATGTGACTGGGGTGAGTGAAAGCAGCCAACAAAGCAGCCAACAAAGCAGCAGCTTGAAAGATGAAGGGTATAAACATTAATATTGTTTAATGCTAAAATTATTTAGATAGTTTTATGCAGGTTTGATTTAATACTTAACATCTCTTCCTGTGTTTTTATTTTCCTTGGCTGTCGAGATCATATTGTATGGTTTGTACTCAATGAATTAAGACGTTGCCTGTAATAATAGTAAATCGATGAGCATGATCAGATTAGACTCGAATGAAGTTATTTCGTTGATTTCTGCATCGAAATAAATTGCCTCGTCATACAGTGCAAAGTGCACATCAGCCGTATTTGCCTGTGGAGGAAGGGTGCATTTGGGCCGTCCGTTGAAGCAGGAACCAGACACTGAGCGATCAGCAGTTACCCACTAACGGGAATCCCCTTCCTGAGTCACGAAGTGTGAAGGTGGGGGAGGATGATTCTTTTCATTAAATTTCTGTTCCTTGCGATGGATATTATTTGATTATATAAAACTAAAGATACAGATTAATAATAGCAGCACAGGAAGGTAAGATGACACTTATCCGATTGTTTTAAATAACAAATAACAGGAAAAGTAACATGTAAATTTTAAACATGTGAATACACCCGCAAACCAATTTTGTTTCAAATGATTGGCGGAGGAGGGCAATAATGAGTCATAATATTGAGGTTTAAAAAATTTATAAAAGGCATCATTGATGACGGCATGGATAAAATCTGGTAATGGCTTGGAAAGCTGAATATTATATCTAGCTGATATACCGGATCATTCTGCATAAAGGATCGTCTACTCGTGTTACCAGTTTGTTAAATTTGCTGCTTGCCGGTCTCTCTGGCAAAGATAGAGAGATTAAATGTTTATCGGAAGCTGGCAAACATTGCTGCATCAACACCCTTCCTTAGTGATTTGAACCAGAAATCAATCTGATTGACATGCCCTTTTGTTAAAATAGTTATTGGGCCTATCGCAGCGATTTTTGTTGGTAATTCTAGCCAAAAAGCCTTGTTTGGCGGGGTCGGTTAATTGAATCACTATTTTTCTTTTGACCTTGTGATGGTAAGAATAGGGGGGATTACCGGAGAACAGACATTGAATATCTATCCATTACGCGGCTTGAGCATAGATCAAGTACAGAAACAGGAGTTTATACAGTCATCTGCCGCTATTCCGGCGCAGGTTTAATTACTATGGGGGATTTAGGGTTGGTTCCGGGTCTTAATCAGTTACAGATAACGCAGTGTGTTACATGCGTTGAAATAAAGAATATTTGGGATAGACCATAATGGGTCAACGAAGACATCTAACGCAATACGAAGTGGAAAGAATGCTGGAAATGGCGAAAAAGAGCTCCAATGGGGAGCGCGACTATTGTCTGGTATACATGAGTTTTGTTCATGGCTTACGTGTTAGTGAAGCCAGGTATTTACGGTTATCTGATCTGGATTTGGAAGATGGAAGTTTGTACATCCGGCGTTTAAAAGGTGGATTTTGTACTAATCACCCTCTTTTGGGTTATGAAATCCAGGCGATCAGGGAGTGGCTTAAAGTCCGTAAAACCTTTAAAGGGGCAGAAAGTGATTGGTTGTTTCTGTCACGTACTGGGAGACCGCTGACGCGCCAGCGCATTTATCAACTTGTTAGTCAATTAGGGCGATTGGCTAATATTGCCGTAGATTCGCATCCACATATGTTGCGCCATGCTTGCGGTTTTGCCCTTGCGGATAGGGGGATAGATACTCGGTTAATACAAGATTATCTTGGGCACAGCAATATTCGCCATACTGTGCGGTATACTGCCAGTAATGCAGAGCGTTTCCACGGTGTTTGGGGTGTAAAAAGGAACCGGGATCGAGAATTACACTTTGATTATGTCCCAAAGGAAAATGCTTGTTCAATTGAATAAGCGATTCTGATGTATGCGCCTGTTAAGGCGCATATATAAAAGCTATCTTAAACAGTGTGACTTTTAATATTTTCATACGGATAGTTTCTTACCATGGTCGTAGTACTGTAGGGCTAGTTTATCTTTTTCTTGTTGGCTTAACTGATTAAACAACGTATTTTGCTGCTCACCTGCATGAGTGAAAGCTTTCTCTGTTTCTTGGTCCAACTCAGGCACTAAATAGAGCTTAGTGGTATTATTTAATATCTCTTTGGCACTCAATCTGGTTATCAGCAATATATTACTGGCGGCAATCAGCCATTCCGGACGAACACTGGCTTTAAAAAAATAAACAACCTTACCGTGATGCAAATAGATTTCTTTACTCGCTATCGCCTGTTTAATTGTCTGATATGACTTAATTTTTGTTCATAATGGCACAATAATCTGTACCTGTATCAATTTGGGAAGGTTGATGAATGGCAAGCGAGTTATTGGTTTACCAAATCCCTTAAACCGGAGGTAGGCAACAGACGATGGCAGGAAAAATGTGAGTAATCTCAAAAAATTGCGATTTTATTTCACATAAGTATTGAATAAAAATTAGTCATATCCCACACTCATTGAAACGTTTCAGTTTTTTATCTCTTTTCTTTTTATTGGACCTAATGCTTTTTTTCTCTGCGTAAACTGAAACGATTCTATTTTCGGTAATAGGGAGAAAATGATGTTCCAGTTGGCTCTGCAAAATATCCATACTGGTGCAATTGCGACCAGTAAAGAGGATGCCATTCGCCAGGTGGCGGCCATGCTAGCCGCGAATGGTAACGTCGGTGATACCTATGTTGACGGCATGTTGCAACGTGAAAAGCAAATTTCCACCTACCTTGGCAACGGTATCGCCATGCCTCATGGCACGCTAGATACCCGTGATCTGGTACTAAAAACCGATGTACAGGTATTTCATTTCTCACAGGGTGTTGAATGGGATCAGGGAGCGATGTGTTATGTGGTTATTGGTATTGCCGCGCGTTCCGATGAGCATTTGGCACTACTGCGTCAGTTAACACACCTACTGAGTGATGATCGTATCGCCGAACAGCTAAAAACTATTGAGTCAGCACAGTCACTGCATAGCTTGCTAATGGGAGAAGTTCAGCAGGCTGAATTTAAATTCGATACTAGCCTGATTACGTTAGATGTTAATGCTCGCGATCTGATGACACTACAGGCATTGAATGCCGGGCGGTTACAGCAAGCGGGGGCAGTGGATACGACCTTTGTCAGCAAAGTGATTAACAGTAACCCACTGGATCTTGGGCAGGGCATTTGGCTCAGTGATAGTCCCGACGGTAACTTAACCAGCGCTGTGGCAGTGAGCCGATTATTCACGCGGGATAACGAACCGGTAGTGATGTTGCTGACTGTTGCGGTTGCCGACGACCAGCCGCTACATGTATTGCATCACCTAAGTAACTTGTTATTAGCACAAAAAGCGGAATGTTTGCTGAAAGCTGATGCGCCGACAGTGCTGGCATTACTGACCAGTGGCGTACTGGCGCAGAGCACAATATCCAGCGGAGAATTTGTCCTGTGTAACGAACATGGCTTACATACTCGCCCTGGTGCTGTGTTGGTTAATGTGATCCGGCAATTTTCCAGTGGAATTACCATCATTAATCTTGATGGTACCGGTCAACCGATAAGCGGTCGTAGTCTGATGAAAATCATGGCATTGGGCGCTAAAAAAGGCCATCGGCTTCACGTTACTGCCAATGGTGATGATGCGCAGCAGGCGATAGCGGCCATTGGTGAAGCGATTACTTCTGGTTTGGGGGAGGGGCCGCGTGAGTAGCAATCCCTAATTCGCCGTGATAATGGCGCACGTCGATCCACAACCCTTTTAGCTAACAGCAGGAGAAGTATGATGAAAATGCTGCTTATCGTTGATCCTTCACTCGGACTTGCCGGAAGTTATCTGGTGAAAACTATCCTTAGTGCCGCGGCGGCGGAAAACGGACTGATACTAACAGAAGATCCAGCAGAGGCCGATTTGGTGGTGGTGACCGGCGGTCGCATCCCCACCGATAACACATTGAACGGTAAGCTTGTTTATCTCGGCGACACAGAACAGGCATTGCATGCACCAGAGAGTTTCTTTCAGCGGGCAAAAATCGATGCACAGCCGTACCAGTTACCGGCAACTGACATCAGTTGTGATACAAAACGGATTATCGCGGTTACTGCTTGTCCTACAGGGGTAGCACACACCTTTATGGCCGCTGAGGCCATCGAAACCGAAGCCAAAAAGCGCGGCTGGTGGGTAAAGGTGGAAACGCGCGGCTCAGTAGGTGCGGGCAATGTTATTACGCCGGAAGAGGTGGAAAAAGCGGATCTGGTGCTAGTCGTTGCAGATATTGACGTAGATCTGGCGAAATTTGCTGGAAAACCTATGTACCGTACCTCCACCGGGCTGGCGTTGAAGAAAACAGCGCAAGAATTTGATAGAGCGTTAGCCGAAGCCAAGCTTTTCGAGCCGGAAGGGCAAAATGTTAAAACTGACCAGAGGGAAGATAATACAGGTCTCTATCGGCACTTGCTGACGGGCGTCTCTTATATGTTACCGATGGTGGTGGCGGGTGGACTGTGCATTGCATTGTCATTTGCTTTTGGCATCACCGCATTTAAAGAATCGGGTACATTGGCGGCGGCGTTAATGCAAATCGGTGGTGGCTCGGCTTTTGCTCTGATGGTCCCTGTATTGGCAGGTTACATTGCTTTCTCGATCGCTGATCGCCCCGGCCTGACACCCGGTTTAATTGGCGGCATGTTGGCAACTAGCACGAACGCGGGATTTATTGGTGGAATTATTGCGGGTTTCCTCGCCGGTTACGTAGCGAAGTTGCTTAATACCCAAGTGAAATTGCCGCAGAGTATGGCAGCGTTGAAACCGATCTTGATCATTCCGCTATTTGCTAGCCTGATCACTGGTCTGATTATGATTTACGTTATTGGCAAACCCGTCGCCGGTATCATGGCGGGGCTAACGTATTGGCTCTCTCATATGGGGACAACCAACGCACTCCTGCTAGGAGCCATTTTGGGCGGGATGATGTGTGCTGATATGGGGGGAGCGATAAACAAAGCTGCCTATGCGTTTGGTGTCGGCTTGCTTAGTTCGCAAACCTATGCGCCAATGGCTGCCATTATGGCAGCGGGGATGGTTCCCCCGCTGGCTATGGGAGTGGCGACACTGATTGCCCGGCAGAAGTTTGATAACGTTCAGCGGGAAAGTGGTAAAGCCGCATTGGTGTTGGGCTTATGTTTTATTTCCGAAGGCGCGATTCCCTTTGCTGTCCGCGATCCGATGCGGGTGCTCCCATGTTGTATCGTTGGTGGTGCGGTGACTGGAGCGATCTCTATGGCAGTGAGTGCGCAGTTGATGGCACCGCACGGTGGCCTGTTTGTGTTGTTGATTCCAGGTGCTATCACACCAATACTGGGTTATTTGATGTCGATTATTACCGGTACCTTGTTGGCGGGATTGATCTATGCACTGCTTAAGCGTCCAGAAACGACCACGACTAAAACATAAAAACAGAAATTATTAGTTATCAAGCTAAAATCATTGAAATTGCAGAAAATTACCTATTTATTCGTGACCTCATTCGCATTTTTGCTATTTTCCGATTGTTATTTGCCTGCTTAAATTGGATATAAATACATTCAAAAAAATGAAGAATTATTATGAGTCATGGGCTGCTTAAAAAAGAGGGGGTTGCTCAGGCGTGTCTGGCACGTTATCTGCTAGGTGAGCGCTGTGGTAATCGGTTGAAAACGATTGAAGAGCTGTCATCTGACTATGGGTTGTCTGTTGGGTTAGTTCAATTTGCATTAAAAAAATTGGAGAGTTCTGGTGCGGTTTACGTGGAACGGCGGGGGCGCAATGGCAGCTATCTGGTCAGTATGGATCACAAGGCACTGTTAGCCCATGCTGATATTAGTAACGTGGTTTGTGCAATGCCGCTGCCTTATACCCGATTGTATGAGGGGCTGGCGAGCGGTTTGAAAGCGCAATTTGAGGGCATTCCATTTTACTTTGCCCACATGAGAGGTTCAGATGCTAGGGTGGAATGCTTGCGTAAGGGTATTTATGACTTGGCAGTGGTATCACATTTGGCGGCGCAAACTTATCTGGCACAAGGTGATGTTTGTACCGTGCTTGAATTGGGGCCACATACCTATGTTGGTGCACACCAACTGATTTATCGTAAAGGAGGTGAACATAATATCCGTCGTGTTGGGCTGGATCATCGTTCTGCCGACCAGAAAATCATGACAGAAGTGTACTTTGCCGGGCAGGATATCACGTTGGTGGATATTTCTTACCACGAGAGCCTGTATAAGGTAGCGAAAGGTGACATTGATGCAGTGATCTGGAACGTTAGCAGAGAAGTTGAACTCAGTTCTAGGGAGCTTATTGCAGTACCGCTGCGTGGAAGTGCATGTTTTATCCAAGCCTCTGAAGCGGTAGTTTTAACCAGAGCTGATGACATTCTGATTCAACAACTTTTACGTACTATGGTGAATAAAACAGAGTTGTTGGCTCATCAACAACGTGTACTGGCAGGCCAGCAGGACCCAAGTTATTAATTTGGCATGGATGGAGTTAACGAAATGGAAAATCGACTGAATCTGCTCTGTCAGGGAAATGTCATTGATCAGGATATCTGTGATGGCCTGTTACAAGTTGTGGTACAGCTTGAAAATGATTGGGAAATCCCTGTCAGGAATGCGCTAGGGGAAATAGTAATAACACATATGGCTAATGCGTTGATGCGCTCACGCCGGGGAGAACAAATCGGTTCAATGGATGTTGAACTGCTGATGGAAGTACGTCAATCGGGTGTCTTTTCTCATTTGCAAGCGATTAACGCTTCGCTGTTGGCACATTTTGACGTGCAATTACATCCCTGTGAGGAGGGTTATCTGCTAGCAAACTTGTTTAGCCTTTGGGCGGCAAGGGGGCAGTGGTAGCACAACAACAGAGATGAAGGGAATTTTTTTTCCATCAAATATTCAAAAAAATGATGATTTAACATCTAGCTTATTGCAATGGCATTGATCGCCGAAGGAGTACAGGAGGTACAGCATGTTTATGCATGCGCTGAACAAACAAAATCCGGCACTGATTGAGGCAGCCCAGATGTTGTGGGCGCGAGGGGTCTTACTGCCTGATACTTATGTTATCGACGTTGATCAGGTTTTAGAAAATGCCAGACGATTGCTTGCGGTAGCGGAGCATCATGGTATTGCGCTCTATCTGATGACCAAACAGGTTGGGCGTAACTCTTGGTTGGCACGTAAACTGATAGAACTGGGTTATCAGGGTGTCACCGTGGTGGATTTTAAAGAAGCCAGAGTCTTGATGAATGGCAAGATCCCGGTAACTCATGTAGGCCATCTGGTACAGATCCCTCGAAATATGGTCTCTTCAGTGATGCAGCAACATCCGGAAGTGATCACAGTATTTTCTTTAGAAAAAGCGGAGGAAATTTCCAGTCTGGCGCAGCGTGAGGGAAATGTGCAACGCATTATGCTGAAAATCTATGATGATCATGATCATTTATATCCAGGTCAGGAAGCGGGTTTTCACTTGTCGGCATTGCACACCATCGTTCAGCGCATTATGGCAATGCCCGGTGTAAAACTGACGGGGTTGACACATTTTCCTTGCTTGCTGTGGCAAGAGGATCAGCAGCAGACACTGCCGGCGCCAAACTTATTTACTTTACTAAAAGCAAAAGACATTTTACGCCAAACTGGGGTTGAGGTGACGCAGATAAATGCGCCGTCGGCGTCAAGCTGTAGCACACTGCCGTTACTGGCAAAGTATGGAGTTACCCATACCGAGCCTGGACATGCGCTAACAGGAACAATCCTTGCCAATTTTCGGGGAGAGCAGCCAGAACGCATTGCTATGCTCTATCTGACGGAAATATCCCACCGATTTAACGGTAACAGTTACTGCTATGGGGGCGGTTATTACCGTCGTGGACGGGCGCATAACGCGCTGATATTCCTGCCAAACGGCCAGATCACCGCCACTCACCTGTTACCGATGGATGACACCAGTATTGATTACCATTTTCCTCTGAGCGGTGAATTTCCGGTCGGCTGTGCTGTCGTATTGTGCTTTCGCACCCAGATATTTGCTACTCGCAGTGATGTGGCGTTGGTTAGCGGTATCCAGTCAGGGCATCCGGTCTTGGAAGGGCTTTATGACAGCCAGGGAAATCCTATCCCGATTAATGGAGAAAATAGCCTGTGACTAGATGCATCTCCACTCTGTTCGTCTTCGGACCGTCTTACTCATGACTCAGCAAAACAGAATTGACGCGTCCGGCTATACCTATGCACATGAGCACCTGCATCTCGATTTATCGTCATTTAAAAACAGCATTGACTGCCGGCTGGATCAGTACGACCTGATTTGTGAAGAGATGAAAACACTGGTCAGCTTGGGTGTACACAATATTGTGGAAATGACCAATCGTTACATGGGACGTAACCCACAGTTTATGCTGGATTTGATGCGGGACTCTGGCATTAATGTAATAGTTTCAACTGGCTATTACCAATCTGCCTTTTTTCCTGAACATGTCGCACATACCACAGCTCGACAACTGGCGGATGAAATGATCGCTGAGATTGAGTGGGGTATCGACGGTACGACGCTGAAAGCTGGAGTGATTGGGGAAATTGGTTCCAGCAAGGGGGTGATTACGCCTGATGAAGAGAAAGTATTTTATGCTGCGGCTATAGCCCATCTGGAAACCGGGCGTCCTGTTTCGACCCATACGACATTAAGCACGATGGGTCTTGAACAACTGACGTTACTGAAAAAGCACGGTGTAGATGCTGAACGGGTGGTTATTGGTCACTGTGATCTTAAAGATAATCTGGACAACATCTTGCGCATCATTGAACAGGGGGCCTACATCCAGTTCGACACGATTGGCAAAAACGATTACTACCCGGATGAAAAGCGGATCGCTATGTTACAGACCCTGGCCCAACGTGGCTTACTTAACCGCGTCATGTTATCGATGGATATTACCCGCCGTTCTCACTTAAAAGCCAATGGTGGCAATGGTTTTGCCTATTTAATCACCACCTTTGTGCCGATGCTAAACCGGGCGGGATTAACGCAAACCGATATTGATTTGATGTTACGTGATAACCCAACGCTATTTTTCAACTAAAGGAAAAACATATGAGATTTGTTATTGGAGGACAAATTGAGAAAGAAAAAATTGCTGAAACTTTACGCCGTCTGGCCGGGGATAAAACCTCATCCATTACCGTGATGGGCGACATAGATGCCGCTATGGCGCTTAAGAGTGGTCATGCGGATTACTATTTGGGAGCCTGTAATACCGGTGGAGGCGCTTTGGCAATGGCAATTGCTATTGTTGGTATTAACAAATGCGCCACCATCAGTATGCCAGGCAAGATCCTGCTTGATGAAGAAATTATTGCCCATGTTAACGCCGGGAAAACCGCATTTGGTTTTACGGGTCAGGATATAGACGCGGTTATTCCGGTGATTATCAAGGCTATTTTTTCTTCATGAGGACAGGAAAATGGAATATGAATTTTTCAGCCGTTTAATGGAAATTGATCCGTTTAAAGCGGGTTTGTTGGCGGTGATTGGTGGGATATCTGCCATGATGGCTAACCGTGGTATTGCAGTATTTCATGATGGGCTACGTCCTTTAATGCCGGAGCATCTGGAAGGGCGTATGAATCGTAAAACCCTGGCTGCTACCAGTTTTGCGCTAAGTTTTGGGCTGGTTATCGGCTTTGGTATTCCGTTCTCGTTGACCGCCCCGATTATTCTGGTGCATAGCTTATTATTGGGAACCGATGTCATTGGTACTTGGTGTGCAAACAGTAAAAAAGGTTTCATACTTTCTGCTGTTTTGGGGGCGCTGTATGCCGTTGCTCTAATGACCGGTTTACGATCTGTGGTCGATATCTTTGCCCATTTGCCGGTTAATTTCATGGGCAACCTGAGTAAAGTTGGCGATCCTATCGTAGCCTGCTTTGCACTGTTTCCGGCGATTGTTGTGGCCTATCAATACGGATATGGCAAAGGAATATGGGTGCTGATTGCGACATTGGTGGGGTATATCGCGACGAAAGCGGTAGGATCATTGAGTTTTGGTGGGGCTCTGAGCAAACCGGTGCAATTAGATCCTAACGGGATAGCCCTGCTGATCTCGATGATTGTGATGTTTTACTTTGCTATGAAACAGCGTGCTCCCAAAGCCGATGAGGGATCTGCTCCGGCCAAAGGCGCGAATGAGATGCTGGTTGGACTATTCTCCACGCGTATACAGCGTATTCAAAATAACATCTGGTTGCTGGTATTAAGTGGTGGTTTGACTGCGGTAGCGGCTTCGATGTCACTCAGCCTGTTGGCGGAAGGTCCGGTATCACTGCAACTGATGGCGCAGGGGGAAGGGGCTAATGCTATGTTGGTGGCGCTTGCCAGGGCGATCAGCTTTGTGCCGTTAGTCGGTATGACCGCCATTGCTACTGGGGTTTATAGCCCGGTCGGCATGAAGTTCGTGTTTGTCGCTGGGTTAGTCACGAATAATCTGTGGATTGCCTTCATTGCCGGTAGTTTGATTATGTTTGTGGAAATCAAACTGCTGGCAAGAATTGCTATCTGGTTGGATAAATATCCCGGAGTCAAAGCTTGTGGTGAGCATATTCGTACGGTTATTACCCGCATGTTAGAAGTTGCCTTATTGGTGGGGGGAATGATGGCTGCCAACGCCATTCTGCCGGGCATGGGATTTATGGTGGTGGCGGGTATTTATCTACTCAACCGTACGGCTAAACGTCCTTTGGTTGAAATGGCGATTGGGCCGATTGCAACGATTGTGGTTGGTGTGCTAGCTAACGTCATCTATCTGGTATCTAGTGGGCATTAGTTAATTGAATAAAATTTCCCCTTTATTTTGTGATGATAAAAATAGAGGGGAAGTGCGGGAGAACAGATAGTTCAGGAGAACAGATAGTATGGGAGAGCAGATATTGAACACCTATCCATTACCTAGTCTGAGCATGGAACAGGCGCAGCACAAGCAATTTCGTTTAGTTGATATTATCTGCCGCCATTTTCCCGGTGCGGATTTTCTCACTACCGGAGATTTAGGGTTGGTGCCGGGATTGAACCGGCCACAGATAACGCAACGTGTTGAACAGGTCGTTGCCGATTTCTTTTCTGCTGAGGCTGCTGTGTTAGTGCAAGGGGCGGGAACTGGGGCAATACGTTGTGGGCTGGCGGCATTACTTAATGCGGGTGGTAGCCTGCTGGTTCATGATGCGCCGTTATATCCCTCGACAGCGATGATTGCTGAGCAGATGGGTTTGCATCTGGTGCGGGCTGATTTCAATCAATCCGAACAAATACGGGCTGCGATTTTGCAACATTCGCCGGTGGCGGGGTTGGTACAACACACACGACAGAAAATTGATGATGCTTATGAGTTGGCAGAAGTCATATCACTGCTGAATGCCGCATCACTATCGGTTCTGGTTGACGATAACTATGCTGCCATGAAAGTGGAACGTATCGGTTGTGAATGGGGTGCTGCGTTATCGGCCTTCTCTAGCTTTAAACTGTTTGGCCCGCAAGGTGTCGGTGTTGTGGTCGGTCAACAAGCGGCAATAGAGCGCATCCGGCGTAGTATGTATTCCGGTGGCAGTCAGGTACAGGGATTTCAGGCATTGGAAGTATTGCGTGGATTGGTATTTGCCCCGGTGATGCATGCTGTGCAGGCTCAGGTGAGTGAAACATTAGTGTCTCAGCTTAATCAGGGCGCTATTCCTCAAGTAAAACAGGTGGTTATCGCCAACGCGCAATCGAAAGTATTGCTGGTGGAGTTTTACGATGAGATTGCTGAACAAGTACTTCATGTTGCTCATAAACTTGGTGCGCTGCCATATCCGGTGGGCGCTGAATCGAAATTTGACATTCCACCACTGTTTTACCGGTTGTCCGGTACATTCCGTCAGTCTGATCCCTCGTTAGAGAGACGGATGATAAGGATAAATCCCAATCGAAGCGGTGCGGAGACGGTAATAAGGCTCCTGAGTCAAAGTTGTGCACAAGCCGTCGCCTTACGATAATGAAAGGCTAAGAAACAAGCAGAAAATTATTCTGGATGCAGTGACATCCGCCACAATGGGCGGTATACCCTTCATCTTTCAAACTGCTGCTTTGTTGGCTGCTTTCACTCACCCCAGTCACATAGTTATCTATGCTCCTGGGGATTCATTCACTTGCNNGAAATCTATTAGGTATATATCGTCTGTCATCCAAAATGTGTGCAATATTTTCTGAGTATGGGGAAATCGATATCAAGGCTTATCGATCCTGAATTAATGTAAAAGTCGGTGATATCATTAGTTGTATTCCTAATTATTAACAAAATTAATCAATAAATAAGTCGCAGTTAATAGTAAAATTAATTAGCTATAATATAAAATGGCCTATGGATAGAAAATACCTGGGTGGAATATAGAGATCATAACCTTTTTCTTTGCAAAGTAATCGTAACTCTGTCACTGAGTTGACAGATAATTTTTCGTAGATACTTTCAAAATGTTTTTCCACCGTATGGAATGAAATATTCATTTCAGTGGCCGTATCATTATTATTCATACCACAGCAAAATAGAAAAATAACCACCCACTCTTTCTCATTTAGCAAATCATTAGGTGGTCTGAGGCAGGCTGACGTTGGTATATTGTTCTTAATATAATGATAAACCGTAAAGTGCTCTAATTCTCTGGCGTGAGAGATAATGCCGATACAGTGATTATCCTCACTCATCAATGGATATTTTTCGCAAAAATAGGATTTAGGCGGTCGACCATTACCTTGAGGATAAGTGCCGACAGAGCATACTTTCTGCATACTTTCTAAGACCCTGCGATCATGTTCTTTAAAGTGATGAGCAAAACCATTAACGGGTATTGGTAATTCATCAACAGTATACCCTATAATATTAAAGTTTTCCGGTAACTTAATGACTTTAATAAAATTGGTATTTGCATAAATAAAACGGGATTCCTTATCTTTTACAAACCAAGGATCGGGGCTTCTGTCCCATATATGTGTTAATTGAGGGGTAATAAAAGGGACTTGTTTTAATCCTGATTTATTCATAAATATCCTTTAAGATAATTATTGCTTTTTTAAATTATTGAATGTAAATTTTTCATTGAAAGAAAAGCATATTTCCATAGGGTTGTATATTTTATCAATAAATAATTAACAAAGGTAGTATGTAGAAACTGGGAAATAATACGTAATCTAAGACAATAAAAACCTTTCTGGGATATAGTGATCAAAATTATTGGCTCGACAATACTCTTCCAACTGTTGACTAGAGTGAATCCCGATTTTACGGTATATCCTTGTCATATGTTCTTCAACCTCACGATAGACGATATTCAATATTTTCTCAATTTGTTTTCTGGAGTGTTTCTGTAAGCAGAAAAAGATGATATCCCACTCCCGTTGAGTAAAAAGATCGGAGGGTGGTTGGAGTAGTATGGATGGTGGTAATTTATCATAATATTGATATAGGCAGGTCAATGAATACTCTTTGGCTTTCCACAGATGGTACATAATTCCCATACAATTACCGTTGTTATGATAAAGAGGCAATTTTTCACAGAAATAGGATGACAAAGTTTGCTCTTGCCCAAATACATGGGTTTCGAGTGAACAGACTCTTTCGCCTTTAGTCATGACATTTTTATCGTGGATAATAAATTCTTTGGCGAACTCAGCGCCATCCCAGGGCAATTCATGATCATAAAGTCCTTCATAATCAAATGACTCTTTAAAATTATGAATAAACTTCTTTGTGGCTGAATTACCGTAGATAAAGTTTGAAGAACTATCCTTTATTCCCCACGGTTCATTGCTTATTGCCATTGTATTAATAATTTGAGGCGATATTGCATAGTTCTTCTTCATTTTAGTAAAAACTCCTTTGTAATCTAAGGGCTATAGAAATGTTCTGTTGCCAGGTTGCACAAATCTTTTTGGTACATAGAGATCATAATCATTGGTGCGACAATACTCTTCTAATTGGTAACCAGAGTGGACACCAATCCGTTTATATATACGCGAGATATGGGTTTCAACCGTACGATAGGAAATATTTAACATTCTACCGATTTGCTTACTAGTATATTTGTGTAACATCAGGAAAATAACATCCCATTCCCGTTGAGTAAAGAGATCAGTTGGTGGTTGGAACATAATATTGGCTGGCAGTTTTCCACGAAATAGTCGGGTGAATGAGAAATCCTGAACTTGCCAACCGTGATATATCGTTCCTATACAGCTTCCGTCTTCATGATAGAAAGGATATTTTTCAAAGAAGTAGGATGACAGAATTTGTTCTTTAAAAAATTTATGTGTTACAAGTGAACATATTCGTTCTTCCTTTTCCATCACTATCTTATCATTGTCCATGTAATCTTCAGCAAATTCGGCACCATCCCAAGGAAGATCATAATCATAAAGACCCTCATAGTCAAAGGAACGTGAAATATTTTGAACGCGATTACATGCTTGATTAGCATAAATAAAGCATGAGCTTTTATCTTTTATTCCCCAGGGCTCATTACTTTGCTCCATTGTATTAATAACCTGAGGGGAGATTATATAGTTTTTGTTCATATTAGTGAGACTCCTTTTTAATCTAAGGGCTAAAGAAACATTTTGCTTTCTGGATGTACAAATCTTTTTGGCACATAGAGATCATAATCATTGGTGCGACAATATTCTTCTAGTTGATAACCGGAGTGAACACCAGTCCGTTTATATATGCGTGAAATATGGTTTTCAACCGTACGGTCGGAAATATTTAACATTCTACCGATTTGCTTATTGGTATACTTGTGTAACAGGAGAAAAATAACATCCCATTCCCGTTGAGTAAAGAGATCAGTCGGTGGTTGGAACATAATAGATGCTGGCAGTTTTCCACGAAATAGTCGAGTGAATGAGAAATCTTGAGCTTGCCAACCATGAAATATCGTTCCTATACAGCTACCATCTTCATGGTAAAGAGGGTATTTTGCGCAAAAATAGGATGACAGAATTTGTTCTTTCCCAAATGTATGTGTTTCAAGTGAACATATTCGTTCTTCCTTTTCCATCACCATTTTATCTTGAGTCACATGTTCTTTAGCAAATTCGGCACCATTCCAAGGAATATCAGAATCATAAAGGCCCTCATAGTTAAAAGAACTTGAAATATTGTGAAGACGTTTACATGCCTGATTGACATAAATAAAGCATGAGTTTTCGTCCTTTATTCCCCAGGGCTCATTGCTTTGGTTCATTGTATTAATAATCTGAGGTGATACTGCATAGCTCTTATTCATATTACTAACAACTCCTTTTAATCTAAAGGCTAAGGGAACATTCTGCTTTCTGGATGCACAAATCTTTCTGGTACATAGAGATCATAATCATTGGTGCGACAATACTCTTCCAATTGGTAACTAGAATGAACACCAATCCGTTTATATATGCGTGAGATATGGGTTTCAACCGTACGATAGGAAATATTTAACATTCTACCGATTTGCTTATTGGTATATTTGTGTAACAGGAGAAAAATAACATCCCATTCCCGTTGAGTAAAGAGATCAGTCGGTGGTTGGAACATAATAGATGCTGGCAGTTTCCCACGAAATAGTCGGGTGAATGAGAAATCCTGAGCTTGCCAACCATGATATATAATGCCTACACAGCTTCCGTCTTCATGATAAAGAGGGTATTTTGCAAAAAAGTAGGATGACAGAATTTGTTCTTTTCCATGTACATGTGTCTCGAGTGAACATATTCTTTTTTCCTGTTCCACCACTTTTCTATCATGGGTCATGTATTCTTTGGCAAATTCGGCTCCATCCCAGGGCAATTCATGCTCATAAAGTCCTTCATAGTCAAAAGAGCTTGAAATATTTTGAAGACGCTTACATGCCTGATTGACATAAATATAGCGTGTATTTTCATCCTTTATTCCCCAGGGCTCATTGCTTTGCTCTAATGTATTAATGATTTGAGGTGATATTATATAGTTCTTCTTCATGTTAGTGAGAGCTCCTTTTAATCTAATGGCTAAGGGAACATTCTGCTTTCTGGATGCACAAATCTTTTTGGCACATAGAGATCATAATCATTGGTGCGACAAAACTCTTCCAATTGGTAACTGGAATGAACACCAATCCGTTTATATATGCGTGAGATATGGGTTTCAACCGTACGGTAGGAAATATTTAACATTCTACCGATTTGCTTACTGGTATATTTATGTAACAGGAGGAAAATAACATCCCATTCCCGTTGAGTAAAGAGATCGGTCGGTGGCTGGAATATAATATTTGCTGGCAGTTTTCCATAAAATAGCCGGGTTAATGAAAAATCCTGGGCTTGCCAGCCATGATATATAGTACCTATACAGCTTCCATCTTCATGATAAAGAGGTTGTTTTTCAAAAAAATAAGATGATAGAATTTGTTCTTTTCCAAATGTATGTGTTATAAGTGAATATACTCTTTCTTCTTTTTCCATCACTTTTCTATCATGAGCAATGTATTCTTTGGCAAATTCTGCCCCATCCCAAGGCAATTCATGATCATAAAACCCTTCATAATCAAATGATTCTTTAAAATTATGAATAAGCTTTTTTGTTGCTGAATTACCGTAAACAAAACATGAGTTTTTATCTCTTATTCCCCAAGGTTCATTACTTTGCTCCATTGTGTTAATAACCTGAGGAGAGATTATATAGTTTTTATTCATATTACTAACAACTCCTTTTAATCTAATGGCTAAGGGAACATTCTGCTTTCTGGATTCACAAATCTTTTTGGCACATAGAGATCATAATCATTGGTGCGACAATATTCTTCCAATTGGTAACTCGAATGAACACCAATCCGTTTATATATGCGTGAGATATGGGTTTCAATCGTACGGTAGGAAATATTTAACATTCTGCCGATTTGTTTACTGGTATACTTGTGTAACATTAGGAAAATAATATCCCATTCCCGTTGAGTAAAGAGATCGGTCGGTGGCTGGAACATAATATTGGCTGGCAATTTTCCATGAAATAGCCGGGTTAATGAGAAATCCTGAGCTTGCCAGCCATGATATATAGTACCTATACAGCTTCCATCTTCATGATAAAGAGGGTATTTTTCAAAAAAATAAGACGAAAGAATTTGTTCCTTTCCAAAAGTATGTGTTAAAAGCAAACATACTCTTTCTTCTTTTTCCATCACCTTTTGATCATGAGCGATGTACTCTTTGGCAAATTCGGCCCCATCCCAGGGTAATTCATGATCATAAATCCCTTCAAAGTCAAAAGAACATGAAATATTGAGAAGACTTTTACATGCCTGATTGACATGAATGTGGCATGAGTTTTTATCCTTTATTGCCCAGGGGGCATTACTCTGCTCCATTGTATTAATAACTTGAGGTGAAATAATTAATTTATTGTCCATGTCATCACTCCTCTTTCTAGTCTTAAAGTTAGATTATTGATATTTAATCTTATAATCAATTTAACTCTAAACTACCAATAGTGACGAATCTTGCCGGAATATAAAGATCAAGTTTATTTTCTTTACAGAAATCTTTTAATTCTTCGTGTAATGGCAAATTGAACTTTTGGTAAATTGATTGAATATGATTAACTACATCTTCGGGACTTATCATTAACTCTTCACCGATTTTTTCTTCATCTAATGAGCGCAGAGTTAGAAAGAGAATTTCCCATTCAGTTTGTGTTAATTTGTCATTAGGGGCGGTAAATTCCAACGTCGCCGGAAGGGTTTTTTCATAATAGTAAGCAGTAGAAAAGTTTTTGGTTTTGCACATATGAAAAGTGAGCCCAATACAATTGCCATCTTCATCACAAAGTGGGTATTTATTACAAAGATAGATTTGTTTAATCTTATGCTCTTCAAATGGATGCGTTTCTAGTGAACTAACGCGTTGCATTGTTTGAAGAACTTTTTGATCCTGAAGGTGGAATTCTTTTTCATATTCTGCAATAGGTGAGGGTAATTCACCTGTTGAAAGCCCGGTAATATCGAAATCTTCAGGCAAATTGAGCAGTTGATAAAAAGCAGAATTGGCATAAATAAATCTTGATTGGAGATCTTTAGCTCCCCAAGGTTCATCGCTGTTTTCCCACATATGAATTAATTGTGGGGTGATATTATTAGGTCTGTTTTTCATATGTTGCATTGGTGACTCCTGAACGATTATTTCAATTGTTATCTGACATATTTGTTAACTAATTATACTCAAAATGCCTTGGTAATATAATAGAATATAATAACTTGCTCGTCAAAATACATATATTTATTAATTAAACCTTTTATTGTTATATAATGGAACTTTTAACATTAATGGATATAACAAAAAATACTATTTTGTATAAAAACATTTTAGATCACTTACTAGATAGTAAAATTAATGAATAATCTTTTTAAGTCATGAGTAATTAAGTGACGTAGATCAAAAACTTTCTGTCATTAACTGAAGAATGAGGGAACGGTTGTCATAACGATGATAGGTAATAGAATGAAAAAGAAGGTGTTATTTTTAGAGCGGAATAATGGCGAAAAAATGGCATTTAATCAGAATAATATTCGATCAATTAAAGAATACTTTTTAAACGGCACATACAGGTCATTGTAATTCGGTAAACTATATTTTGGAAATGTCAGAATAATCAACTATATGAAGTTTTCAGTCTAAAAGCTGTGTCTGAATTTGCCTGCTTCTGACAATAGCTATTATTAAATAAAATTAAGGTTAGGTAAATTCTATGAAATTAAATTATTGAAGAATAATTAAATAAAAAACTTACTTAAAATGGTATAGTCCGAGATATAAAGTTGTATTTCAAGTTCCACTTAGATGTTTGTCACAATCACATTCTTACCCCATTTTCCGAAGTTTTTATCAATGATTTTCTGTTTTGGCAGTGCCAGCGAGATAACGTCGGAGGCAAAAAATTGACCTGATTTTCATCAATTTCAGAATATTCCTGTATTTTTTAACGCAAATTGATTGCATTGTTGATCATCTATTAATACTTAAGTGGTAATAATATGGTAAAAATTTCGATTAAACCCACGCCATTGTAGATTTAATTTTGGGTATATTTTATCGTTGACATGACACCCTTTGATTATTTCTCCAAAAAATTAAATAAGTATTAAGTTGTTTATGTAACTGATATTTTTAATATCTATACCCAATGGATTTCAAGATGCATCGCGACGGCAAGGGAGCGAATCCCTGGGAGCATAGATAACTATGTGACCGGGGTGAGTGAGTGCAGCCAACAAAGAGGCAACTTGAAAGATAACAGGTATAAAAGCTCTGTCGGTATAATTCGAGATAATATCACTATCCATTGATGGTAGGATTGCATCATACCGACAGAGATAAACTATTTAATCATGTTTTTTATGACTAGAAAATACTAAATGGAATTATTAAAATAGTAAAAATTTTTCGGGTACATAGCGTTTAAAATTGTTGATGGTACAATATTCTTCCAGTTGTTGATTGGAGTCAACACCTATCTTGTGATATATATTGGTCATATGGGATTCAACTGTACGGTAAGCAATATTTAATATTTTTCCAATCTGTTTCCTGGTGTATTTTTGTAGAAAGAAGAAAATAATATCCCACTCACGTTGGGTGAACGTATCTGTTGGTGGTTGGAATATAATAGATGTGGGTAGATCGTTATAATATTGATATAGGTTAATTAATGAAAAATCTTTGGCTTTCCATCCATGAAAAAAGATGCCTATACATTCCTTTGCATCGTTATATAGTGGTGATTTTTCTTGGAAGTAAGACGATAAGATTTTTTCTTTTCCATACGTATATGTTTCGAGTGAACAGACTCTTTCTCCTTTTGTCATTACAATTTTATCATGATCAATAAATTCTTTCGCAAACTCTGCTCCATTCCAGGGAAGTTCGTCATCAAAAAGCCCTTCATAATCAAATGGAGCTGGAATGTTTTGAATAGATTTTAGGGCCAGATTACCATAAATAAAGCGTGAATTTTTATCTTTGATTCCCCACGGTTCATTGCTTGCTTCCATCGTGTTTATTATTTGTGGTGAAATATATGTTCCATTAATTTTGTTCATGATTAATCCCTATATAGCTGATGATAAGTTTATAATACTCTGCGACCCTAAATGATCAATATTTATAGGGTGTAAAAGAGGATAGCTATTTTTCTTGCAGTAGCCTTCGAATGAGTGAGTTTTTAGTAAAATAACTCTGTATCGTTTCAAAATATATTTTATCTTGGTGGAGGAATCCTTGTTCATATTCTAAGATTATCCAATATAATTTATATGTTTAAATGACTATATTTTTATTCTTCGTACAAGTTAAGATTAAAGTGATGCTGTTTAGTCTACTTTTTATATTTTGCATAGTAAATCCTTGGTGATTACTTAAGACATTATCTGAATGATTTAAGTAATAATTCCACTTAAAATAACTTAATTCTATAGCATAGAGCAACAATTTGTTTTTCAAGGGAAAATACACTGTTAATTAAATTCTTTATTGTTTAATAAAGAAAATTTAAATACACGCAAATATATTTATAGATATTATTTTAAAATAAAATTATTTAATAATGATATTTTTTATGAATGTTCAATGATAGCTGGTAATGCTTATTTTTTCGATGGTAATTATTGATGAATGGTTGTCAATAGTCTCGGCATATTGTATCGATCAATAGATTTAACGTTTCTGTAATTAATAAAAACTCCTTAATTGAAAGTATTATTAGTAAGACTAGGTGAAATGTCACTGTGATTATTTTAACTTTTTGTGAAATTATGATGGTTAAAATTGCTGAGATAAAAAATAAATCAATCTGAAAATATGAAAAATTTAGGGAATTATTATTAAACCTTAATGATTTATACCTAATAGATTTCGAGTTGCAGCGCGGCGGCAAGTGAATGAATCCCCAGGAGCATAGATAACTATGTGACTGGGGTGAGTGAAAGCAGCCAACAAAGCAGCAGCTTGAAAGATGAAGGGTATATTTGTATAATAGTAAATACAGACACAACTTCAATTACTGCTAATTATATAAAAATAATTAACCTTATAAGTAATAAGAACGCTGCATTATTTTTTTTCTGAACTAGACTTGATTGGCGTGAATTGCAAGGAGGGTGTTTTACAATAATTCAATATATTGATTATAAAATAACATTATTTAATTTCAGGAGAAAATACATGAGTTATAAAAATGATTTTAAGGCTTTTTCTATTAGTGATAATGCGAATGTGGTAAATCAAGAAAAATATGAAGAAAACCAAAGTTTGAAGACTGGATTTTCACCAGATAATGTTCCCACTCACTTGTTAAATAAGGTATTACGTCAAGCGTCAACCATATCATCTGTCGTGGCTGATTTTATCGCGACACGATCTGGCAATGATGTTTTGGATGATGGAAATATAGCCAAACTCACCACTCAATTAAATAAAGCGTTAGAACAAAAAATTACAACAGACATTCCTAGCGCCTCATTAACACAAAAAGGTGTTGTCCAGCTTACAAATGTGATTGGCAATAGCGATACATTAGCGGTTACACAAAAGCTTGTTCAGGAAGTAATAAATTCATTACGCGAATATACTCGCGAAGAGATAGATAACCGGATTAAAACAGCCAATGAAATTCCTGTTGGTTCTCCTATTCCGTGGCCGTTATCCTATCCACCTATCAACTATCTCGTTTGTAACGGTGCATTTTTTAATAAGTTGCAGTATCCAAAGTTAGCAGAAGTTTATCCTGATGGCAGATTACCCGATCTAAGAGGCGAATTTATCCGTGGCTGGGACAGTGGTCGAAATGTGGATCCATCTCGTTCAATATTGTCGTGGCAGGAAGGGGCTTATTTGGTACAGAATGTTGATCAGACTGATAATTTTATTATTACCCCCTCGCGTAATGAGTTCACAAAATTGCAATGGGATATTCCCCAGAATAACAATATTTCGGTAAAAGCTGTACATTATGAAGTTAAGACAGACTGGACTGCGAATTCTGCATTTATAGGGGTATCAAGGCCCCGCAATATAGCATTTAACTACATAGTGAGAGCAGCATAATGACTGAACAAAATACCCTTTAAATCAGAAATAGCAGTAGAGATTGTTCTACTTGGATGGAGGGAATTTTGACCCTTTTTTAAAGGTAAATTTTAATTTATTGATTTTTAAGTAAATATTATTTGTCTCGTAAAAAAGGGTTTTTTATTTTTTATAATGATTACTCTTCAACATTCAATAGCTTGGGGTTAATATGTAACAAAAGGTGTACTGCCGTGCAGGCAGCTTAAAAAGTCAGCACTCTCATTTACCGACTCGTTTTCAGAACTGGTGATTTAAGTTGTATTGATGAGAACAATGAATGTATGTTTTATGAAGATAGAGAATTCTGTGGCATTTCAGAATACTATCGTTTAGATGTTCGTGTCCAAATTCCGGAAGATTCATCTTGGAACTTAAAATAGAAGGAGTTACAAGAAGAGATAGAAGGAATAAGAGCAAAATAGTTTTCAGATATTAAATATAAATGGTTTGGATATGTTTTCGATTCTAAAATATTTAATTACTTATTGCGGTTAATTATATAAAAACAGTCAATCTCCTAATAAATAGGAATGCTGTATTACTCTTCTTTCTGAACTAGACTTTAATTTGAATGAATTACAGGTGGATTGTTTTTACAGTAATTAAATATGTTGATTATAAAAAATATTATTTTGCTTAAGGAGTAAGTGCATGAGTAAAAAAAATGATTTTAAGGCTTTTTCTATTAGCAATAATGCTAATGTGATTAGCCAGGAAAAATATGAAGAAAGTCAGAGTTTGCAAACTGGATTTCCACAAGATGGTATTACCACTGATATGCTAAATAAGGCATTACGTCAGTCTTCCACGATATCCTCTGTAGTCGCTAATTTTATCGCCACACAATCGGGCAATGATGTTCTGGACGATGGGAATATAGGTGAACTCACCACCCAATTAAATAGAGCGCTGGAACAGAAAATGACAACAAAGGTTCCTGATGCCTCATTAACACAGAAAGGTATTGTTCAGCTTACCAATGTGATTGGCGATAGCAATACATTGGCTGTTACACAAAAGCTTGTTCAGGAAATAATAAATTCATTACGTGAGGAAATTAATGTACCTGTGGGTTCTCCCATTCCGTGGCCGTTACCCTATCCACCTATCAACTATCTCGTTTGTAATGGTGCATTTTTTAATAAGTTGCAGTATCCAACGTTAGCCGAAGTTTATCCTGATGGCAGATTGCCCGATCTAAGAGGCGAATTTATCCGTGGCTGGGACAGTGGTCGAAATGTGGATCCATCTCGTTCAATATTGTCGTGGCAGGAAGGGGCTTATTTGGTACAGAATGTTGATCGGGCGAG
Source organism: Photorhabdus antumapuensis (assembly GCF_020387775.1). NCBI lineage: Bacteria > Pseudomonadati > Pseudomonadota > Gammaproteobacteria > Enterobacterales > Morganellaceae > Photorhabdus > Photorhabdus antumapuensis. The sequence goes on from NZ_JAHZMK010000014.1 coordinate 233,299, forward strand.
TAATTTTATAATTACCCCCTCGCGTAATGAGCTCACAAAATTGCAATGGGATATTCCCCGAAATAACAATATTTCGGTAAAAGCTGTATATTATAAAGCTCAGACAGATTGGACTGCGAATTCTGCATATATAGGAGTATCAAGGCCCCGCAATATAGCATTTAACTACATAGTAAGAGCAGCAGCATGTAACATCATGACAGAACAAAAATACTCTTTAGAACATGAAACAGCCGTATTGGGTAAAGATGGTTTAGCTATTCAACCCGGTTGGATAAAAGTTTATCACACGAATCAAATTACCCGAGAATTCATAAACTCTGATATCGAATATGTCATGCTCGGTGTCAGTCTGTCAGCCGGAGCTTATCCCGACGCGCCAGAGCTTTCCGATTCTCACGATAAGGCTGTTTGTCGCAGTGTAGATGGTCAGTGTTGGGAAATTGTCCCTGATTATCGGGGAAAAATAGCTTACGATACGTTAACACGAACTCAACAGGAAATTACTGAACTGGGTGAATTACCTAAGACTCTGACCTTAAAGCAACCTGCCACCGATTTTGATAAATGGGATGGCACAAAATGGGTCACTGATAATGTAGCCCTAAAAGCAAATCAGATTGAACAAGCGGAGCAGCGGCGTGTAACTCTGTTGCGACACGCGAATGAATCCATTGCATTACTGCAAGATACTGTTGATTTAGATATCGCTACCGAAGTAGAAAAATCTGCTTTACTGAGATGGAAAAAATACAGGGTAATGCTCAATAGAGTAAATATTTCGCTGTCTCCCGATATTGAATGGCCGGAACAGCCGAGGTAATGAAAAAATGACCTGAATAAACAGGTCATTCATACAATGATTTTGTTGATGTTGGAATTAGGATACGGAAAGAAATTCAGTCTATAACTTGAAATAGAAAAATTATAGTAAGAAATGAAAGAGGGGAGAGAATAGTAACTTATTGATATTGAATTGCCTATTATAACCAATTATACAAAAATAGTTAATATTCTCATTGAGAATAAAGTCCTATTATTATTTTTTTGAACTAGACTTTGATTGATGTGAACTGCGATAAATCATTTTTACAATAATTGAATATATTAATTGTAAAATAATGTTATTTAATTCAAGGAGGACATATGAGTCCCAAGCATGATTTTAAAGATTTTTTTATTAGTAATAATGCAAATGTAGTGAGTCAAGAGAAATATGAAGTAAGTCCGGATTTGCAGACAGAATTTCCGCCAAATGATATTCCTTCTCATTTGTTAAATAAGGTATTTCATCAATCATCAACTATATCAGCCGTCGTAGCTAATTTTATTGCCGAACAATCTGGCGAGGATGTTTTGGATCATGGTGATATAACCAAACTTACTGCTCAATTAAATAAAGCATTAGAGCAGAAGATTTCAGATATCTCTAACATTCCTGTAGGTATTCCTGTTCCTTGGCCGACTGCCATACCGCCTGCTGAGTGGTTGCAGTGTAATGGGGCGGTTTTTGATAAGTCAAAATTTCCAAAATTAGCAGAAGCTTATCCTGATGGTAAATTACCTGATTTGAGAGGGGAATTTATTCGGGGTTGGGATGATAGACGAGGTGTTGATAGTGGCCGTAGAATTTTAACTGATCAGGGGGATGCTATCCGAAATATTCAGGGTTCATTCGCTGGCATGATAGCCCCAAACTATCATTTGGCAACAAGAGGGGCTTTTTATGCTAGTCAAGTTCTTGGAATAGCTACAGATGGCAGTTTCAAATCGGTAAATATTTCTGACACGGATACTCCATACGGCTTTGGATTCCTGGCGTCAAGAGTTGTTCCTGTAGCCTCAGAGAATCGCCCTCGTAATATCGCATTTAACTACATTGTAAGGGCAGCATAATGATGTGTCCGTTTGGCCCTTATTGCTATTAATAGATAGTTATACCCGTTATCTTTCAAGCTGCCTCTTTGTTGGCTGCACTCACTCACCCCGGTCACATAGTTCTCTATGCTCCCGGGGATTCGCTCCCTTGCCGTCGCGATGCAACTCGAAATCTATTAGGTATATAAGGATGAATGTTTATTCAGTTTTGAAAAAACATATTCTGAAATGATATTCTGAAAATATTCCGAAAGTGATTTGTGTCATAAAAAAAGCCACCTAACGGTGGCCTTTTATTTCTAACCAACTGTTTTACAGCAAGTTTTCATTTGGTGCCCAGGGCGGGTACGAATACCGGTTTCATGGTCAACAATGAAATAGACACGCTTGAAGTCACCCAGACCGATCACACCTTCTGGCATAAATTCGAGATAGTGGACAGGCAACCTCAGCAGCATATCCGGATCACCCTCCTGTAAACGTTCCCGCCAGATATAATCACCATTGCCGTTTTTCAGCTTCTGCACCTGAGCGGCTGTGCAGGAGTTCATCACCCAGACGGCATTTTTACGGTATTTGTTCTTGAGTAAGAATTTCAGGTCAATCAGGCCGCGGTAACTTCCAGTTTTTGCAATGTGCCAAACGCGCGAATCTTGTCAGTTTGGGTATCACGGGGATAAGACAGGAAGCCTTTCGCTTTTTTACTGCCGTCACCGCTGACGAAATCCGTTTCTTCGGTATCAACAAACGTGTCGGCAATTTCAGCGGTCAACCAACCTAAGATACCCACATCGCTAAAATCGATGATTTCTTGGGTGGTTTTAGGGTAGGCGTAGATGGGGAATAGCTTAATGCTGACTTCTTCCATCTTCGGTGTAGCAGTCTCACCGCGTGCCTTACCTTCTTCGCCGTGTGCTACGGCTGCGAAACAAGCTGTTTATATTCATTGCTGCGTGTGGTTTTCACTGAACAGATCCGGCGCATAACCGACTCATCTGTCAGTTGTTGCATGATTTGTTTGTTCAGTTCTGGAATAACGGTATAACCACCGTCTGATGGAACACCCGTAGATAAGGCGCGGGTTTCGCCAGTCAGAACATAGTGGCGCAGTTCGTCATTGCTAAGTTTTTTGCTGGTCGGCTGGTTTTTTGCCTGACTGCGTTCTTCATCAGCCAGCGCTTCATAACGGGCAATTTCAGTATTCAATGTGTCGGACTAGCTGCGCAATTCGTTGAACTGTTTGGCTTCATCGGCATTGAGTGAGCGCTTTTCGTTTTCGGCTTTGGTGAGTAGTGAACGCATTTGTTGGGTTAAATCGGTTTTTTGTTGGCGTAATTTGAGTAATTTTTTCATAGTGTTTTGATATAAGGTATGTCGGATTAAATTAGCTATAATTTTTAACGCTATGAAAAATAATGTGAAGTTATCTATTTATGATGGATGATTACACAAAATTAGAAACAGGTCTAAACAAAGGCCTATTATTTGTGTAATCTGACAGCCTGCTTGGTTCCAAAAGTGGACATTACTAATTGAGCGTTGTATCTAATCTTGGGTCAGATCAATCTTCTTCTATTATCTATTTGTAGTAACATTGCCATCCAGTGAAGCGTTTTGATTCTCAGGATCATCTCTGGGAAAGAACAATTTGTAGTTTTGAACTTTTGTAACTAAGTAGGAATATGATGCGCCTGTTGGAATTGGCTGAACAAAACAGAAAAGAAGCGAGTAAGCTGCTCAATCCTAAGACCAAATCAGCGTTCGGTCAATTTATGACCCCAGCACCAATTTGTTTGTTCTTGGCAAGTCTATTCGACAACATCAAGAGTAACGTAAAGCTACTTGACCCCGGCTGTGGGGTGGGGTCGCTTTCAGCTGCATTTATCGATCGAGCTTTGTGCCTGGGAGTCGAAAGGATAGAGCTTGATGTCTACGACATCGAAGATGTGATGTTACCGTTCCTAGATAAAACATTGGAAGCCTGTAGTAAGGAGTTTGGGGAAAATTTTTCATATAAGGTTAACAAAACAGACTACATTATTGATACAAGTCTACTCGTGGAAAATCTTTTCAATAGTGAAGAGATTGAAACGTATAGCCATGTGATTATGAACCCACCATACAAAAAAATTCTATCTTCCAGCGCTCATCGAATTTCGCTGAGCAATGCAGGTATAGAAACGGTTAATTTATACTCAGGATTTGTTGCCTTAGCTTTAAAACAGTTGAAGCAGGGAGGCGAGTTGGTGGCAATCATTCCACGGTCTTTCTGTAATGGCCCGTATTATCAACCTTTCCGTGAACAATTACTTTCAGAAACGTCCATCAAGCACATCCATATTTTTGACTCTCGTAATACTGCTTTTGCAGAAGATAAAGTTCTTCAAGAAAATATTATCGTTCACTGTATCAAAGGTGTTTCACAGGGTGAAGTAACAATCACTTCAAGCCCAACGTCCGATTTTCATCTTGATGAAGAGACAGGGCAAATAACAGCAACGGATATGACTCAACGTAAGGTTTCCATCGACAAGATAGTAAATCCTGCGGATAAACAAAAATTCATTCATATCGCAGTAAGTCCAAGAGAACAAGGTATTATTGAAAGATTGTCACCTTTCACATCAACTTTAGATGATCTAAAAATTCAGGTTAGCACAGGGCCGGTAGTCAACTTCCGACTTCGAGACGACCTCCGCGAAAATTTGGACTCTGAATCAGTGCCGCTTATTTTCCCCCAGCATTTAAATGGGAAAGTTCATTGGCCTCTCGACGGGAAAAAACCAAATGCTATAAGGGTCTCCGATTCATCGCGGTCATGGCTTTGGAAGAATGAAGGTTACTTCTTGATTATAAAAAGGTTTAGTAGCAAGGATGAAAAAAAGCGAATCATGGCTACATTGTATGATTCATCCCTTCCGGGTGATTTGATCGGTTTTGAAAATAAAACCAACGTTTTCCATATTAAAAAAGCTGGTATGGATGCAGATCTTGCCCGTGGGCTTTATGTCTATTTGAATTGCACTTTACTGGACAAATATTACCGCCAATTTGGGGGGCACACCCAAGTAAATGCCTCAGATTTGAGATCGATTCACTATCCTTCACTGAAAGTTTTACGGAAAATGGGCCGTGAGTTGAGCGATGAAATTCTTAATAGTAACCAAATTGATGAAATCATTAATAGGGAGTTAGACTTGATGACAGAAGGAAAAGCTACTGATCCACTTAAAGCGCAAGAAAAAATCGAGCAATCTCTTGAAATATTGCGCTTGCTGGGAATGCCTCGTGCTCAAATAAATGAACGTTCAGCTCTGACCTTACTCGCGCTACTTGACCTTCACCCTGATGGGAGTTGGGAAGAAATTCAAAGGCCTATGATAGGCGTTACTCCGATTATGGATTGGTGCAGAGATGTATATGGCAAAGAATATGCGCCGAACACACGTGAAACTTTCCGCCGACAAACACTTCACCAATTCTGCGATGGCGGAATCGCTTTATACAATCCTGATGAACCTGATCGGGCTGTTAACTCACCTAAATCCTGCTATCAATTAGCGCCTGAATTACACACTGTATTGTTAACTTACGGTACTCCTGAATGGGATATATCAATCAAGGAGCATATGGGCAATATTTCCACCTTGGTTGAACAATATGCCATGGCGAGAAAAATGGAAATGCTCCCTCTAAAGCTGAACGATGGTACAGATCTAATCTTAAGCCCTGGTTCCCATAGCCAGCTGATCAAGGATATCATTGTTGAGTTTGGGCCTCGCTTCGCCCCAGAAGCCGAAGTTATATATATCGGAGATACCGGTGAGAAAGAAGCTCATTTCCGTAAAGAGCGACTTGCAGAGTTGGGTGTCATTGTTGACCGCAAAGGAAAATTGCCTGATGTTGTTCTTTATTGGAAAGAGCGTAATTGGTTGCTGTTAATCGAGTCTGTTACATCTCATGGCCCAGTTGATGGAAAACGCCACGGCGAATTAGCAAAATTATTTGCGAATGCTAAACCCGGGTTGGTATATGTCACCGCATTCCCTGACCGTAAAGTGATGGCAAAGTATCTTATGGATCTATCGTGGGAAACGGAGGTTTGGGTCGCCGATGCTCCGACTCACATGATACATTTGAATGGCGATCGATTCCTTGGCCCACACACTTAAGCAAACGAACTAATCATACAATGAGTAATGGAGCCCGAACATCGGCTCCATTTTTTTACTGTACTTACATGCTTTTTTGTCTGGGGCGTTCTGCCAGAGCAAGTGATAGCTAATGCAACAAGTTCTTAAATAATAGCTTTTTTCCTACCCCTTAAAAATCTTTTTCACCTCCTCTGTTATACACCCTCTGCACAATACCCTGAAAGCCTTGTTACATCTTGGTTTGATGCAATTAATATGATATTCACTGACTGTATCATCTGTTCACCCACTTTTTAGATTAATGAAGAGAATGTATAGTAGATGTATGGTTAAAAAATAACTATACATCTATTATTTTTTTTAAATACAGTTAGATACTTGAAATGGTGTATGGAATGCAGACCTAAAGCCAAAAGTTTTATGTAGATGACTTGAAATCTCGACACTTAGGCACTGACGGTAGCCATTCTTCGGCTTCTTCCGATAACTCAACGTTATAAGAATAACCTTTCTTGGTGCGCACTTTCCGATATTCCTTCCGGTATTCCAGCATAATTTTGGGGATAGATTCACCAAACTTCGTCACGGACGTTCAAAGCCGTGCGCTTCCATAAAAGAAAGATAGGCGTGATACAAGTACAATCTCGGTGCGCGCGGGCTGATATTCTTATTACCCATCTTCATGCCGGTAACATCATTGACAGACACCAGATAACCGCAAAAGCGATACAACGGATCGGAATGACTCTTTACCGTTAACGCTTCGTTAGAATCGCGTTGCGCCTGTAGCAGTTTCTTAGCCTTATTCTGGTCGGCAAATTCGTTTAATAAGTGACGAATAATCACCGGCAGTTCACGACTGATTTTCTCCGGCAATTGTGAGTCCTTCTCGGATTCTTTGACCGGAATATTAAACGGGAATATCATCCGCCGCCGTGCAATGCCACCATTACGTTCTGTAAAGCTCATGGGTTCGTTATTGGTGGCTAATACCACGGCTTTGATGATAGTAGAAAATTGCTTCTCGTATTTTCCGTCAACTTCAATCAGGTCGCCGCCGGTAATGGCCTTAATGCCTGCGCCTTCACCGACATATTTAACCTGATCGGGCAACGTAATCAGGTTCTTGCCAACAAACTGATAACGGCCTCTCGCTTCATCCAGCGCTCTCATATTGTCACTGGCGGTATTATGTTCTCCTGCCAGCAAGGTGGCGATATAAGTAAACACGCTGTTACCGCTACCGCCTTCGCCGGTGACTTCAATAAATAGCTGCCAGTCATAACGGTTTGCCAGAATCATAAAAAGGGCAGCTTTGATACGATTCACCTTGTTTTCATTCTGTCCCGCTGCATGGGATAACCAACGGTAAAAATCAGGGGCATGATCCGGCAGGTTTTCACCGACAGCAGGCGGGGTGAATGCAATGCCATTATGATTCATTAACTAGTGTTCCGGCTGGTGCGGGGTAAATTGCTGTGTCGATAACGCATACACGCCATTGCTGAAGCCGATCAAATCCTGCCGCTGTTCGCCAATAACTGGCACCTGCAATTTCATGGCACAGATAGCGTTGTTTATCCCGTTTGGGCTGTAAGGGGTGTCGTGCTGGTCGAAGATTGCCACCATTGCGCGACGCAGCTCATTATCCGATACGGTTGCCCATGTTGTGCCGTTATAGTGATAGACCGTTTCGCTTTCAGAATGTACCGCGACTTTTCTATAATGCTCAACCAGCAATGCCCCGCGTTGACTAGCTGCCATTTGTGCCAGATTATTATTGGCCTTTTGGGGCTTAGTTTCGTGGATCACTACCGCTTCTGCTTCCATGAGTTTTTTCTCCCCAACCTGATATAATCCGTTGCTGAATGCCCGCTTTGCTGCCTCTATGCCGTTATGCTGGCGATAATCGTCCCAATCGGCTTTATGCTCTGTCGGTGGCAGTGTTACCCATCCATCAATAGCTTTGGCGGCTTTCTTTGCGGCAATTTTGCCCACGTTCTTTTTTAGCTTGCCGTTTTTGTCCCGTTCGTCTTGTGCGTGCCAGTCATTGTCAGCAGCAAGAATGATTTTCGATTCAGGCCATTGCTTTCTGACTAACTCAGCCACAGTCAGTAAATTATCTTCATCAATCGCAGCCAGTACTATACCATCATGTAACTGGCTGACAGTGAGAGCGGTCGCGTAGCCTTCGGTAATGATGATGGTGTCAGGCGTTCCGGTAATCTCAGAGATAGGAATAACATTCCCACTTTCCAAATTAGAATAACACCAGAATTAAAAGCACAGTTTGAAGATGCTGCGTCCGATGCCGGAATGACTTTAGGTAATTGGTTAAAAACATTAGGCCGCAAAGAATTAGAAAGGCTGGGTGTAGAGCCAAAAGGCTGAACCAACCAACAATAAATCTGATGGTTAACTAACTCTCTAAAAGATAGCAAGTTAAGGGTAGCATTCGCTGTGCTACCCTTTTCTGCTTTCATTGTGTTACCACTCCGCGAGATTCAGCGATACGTTGATCTATCCAGCCATCAACTTCTGATTCAAGAAAAGCAACTGAGCGAGTGCCAATTTTAATTTGCTTCGGGAACTTATCTTCTCCGATAAGTCTATAAATCCACGCCTTGCTGTAACCTGTTCTGCTCTGAACTTCTGATAAGCGAATAAGACTTTCTTTAGGTGTGGTCATTATTGACATGTGAGTTTTCCTGTTAATTTATCTATATTTGATGTTTCTAGACGTTATTAGAACAGGGATATTTAAACCGAAGTTACAATATGAGATCATTACATTAGAATAGTAATTTATTTCATAAAAAGAATGTATTTAGACTGATAATTTTGATTGTTAACTGTATTTAGTTATAAAAAGCCTATCGATAAAATATATTCCAGTCCATACCATTTGCCGTTTAATCTATCTTCACGATAAACAGCAAACATATTTTTATCAAAATCCGTAGCGAGTGGATTATTTAATCTCTCACATACAGCTTCTAATTTTGTTTTACGGGCTGAGCCATCTCGTAACGTTTTTCCGTGTAATTCATACCATCGGTTGACCAGCTCACTTAATTTCTGAATATTAGATGTATCAACATTGATAACTTGTTTTTGTTGCAATTGTCTTTCATATGCCATCGCCTCACCTTTTGTTGTGAATTGGTGTCTGACACGACGGCCATTACGACCGTCAGGGAAGCATTGACATAACCATTTACCGTTAGGGAGTTTACTAATTGCCATAATTAATTATTTTTCCTCATCTAGTGCTTTTATAAGGCCATCAAGATATTTCAGATTATCTTTAAGAAAAGTAAGAATAGGTTTGATAAAAGCGGGAATCGCTAATAAGTACACTATTGAATCAACTGTTATTTGAAACTTATCAAATTCAATAAAAAGTTCTTTTAACAAAGCTTCGTCTGTATATAAGGCAATAACGCCTATGTGACTCATTTTTGTCGTTTCTCATCTATACTGAAATGAATTAAATTGTTTTTTACTCAAAAATCGCTTTTTCTGTTACCATAGGTAAATATATTGTTGTTAGGAACGCTATATTCTCAACAATAAGGGATATCAAGAACAGGAATGGTTTTATTTTTCTTATTGAAGGAAAAAAGTAAACAGTAATCCACATTAATTATTGTTTTCATATAATTTAAGAGTTTCATCCGCAAATAGGTTGAGGTTGTTTTTTTGCTTGTTTTCGAGTTGTTTTTCCAAAAATAAGAGCCATTGATATTTTATGCTTAATTTTCACTATTGGTTTTATTCTCTATGTAATTAATTTTATATAGAAATAATAAAAATACTTACGACTCTAAATATTGATAAATTCAATCATATGGTTTAGAGTCGTAACTATTTGTTTCCTACATTTCTATTGGGGTTTGATTGCGCGAACGAATCGCCAACCGCCTGTATGTTTAAACGTGCCGCATCGTTCATAGCGCGGTAATTCTCAATGAGGTTTCTTTCTTCTGCTGACATATCAGACTGAACAGAACGTACCCCTGTAATTATGTATAAAATATCTATCCCTAATATTGCTATTCGTTCTAGATATTTGGCATCCGGGGACTTTTGATCGTTTTCATAGTTACCTTGGGTGTTCTTATGTATTCCCCCTATATCGGCTAACTCAACTTGGGTTAGATTAAATTTCATTCTTTCTTCACGTAGTCTAGAACCAATGGTGGCCATTTTTTTGTGTCTAATGATTGTTAAGGTAACTTAGTGGATCACAATATAACATTATGACACAAGATAAGCATGCTAAACGGTCACGATTGCCGAGAGGGATTGCCTCTAAAAACCCGGTTGTTATGCGGTTATCCAGCTATGAACACGAAGAATTGAATACTATTGCAGCCAGAGAAAGCCGTTCAGTATCTAGCATGGCTCGCATTATTTATTTAAGTGCTGTAAAGAATTTTCAGTGAGATGTATATGGGAGATGTAACCATTAACATCCAAGTCGAATCGGCATACGTTTCATTAGAAAAATATTCCAAAATTACAGAAATCCCTTTCAATACATGCCGTGCAATGGTTGCCGATGGTCGGATCATTATCAGACCAAAAGCAAGGGCTAAAGATAGAGTCGAAGTTAATATGATTGCCATGTTGAAAGATGCAGTTGCTAATAGCTAAGGCGAAAAGGCGGGTAAAATTTGGAAAATTACTTATTCGGCCTTTACGCAAGAACGCAGTCATTCGCATTACTCGATATCAGGTCAGTGATGGCGAATATTCTTATGGCCGGTTCGATTCAAAAAAACAAGCCATCAGTTTCGCAAGGCAGCTTTACAGGAGAAAAATAAATGAACGAGTTAATAAGAATCCAGAATAAATATAAATTAACTGGCGATGATTTCAAAAAAAAGAATCATTACAGATATTTCGTAATTTCGGTAATTGGTTTGGCAACTGTGATATTAACTCCGTTATTAGTTTTTATTTACAGGTGATGAAATGGCGAATACAGAACCGTGCCGTGCGGTTGTCTTAACACTGGATGAGAAAATCGATGGTCTCAATAAAGCATCTGAGGCGCGTAATTGGTATTTTTGTGATAATAAAGGAAATAATAACAAATTAGCAGATTTCATTGAAACTATGCGCGATCGCACAAATAATCGCGTTAGAAATAATGAACGGGTTTTGCATTTAATTTTTCACTTGGCAGGTTTTGATAAAGAACGTTATCACGTCGAGTTTAAGGAATTAACAATAGAGGAGCGGCGCTCATTAATACTGGCAATTAATCAACTTCGGGCTGTGGCGTCTATATTGCCAGATAAATTGGCATTGCCAAAATCAGCCCAATATTAATTTAAAGCATAATTTAAGAAATTAATGCGTAAATTCGCAGGGTTTTTATTGCCTAAAAATAGGAAATAAAAAATGAATATAGAGCAATTAATTAAAAGAAATAGAGAAGATGAACGTAAGATATTAGCAGAGCGTTCTTCTTCTCGTCTGTTAAAAATCGCAGCGCATATTGTGGCAAATAAATTGGATTATGCTGCTTCATCTGCATTGCTGAACAGTGAAGCCGAGAAAATAGAACACGAAGCACGGGAGTTGGAGAGTGTCTAGGGAAATTGACCGTGCTTGCCAACATGCTGAGGAAACGCTAGAGCGCAGAATATCAGAGCATGTAAACCGCTTTGTCGGTGTCTCTGCGTTTGAATGTGAAGAGTGCAACCAACCCATCCCCGTGGAACGCCGGATGAATATCGCTGGAGTCATCCGCTGCGTCGCATGTCAGGAAGTTTTTGAACTGAAACATAAGCATTATCGGAGTATATGAATTGGTGAATAAAACTATCTTGAAGTGGGTAGGTTCCAAAGTCCGCATTATGGATAAATTGCTGCCCTATTTGCCAGCAGGTCAACGATTGGTTGAACCGTTCGCAGGTTCATGTTCTGTGATGATGAATACTCAATATGATGCGTATTTAATTGCGGATGCCAACAGCGACTTAATTGATATGTATCAGTGCATCAAAGATAATTGTGATGGGTTTATAAATTCTGCGCAAGACTGGTTTTCGTATTTTAATAGCGAACATGGGTTTTATTGTCTGAGAGATTTATTTAATTCTGACGATGTAAAATATAAATCACAGATATGGCACGCATCGGTATTTCTATTTCTAAACCGGCATTGCTTTAATGGCCTGTGTCGTTATAACTCAAAAGGTGAATTCAATGTACCTTTTGGGAACTGTAAAAAACCTTACTTTCCCGAAGTAGAAATACTGGCGTTTGCTAAGAAATCCAAGATTACTTCTATCCATTGTGCCGATTGGCGCGAAATACTGAAAATAGTTGATTTTTGGGATGTGGTTTATTGCGATCCTCCCTATTTCACCAAAGGCGTTAATTTCACTCAGTATTGCAAAAATGGTTTTTCTCATAATGACCATCAGGAGCTTGCTACTTCTCTGAAACAGCTCAATGAATTATTGGGTGTTCTTGTTACCGTTTCCAATTCCATTGAAGCTAAAGAACTTTATGCCGATCTGGGGTTCACTATCCATGATATAGAAGCACCGCGCACCATTGCCGCTAATGGCGACTGTCAGCCAGCAATAGAGATTATTGCGACGTTAGAGGCGAGTGCATGAGTGAGTTAATCGACTTGTTGCAGGAACACAACAGCGATTGCCAGAAGTCAAAATGCCTGCAATATGAGATGTTCAAGCCCGGTTTGCCCCGCGAATCAACGTTAGCTGAACAGATTATGTGGCAGGTGAACCCTGACGATCATGACTGGCGTCATAAAATTATCGGTGATATGCCTGATTTTTTGGCGCTCTATTTTGCTACCCGGTACAAAAAAATATTTACCCAGTCGGGATGCAATGGTCGTCGTCGTGCTAATGCGTTTTTGCGTCAGTTTAGTGAGAACGTATTACCACGGCTAAATAAAGTCACTGAACGTTATCAATTCAAACATCATGTATCAGGTGTTACTCCATTTCCTTTTATTGAGCAGTTGGAAAAACTGGTCACACTGGATCGTAGAGATATCAGGCAGCTTGCGTGGGAAATTGCCCGTTTCATGGCTGAAAGCTATGAAAATGCATCTGCACAGTATGTTGACCAGCAACCTGTAAACGAGGAGGAAGCTAACCAGCGCTTTATCCGTGTTTATAAGTTACTAGCGAAACTGACTCAACAAGTCGGCACTACAGCACCTTACTGGCAGCAGTTCACCAAAGGCAGGGAAGGCGCCACAATCGATCAGTTATGTGCTGGTCTCCTGCGCATGATGTCGGATCAATGGTGGTATGCCCGCTTGAAAAGAATGCGTGACATTCGCGCCGAGCATATGGCTATCGCGGTAGGTCAAGTGCAGAAATCAGCTTCTCCCTATGTTTCCCGTAGTACGCTGCGTGAGTGGTTAGAACAGAAGCGCCGCAATTGGGATTTTATCAAACAGTTTGATGTTGAGAATGAACAGGGCGACAGGGTGCCGCTGGAAGATATGGTACTCGGTAGTGTGGCTAATCCCGCTGTCCGCCGTAGTGAATTGATGGTGAGAATGCGCGGTTTTGAAGATTTGGCCGACGAACTCGGCTATGTCGGTGAATTTTATACCATCACGGCCCCATCAAAATATCACGCTGTCCATAATGTCGGTGGCTTTGTTTCAAATTGGAACGGGGCCAGTCCCCGTGATACACAAAAATATCTGTGCAACGTCTGGGCGAAAATCAGGGCGGCTTATTCCCGTGCGGGGATCAGCGCCTTCGGTTTTCGTGTAGTTGAACCTCACCATGATGGGACGCCGCATTGGCACATGTTGCTGTTTATGTGTCCTGAACATGTCGATGAAATGCGTGACATCATGTGTTATTACGCCCGGTTGGAAGATTCAGAAGAATTACAGGGGCAAAAGGCACTTAAAGCACGATTCCATGTGAAGCCTATCGATAAGACAAAAGGCTCGGCCACGGGCTATATCGCCAAGTACATCTCTAAGAATATCGACGGTTACGCACTGGACGGTGAAAAGGATGGGGAAACAGGTCAACTTCTTAAGGATATGTCACGGTCTGTTTCTGCCTGGGCGAGTCGCTGGCGTATCCGGCAGTTTCAGCAGATCGGCGGTGCACCGGTTTCCGTCTGGCGAGAATTGCGTCGTTTGAGTGGTGATGAGCAAATCTTGTCTGATGCAGATATGGATAATGTCCGATTTGCTGCGGATGTGGGGGATTGGTTCGCTTACACCGAATTTCAGGGTGGGCCATTGGTGGCACGGAAAGATTTAACAGTGCGTCTGTCCTATGAAATCACCGAACAGGGCAATGACTACGGTGAGGATGTACAACGTATTTCAGGTGTCTACTCACCCCGTATCGGGGAATCCTCTTCTTATCTTACTCGTGAGATCAAATGGCAAATTGTGCCGAAGGTTAACGCTGATGTTAAAGGGAGGGGGTTGGGGGTTTCTGCCCCTTGGAGTTCGAGTTCTGTCAATAACTGTACGGGGAGTTACGGTACGGTCAGCGGGGGTGAGCGGTTAGTCGAAAAAATTATCGATTATGTGGATTCAATCGGGATGGATTTTTGCCGGGCTATGGCGAAGTCATTAATCATTGGGGGAAAAATTAACATTGGTGAACAGTCGTTCAAGTTACGAGCGGATGGAAGTTTTATTCCGATAGAGACGGAGCGGCAGAGGGAGGAACGCCGCGATGTGTTGCGGCAGCGGATTAAGAATATTGGTGAAATGAGGAAAAACCTATCGTGAATATGCGTTTCGGCTCGGTTTGTTCCGGTATTGAAGCAGTCAGTGTGGCATGGGAACCGCTGGGTATGTCTCCGGCATGGTTCAGTGAAATCGAAAAATTCCCCAGCGCGGTACTGCAATATCACTGGCCTTATGTCCGAAATCTGGGGGATATGACTGAAATCTCCGCTATGATTACCGAAAATCAGGCCGATGCGCCGGATATTCTGGTTGGTGGTACACCCTGTCAGGCGTTCAGCATTGCAGGTCTGCGTAATGGGTTGGACGATGAGCGGGGAAAACTAACATTATCATTCGTGGAGTTGGCAAATGTCATTGATTTCGTCAGAGCAGCAAACGGCGAACAGCCTTCAATTATCGTCTGGGAAAATGTCCCCGGAGTTCTATCCAGTAAAGATAATGCCTTTGGTTGTTTTCTTGCGGGGCTTACCGGAGAAGATGAACCATTGCAGCCGTCAAGGAAGAAATGGACGAACTCAGGTTATGTGTCTGGACCACAAAGAGCCGTTGCATGGCGAGTGCTGGATGCTCAATATTTCGGAGTGGCCCAACGACGTCGCCGTGTGTTTGTTGTCGCAAGTGCTAGAACAGACATCTGTCCCGCAAAAATACTTTTTGAGCCAGGCAGCATGCGCCGGGATTCTGAACCGCGCAAAACGGCGAGGGAAACAGTTACCGGAAATGCTGGAAGCCGTGCTGTTATCGGCAGTCACTGGGAGTCAGGACTAAACCCACATCCGACATTAAACCAGAGCCACGACGTTAGCGGTATTGGAATGAGCAATCAGGAGCTGTTTTCTCAGCGTGGCAGTGGGCTGATATCAACATACCGGCTGTTTTCGTTTGGTGAGTACCGAACGGATGATATTTTCTCAACCCTGAGAGCCAGAGACGATAAAAGCGCCACTGATCTGATCGCAACGCAGGGTGTCGTGCGCCGTTTAATGCCTGTTGAGTGTGAGCGGTTGCAGGGTTTTCCCGATAATCACACCCAAATTCCGTGGAATGGCAAGGCTTCGGCTGATTGTCCTGATGGTCACCGTTACCGGGCAATCGGAAATTCAATGGCTGTGCCTGTAATGGAATGGATTGGGAAACGAATTTTAATGTAAGCGAGGAATAAATAATGATGCGCTACAACGGAGTATCACTCTAGGAAATGACGAATTATCTCGTTAAATCGAAATTGTTCACTGAAACGACCGGGGCACGATCCCTATGAGGTGGTTGCATATCTGGCGTTGCTGATCCGCATCCGGTGACGGAATGCTGCTTCTTTGGCGAGGCTAGAGATTATTAGCGCAAGGGCTAACTTAGCCCTTGCGCTAATTTAGCTAAAAGACTATTATTTAGGCATTAATAGGGGATTGCCGAATGTTTGAAATTAAGTTTCATGATGCTTTTAAGGAAGAATTAAAATCACTGCCTGACTCGCTGGAATTGCGCATGGTCGCGTTAATTAAGCGTTTGAGGGAAAACCCAACCAGCCTGAGAGAGCCGCATTCAAAACCGATAGAGGGATATAAAGGGCTGTTTGAGTTGAGAGCAAAAGCCAAAGACGGAATAGCCAGAAGTTTTTTTTGTTATGCCACAGGGAAGAAAATCTATCTGTTACGATGCTTTGTGAAAAAAACTAATGCTACTCCCCTGAATGAACTCAGGATAGCGATTGCGCGGAAAAATGAACTGACAGAACCATCAAGAGATTAAGAGGAAATATGATGCGTGATGACTTAGACCTCTATATTGAGGAAAGAACTAAAGAAAACCTCCGATTTAAAGCCATGTTAGCGGAAGAGGAGAAAGAGCTTGAGTTAGCGATTGAGATGCAGAATATGCTGACTGAATGGCGAAAACATGCTGGGCTGACCAGCGCTCAGGTTGCTGAAAGAATGGGTATCAAACCACCGACTGTATCAAAAATAGAAAGAAATATCGTTAAGGCATCCATTGATACGCTCAGTCGCTATGCGCGTGCCTGTGGTGTTAACGATATCAAAATATCCTTATCATTAACAAAGTGATCGTTTTTTATTCTTTTGTTGCGGGTGCGCAAAGGGTGCACAATCCCCCCATTCCCCGCACCAATCCGCAAGATCAAACAAGGATCTCATGCTCCACCAAGCACCAGTACTGCTGCGCTTTTAACGATTCCTTACAGGTGCATAAAAAGCACTATATTTAGTAGGCAGGCGCGGCGGGGTCACGACTGTGCGCGGTGGCGTCTGGTAGCTGTGCTGGTCTCAAATTTCATAATGTAATAATTATTTATTGAAACTATATTTCTTCCAGACAAAAAAAGACTGCTCAGTAGGCGGCCTCACAATCAATAACGCGGGCTATTCGTCTTCATCCAGATCCAACGAATACCGTTCAAACCGGATCACGTCTTCCCCTATCCAATCATTTAATTGTTTCATCTTACTTTGCAATGGCATTAGTTCATTACGCACGAACACCTTGGCCGCCTTCTCAACATCGCCAAAGCCACCGGTATTCTGTGGAATAATCCCCATCATCTGCGGTGGTACGCGGTGCGCGGCCAGTATGTCGTCGCGGCTGGCATTCTTGATATTTAAAAATTCATCCTTAGCTGCTGCTTCAGACAGTGGAATAGTTTGGATACCGTCTTTTTTGCCACCGGGGGCATACAGAAACAGATTACGGAAATTACCTGGCCCTTTGGAATTTTTCAGCGCATCGCGGATATTGTCGATATCGGACAGGTTTTGCGACGCGTCGCTGATATACAGGATATAACCTGCATGGGAACCGTTCAGGTAATACTTGCGGCGAAAAAGCGTAGCCGATTCATTCAGTAATGCCGACGGCAGTGCGGCTAGATATTCCGGCAGGCCGTAGAGTTCCTGATTAATATCAGGTTCAATCAAATGAAACACTTGCCCTGTTGGGAACGGGTATGGTTGGCTGTTGTAGCCATATTTTACAAACCAGTAGGTGTCCAAGTCGTTACCGCGTCGGGTGAATTTGGCCGGGCAGTGATTCAGCTTTAAAGGCTGGCCGAGGCGATTCTTGCGTTGTTCAAGGTAAGCATTACCAAACAGCATAAAGTCCAGCGCCCATGAGTCGAACGCCTGCCGACTCAGTAAGCGATGCGGAATAAACGTGCTGGTTAAAATATTGCGTTTCACATATACCGCGCTGCTGTGGTGCGGTGCAGAGCGAAACGACAGTGCTAGCCCGTTAAAACTAATCGGGGGTTCATACCAATTATCGACCAGCACACATTCCAGATAATCAAACACCTCGCGCCGGTCAAGGACGGGGATCGGGTCGCCAAAAGTAAATGCTTCAATAGATGTGGACGAGCTGGCGGTGGCTGTGGTTTTCACCGCCGGGCTGCGTTTTCTGCTTTTACGGCTCATCAGTAAACCTCAACAATATTTCTATGGTGGGGAGTGTCACCAGTAATTGGTTCATTAAACAGGGCGTGCATGGTGGCCCATGCCAGATCTGCGTGACTGGCTTCCTCACTGCGGCTGGTTTCATAGGTCGGGCGGTTGCCGCTGGCGGTAGTAGAACGACGGATAGCCATAAAACTTTGTGCAATGTCGGTCTGGCCGGCGTCAAACTCCAGCCGGCGATGGTTGATAATGTCCCATGCTTTAAGTACCAGGGCGTTTTTAACTGTGGGGTTATAGACAAATTCCCGCACGGATGGGAAAAACTCTTTGACGTTTTGGTAAACTCCATGTCCGACGCCAGTCGAGTCAATGCCGATATACTCGACGTTATACTGTTCCGTTAGTCGCTTAATGGCGTCAGATTGGGCGCGAAAGTTCATTCCACGCCACTGATGACGTTCAAGGATGCGGAACTTGCCGCCTGGTACTAGCGGTGGAGCGACTACGACACAGCCGGCACTGTCGCCATTCTCGCCACCTTTAGCGGGGTCATAACCGATCCAGACAGGGTAATAACCATAGGGGCGTAGCATCAGGGGTTGCACATCGTCCCAGATTTCCCAGCTATCAACCATGCAACCCTGCATCAGTTGCAGTGAGAAAATGGATTCGATATCGTCCATAAACTCACACATCAGCAGGTTCTGGTACTCGTCCGGGCTGTATTCCAGCCGTAACTGGTCAATATCAAACAGGTTACAGCCGCCCCTGACTGCATCTTCAACCGTGACAATCTGCCGCCACTGACCATCGGCACATAGCAGGCCATTAGCTAATGCTTGATGGCTAATATCAATGTCATTGCGATCGGCCTTGGCGCGGCCACGGTTAAACAGTTTGCCCGACCAGTATGGGTAAGCGCTGTGGGTTAGGCTGGACGGGGTAGAGAAATAGGTCTGGCGCCATTTTTTATGCATCGCCATACCAGACGCTACTTTGCGCAGTTCTTGAAATTTAGGTATCCAGAAATATTCATCTAGATAAAGATTACCGTGATAGCTTTGTGCGGTGCGGGCATTGGTACCGAGAAAGTACAGCGTGGCGCCATTGCTCAAGGTGATTGGATCGCCTTTTAGTTCGACGTTTACTTCCCGTGCCATTTCCAGAATGTACTGCTTAAAAACGTGGGCCTGAGCCTTACTGGCAGAGAGAAAAATCTGATTGCGTCCGGTAGTTTTGATACAAGCCTAACTTATAAAAAACTGGACTTGTGGGCGAAGTTCAAGGATTTCCAGCTACGTATCCGTAACGCCATTATCCGACGTCAGGCACTGGATCGCATTATGATCGGCTGGAACGGGGTGAAGCGCGCCAAGACCTCAAACAGGATGCAGTATCCGATGTTGGAAGATGTGAATATCGGCTGGTTGCAAAAAGTCCGGCAGGATGCCCCCGATCATGTGATGAGCAGTATCACCGACGATAACGGCAAAGTGATTGCCAAAATTATCCGTGTCGGCGATGGCGGCGATTTCAATAATCTTGATGCATTGGTCATGGATGCGGTCAACAATGCCATTGATCCGGAATATCAGGACGACACCGAACTGGTGGTTATCTGTGGTCGTAAATTGCTGGCTGACAAATATTTCCCGCTGGTCAATCAGGTACAGCCTAACACCGAGAGAATGGCGGCGGACGTGATTATCAGCCAGAAACGCATTGGTAACTTGCCTGCGGTGCGGGTGCCGTACTTCCCGCCTAAAGCGCTGTTTATCTCCCGTCTGGATAATTTGTCCATTTACTATCAGGAAGGCACTCGCCGACGTTCGATGTTGGATAACCCCAAACGTGATCGCATCGAAAACTACGAATCGGTGAATGAAGCATATGTCGTTGAGGATTATCGCGGCGTGGCCCTGATTGAAAATATCGAAATGCTGGCGGCGAAAAGCCAGACTGGACAGCCGCAATCTATCAATATTGTGACCAAGCAAAACACAGTTTTTGATAATGAGAGCCAGAATGGCTAGCCCGTGGCAACGTCACCGGATGCACTTGCAGGCGAAAGAAGCGGCTCAACTGAATGGCCCCGGCTTGCAGAATAACGGTGGTTATAACCAGATGCTGCTGATGTTGGAGCAAGACCGCCGACAGCTTAAGCGTATTCAGTCGATGGAACGCAAGGCCGAACTGAAACGGCAGTTTCTGCCCCGTTATGCGCCGTGGGTAGCGGGCGTTTTACAGGGTGGCCGTGGTGGGCAGGATGATGTACTGATGTATATCTTGCTGTGGCGTATTGATGCCGGTGATTACGACGGGGCGCTGGACATCGCAGAGTATGCTTTGCGGTATCGGCTCTCCATGCCAGAAACGCATTCGCGTACAACAGGCTGTGCTATTGCCGAGGAAATTGCCGATGCAGCCAAGCGTTGCTATACCGCCAAGTCACCGATGTCCCTTGCCACGCTGGAGCGAGCGATATACCTGACTCACGATCAGGATATGCCCGACAAGGTACTTGCCGAGTTGTATAAATGGTTCGGTTACAGTCAGCGGGATAATGGCCTGCCACAACCGGCTTATTGTTCACTGAGTCGGGCCTTAGAACTGAACCATCATGTTGGTGTGAAGAAAGATTTGGAGCAACTCGCCAGAGCACTTTGCAATCAAGATCACGCCAACAGTTAACGGGACGTGCCAACGCGCTGGGGCGGCACGGAGTGGCGATTCATTCAAAACTTCGTCCACCGCCCACCTATTCAGGGGAACTGTATGGATTTTATTTCAACCGAACCCGTAACGGATGCCGACACCACTATGGCCGGCGATGACTTTTTCCCCGCGATCAAGATCAGCCGCTACCGTGACGAGATGCGCACCGATGGCACTGTAACACTAGAGCGCTTAAAGCAGGCCATCACCAACGCTATTGTCGAGGTCAATCGCGAGCTGAACCGTTGGCGATTGCTCAATATTGCTAAGGGATACCACACATTAAACGCCATTCCCTCAGCCTGCATTAATGAAGAAAGCGAGCTGGTTTATCTGTATTACCGCGCCATCTTTAGCCTGACTAAAGTCAATTTGACTGAGCATTACCGCGATATCGACACCACCCAGACTGGCAGTAAAAAGGCTGAGGCGATGGAAACCACTATTGACGACTTGTGGCGAAATGCGCAATGGGCGATGCGCCGGATACAGGGACAGAATCATGTGATTGTGGAGTTGATCTAATGTGGGTAAGGGCACAACAGTATGACACCGTGGATTCCTTATGCTGGCGCTACTATGGACGAACACAGGGAGTCACTGAACTGGTATTAGAAGCCAATCCCGGTTTGGCCGATTTTGGGGCCATCCTGCCGCATGGTACCGAGGTTGAATTGCCTGAAATCACTCCTTCCCCTGTCATGCCCATCATTCAATTATGGGATTAGAAAATGGACAAACAACCGGATTTATGGGCCGATTTATTGAATGGCCTGAGAAATTTATGGCCGCAAATATCCGGCTCTTTGCTGGCTGTATTGATCTGTTATGGCCGTCTGATTTATGACGGCGTAGAGCGGAGAAAACGCTGGGTTGAACCGTTGCTATGTGGCGCGTTGTCGTGGGGTGTTTCCAGCGGGCTGGAACTGTTTGGCATTCCTAGCAGTGTTTCACCGGCTTTGGGGGGCGCCATTGGTTTTATTGGTGTTGAAAAACTACGTGAATTTGCCCTTCGTGCAATCAATAAACGTTTGGGAGACAAATCACATGACTAGAGGTGTTCGCAACCATAATCCGGGCAATATCCGCCACGGCGATAAATGGCTGGGATTGCACGACATACAAACAGACCCGTCATTTTGTCAATTTGTATCACCAGAATACGGCATACGGGCCATTATCAAGATTATCCGCAATTATGAACGAAAATACGGATTGAACAGTATCCGGCAGATAATTTCTCGTTGGGCGCCCCCGAATGAAAATGATACCGAAAGTTACATTGCATATATGAGCCGGTCGGTTGGTATTCCCTGTAACGTGGTAATTGATGTTGATAACCCGGTGATCATGACCCGATTGGTTTGCGCCATCATTCAAATGGAGAACGGACAGCAACCATATTCCGATACGATCATTAAACGGGCGTTTGAGCTGTTATGAGGTTCAATCTGCACATACTCACCTTGAGTATGCTGGCGGCAGTGTCTGGCCTGCTCTGGTTCTATTACGGTGAGTATCAGCAGAAAAGCGATGAATATCAAAAACTGAGCCAGCGGTATGAACAACAGCAAACCATTACCGATAACGCATTCCAAACCATCAGGATAATCAATGATATCACACGGGTTAATAACGAAAATCGCAAGCGATCAGCGGTGGATTCTGCACAAATTCAGGCGGCTATCAAAACTGTTGTTGTCGGTAATGATTGCGCTAGTCGTGCTGTTCCTGATAGGGCTGTTGTCCGGTTGCAGCAGCACGCGAACCGAATACGTTCAGGTACCGTTGATGCCGATTCCGACGCATCTGCTCGCTGACTGTCTGCCCCCGGTCATATCCGACCCAATGACATGGGGTGATAGTTTGTTGCTGAATGCACAGTTACTGGCGGTTATTGAACAGTGCAATCTGGATAAACAGGCCATTCGACAAATAGAACAGACTAGAGAAGTGACACATGAATAAGCCTAACGCCTTGCGAAAAGTTCTGACAGAAAAGATCTCCTACTTGCGTGACAACCCTGAATACCTGCACTTGTTTGTTGAAGATGGCGCCGTGCTGGCGACATTGGCACTCTCCTTGTCTTACGAATATGAATACACGCTAAACCTGATTATTGAAGCCTATCCCGATGATCAGGATGTGCTCATGGCGGTTATCGTGTACTGGATACGTGAGCACCAGCCAGATATTTTCGCTAATCCTGACAATCGCCGCAGCGGCTTTACCTTTGACGTGAATATTCTCAATGATGATACCGCTGATATCAGTATTGATCTGAAACTGACCGAGTGTGTACTGGTCACCCAGCAAGGGCAGGCCAGCACAGTGAGCGCCATTCCTGAGCCTGAAAACCCATTTGACAGGTGGTGAGATGAACAGTGACGCATTGCAGCCTTTGGATACCGCACTAACCGCCTTGTTGAATCAACTTTCTCCCATCAGTCGAAAGCAACTGGCCCGTGATATTGCGCGAGACTTGCGACAGAGCCAAATGCAGCGTATCCGATCCCAGCGTAACCCTGACGGTAGCCGCTTTACCCAACGTAAGGCACAAGCCCTCACTATACAGCATGGTATGAAGTTCATCTGGCGCGGTGAACCTCGCACCCTGAAAGGTTGGCAAATCCGCAAGGGCAAGAAGGGTGAAACGATTACCGGCTATGATGCCGAGCGTAAAGGTCAGCGTACTTTTTACAAATGCGATATCCAGCGTTTCCTGGACGTCAAAACCGATCGGATCAGTACCCGGAAATCCAATAAAAAGGCCCGCATGTTTAAGAAACTGGCTACCGCGCGTTACTTACGCTTGTCTGCTAATGACCGGAAAGCCGTGATCTTTTTTGCTCCAAAGGTAGCTGCTATCGCCCGTGTGCATCAGTTTGGGTTAAGGGAACGCATGAAAGGGAAAAACATTGAAGTCAAATATCCATCGCGGCGACTTTTGGGACTGACACAGAGCGATATTCAACATATTGAAGATCAGATACTTTTTCACCTCACCCGTGGATGTGTGCTAGCTAGCACACAAACCCGATGACGTGCAGGTAGGGGTATTGGGTGACATTGTTGTCTGCATGAACACACAATTAACTGAACTGTTGCGCCGACTGCGCAACCTGATCCGAATCGGCGTCATCACCCAAGTAGATACTACACGGGGCATGTGCCGGGTTATGACCGGCAATCTTGAAACCGATTGGTTGCACTGGTTGACATCCAGAGCGGGAAACTCCCGTACATGGTGGGCGCCCAGTGTTGATGAGCAGGTTTTATTGCTATCCATTGGTGGTGACTTGACCACAGCCTTTATACTGCCTGCGATTTTCTCTGATGAGTTTCCGGCCCCTTCGGCATCGCCGGAAGCGGTGTGTGTCGCTTTTCCTGATGGTGCTGTGATGGAATATGAACCACAGACCAGCGCCTTAACTGTCACAGGCATTAAGACCGCCATGATTACCGCGTTGGCTTCCGTGCATGTTACTGCTCCAGAAATCACTTGTATGGCTGGCAATCAGATTACATTAGATACACCGACCCTCATTTGTACCAACCATCTGATTACGGGCAGTCTGGAAGTGAAAAAAGGCGGTACTATGCGCGGTAATATCACCCATATAAACGGTGAATTCAGTTCTAACGGGGTTGTGGTGGATTCGCACCGACACAATGGTGTACGCTCCGGTGACAGTACATCGGGAGTCCCCATATCATGATGTACCTTGGTATGAATCAACAGACGGGTGAGGCTATCAGCGATATCGCCCATGTTCGCCAGTCAGTCAGCGATATCTTGCTAACGCCGATGGGTAGCCGTATTACTCGCCGCCAATATGGTTCGTTGTTATCCGAACTGATTGATGCGCCCCAAAATCCTGCTTTACGTTTGCAAATTATGGCTGCGTGCTATACCGCCATCCAGCGATGGGAACCCCGCATTACCCTGACCGCTATCACTATCCATCAGGGTGAAGCCGGACACATGACTGTTGATATCAGCGGCCAATATCAGCTATCCAATGTCCCGGTTGCTTTTTCTGTGCCTTTGGGGTGACCATGCCGCCTATCGACCTTAGTCAGTTACCGCCGCCGGAGGTTGTCGAACTACTGGATTTCGAAACCCTACTGGCTGAGCGAAAAGAAAAACTGATTTCACTGTATCCGCCAGAGTATCGCGATGCTATCACCCGCACGTTGGCGCTGGAATCCGAACCTATCACCAAGCTATTGCAGGAAAACGCCTATCGGGAATTGCTCTTGCGTCAGCGCGTCAATGAGGCAGCGCGGGCGGCAATGGTGGCGTATGCCACAGGCCGCGACTTAGACCAACTGGGGATGAATAACAATGTGCGGCGTTTAGTATTGCAGCCCGCTAACAATCTCGCCATACCGCCTATCTCTACGGTGTTGGAATCTGACGCTGATTTTCGGGTACGCATTCCGCAAGCGTTCGAGGGGTTAAGCGTCGCCGGCCCTGTGGTGTCCTATGAATACCATGCGCGCAGTGCTGACGGACGGGTTGCCGATGCGTCGGTGATAAGTCCATCGCCTGCCTGTGTTACAGTCAGTATTTTGTCACGTGAGAGGAACGGTGCGGCCAGTGATGAATTGATTGCGGTCGTGAATACTGCTCTGAATGATGAGGATGTTCGCCCCGTAGCGGATCGCCTGACCGTACAGTCTGCGGAGATTGTTGATTATCAAATTGATGCCGTGCTGTACCTGTACCCAACCCCGGAATATGAGCCGATATTGCAGGCTGTGCGTGAACGGCTGGCGCGTTACACTGCCGAACAACGCCGGATTGGCCGCGATATCGTGCGCAGTGCCATTTTTGCTGTCTTGCATATGCCTGGTGTTCAGCGTGTTCACCTGAAATCTCCAGTGCAGGATGTGATTCTGGATAAAACTCAAGCGAGTTTTTGCACACGTGCGCAGGTAGTGATTGGGGGATCGGATGAATAACCGTTTGTTGCCTGTCGGATCATCACTGTTGGAAGTGGCCGCCGCTGAAGCCCTCGCCAGTCTGTCAGATGTGCCGGTTCCCCTTCGTGACCTGTGGAGTCCTGAACGGTGTCCAGTGAAATTACTCCCCTATCTGGCGTGGTCGTGGTCAGTTGATCGCTGGGATATGGACTGGCCGGAGAGTACTAAACGCGAGTCAATTAAGGCGTCGATGTTTGTTCATAAGCACAAGGGAACAATAGGCGCTATTCGCCGTGTGGTGGAGCCATTCGGTTATCTCATCCGTGTTATCGAATGGTGGCAAACCAATGATGCCCCCGGCACTTTCCGGTTGGATATTGGCGTCATGGAAACGGGTATCACCGAGACCACTTATCAAGAACTAGAGCGATTGATTTTTGATGCCAAGCCCGCTTCACGGCATTTGGTTGGAATGTCTATTCAGTTGGAGACCGGAGGCGAAAATTATTGCGCGGTCGCCAGTTACAGCGGTGATGTATTAACCGTTTACCCCTAT
This sequence comes from Photorhabdus antumapuensis, assembly GCF_020387775.1. Classification (NCBI taxonomy): domain Bacteria; kingdom Pseudomonadati; phylum Pseudomonadota; class Gammaproteobacteria; order Enterobacterales; family Morganellaceae; genus Photorhabdus; species Photorhabdus antumapuensis. The sequence goes on from NZ_JAHZMK010000014.1 coordinate 259,670, forward strand.
ATCCCGGAATTAATCACCGTCACTGGTTCTGATGTAGTAGGGGTTGGAGTGCATATTATTGATTATGTGAGGATTGAGTCATGAGGACCAAATATTTTGCCCTGTTAACTCGATTGGGCGCGGATAAGCTGGCAAATGCTGCCGCGTTGGGTACCAAGATTGAAATCACCCATATGGCTGTTGGTGATGGTGGCGGAAGTTTGCCGACACCAGATACTACACAGACTAGGTTGGTTAACGAACGCCGCCGCGCGGTGATTAACGTCCTGAACGTTGACCATAAGAACGCTAACCAGATTATTGCCGAGCAGGTAATCCCCGAAAACGAGGGCGGTTGGTGGATTCGGGAAATTGGTCTGTTTGATAAAGATGGCGTGCTGATTGCAGTCGGGAATTGTGCGGAGACTTACAAACCGCAGTTACAGGAAGGCTCTGGGCGTACACAGACTATTCGCATGGTATTGATTGTCAGCAGCACCGACATAGTAACATTGAAAGTTGATCCCTCCGTTGTACTGGCAACACGGGAATATGTGGACGAGTCGATTCAAACTCATGTGAAGAGCCGTAACCATCCTGACGCTACGCTAAAAGATAAAGGTTTCGTTATCTTAAGCAGCGCGGTAGATAGCAGCAGTGAAACCTACGCGGCAACCTCGAAGGCGGTTAAGGCGGCATATGACTTGGCAAATGTCGCGGATAATAACGCTAATAGCCGTGTGCCTGCTAATCGTAAGGTGAACGGGAAGGCGCTTTCCTCTGATATTTCACTGAATGCGGGGGATATTGGAGCGTATACCAAAGGGGAAATCGATTTTCGTGTGAATGAAGTCAACATACTGGCAAGCACGGCAAACCAGCATGTGATTGATGCTAATGACAATGCTAATAGTCGATTGTCCAGGAAGGAGAACGGCGCTGACATTTCTGACAAAAATGCTTTTGTGAAAAACCTCAATTTGTTGGAAACGGTGGTGTTGGCTAAAGGCGCAGTACCGAGCAACCGGAAAATCAACGGTAAGGCGTTGACCGGGGATCTTAGTTTGGGTGCTGGAGATGTAGGGGCATATACGCGAGCAGAGAGTGATAATACTTTCTTGCGTATTTTTAGCGATAAAAGCGCCACTGTTGGGAGTTTACTGATTGATAGCAAAACGCCCTTTCCTGAATTGCGTTTCAAATCGAAAGATGGGTATGTGGTAGGAATTAACGGCTCAGAAGGAAAATTGTTGCATATTTATTCTAACGATCCGAGCAATCGGCGGCGTTACAATATATTAATACCTGAGCGAAGCGGTACCCTTGCGCTACAAAATGCAGCTATAAAATCTGAAAATGGTTGGTGGCAATGTGGGGATACGGGAATAATGATTCAATGGGTTAAAGTTGCATCCCGTCAACAATCATGGGTAAAAGTCAATTATCCAATTTCTTTTAAAAATAAATTCTTTGGCTATATCGCAAGTATGTCGAGTGTTAATACATCAACAGGCCATACATTAGTACGTAATGCAACATTATCGACATTTGAATATCAAGCTGGCACTCCTAACAGTAATGAGAATCCAGACAGAGTTGTATATATATTATTTTGGGGGGTATAAATGGTTTATTTCTCCAGAAAAGAATGCGCTTTTTATAATGAAGCTTATAAAGAATGCGTTGAAATAACAGCAGAAAAACACAATGAATTACTCGCCGGGCAATCGCGCGGTTTATCAATTGTCAGTAATAAAGAAGGTTATCCAGTACTCATTGAACGTGCTCCGTCCGTTTATCATAAATATGATGGTGAAAAGTGGATAATATCAGAAAATGATAAAATAAAGCTTAGACGGGAACAGCAGCAACAAGCAGAACATAAGAAACAGCAACTTATGCTCACGGTAAGTAAACAGATTGCTCCGTTACAAGATGCGGTAGATTTGGGGATGGCGAGTGATGAGGAAAAATCGCTGCTAGCAGCTTTGAAAAAATATCGGGTATTACTGAACCGCGTTGATGTTAATTTAGTGCCAGATATTAATTGGCCTGAAAAACTTAGAGTAATAGAATAAGGGTTACAATAAACTGGCTCCAATAGTTAGACAGTCTAGGCAGCTAACATGGCCTAGGTTCGATATTATACCGAACTTAGACCATTTAGTTGAGAATTAGTCACATTGATGAATTATTTCGGGTAACTCGTTCAATAGGTTGTCCATTCTCATCAAAATATCGGCTTGGCCAAATTTCTGAGGGATGTACTCCGAGATTGTTAGCAATAATCCATTCTCCTTTAGGCCAAGGTCGTGATAGAGCATTAGCTAATGTAGATGAACTAAGTCCCTCCTTACGCAATACCGCTGCTAAGGTAGTGCCGAGCTTACGTAAGGCAGCGATAATGTCGGCGGTATGCCAATCTTTTTTATTCATTTTCTTTATATCTCCATATAACAAACGTAATGAATTATCCTGTTTTGGGATATTTAAGTAAATGATTGATATTCGATTTTGGGATATTAATCAAGGTTAAAGAAATGGCATCGATTTATTCATATGAATATCAACTAGTTATAAATGCTCTTCGTAAAGCTAGGATAGAAAAAGGTATTACTCAAAAGAGCTTGGCTCAAGCCTTAGATCGACCTCAATCATTTATTGCTAAAATTGAAAATGGTGAAAGAAGGTTGGATGTGGTTGAATTTGTGCATATAGCACATTTGCTATCTGTCGATCATGGACTAATTCTAGGAAAAATACTGTTCAAAAAACTACCTAACAAGCTAAAATGATCAAAGCTTATAAAATAAAAAATCCCATTTTGGTATAAATCAACAATCGATTGATATTTAATCCTAAATGTTTAGTAGGATTGAATATATGGTTTCAATTTACTCTGATGAATATCAAGTAGTTATCAAAGCACTCCGTGAGGCTCGTATAGCAAAGGGAGTTACACAAGAGAATTTAGCTCAAGCGCTAGATCGCCCTCAATCGTTTATTGCGAAGGTTGAGAATGGTGAAAGAAGATTGGATGTTGTGGAATTTGTTCATATAGCACATTTGTTATCATTAGAGCCAAGTATTCTCATAAAAAGAATCCCAAGAAGATATTCCTCAATATGCTGATAACTTTCTATCTATACTAGTTTCATCAGATAGCGTAGCTAAAGAGGGATTCACATAGTTAACCATGTGGTAGAACAATTAGGGTTTTAATATCCCTGAAATTGTTTTTTTATACTCTGTGTTGTGTAGTGTCTATACACGTTTTACTTGGCTAACGCTACAATTGGACTATCTGCGCTCCTTTTGCGTAGATAAACGTTCCGATCTAGGTTGGAGCGGGTGCCGGTTTATGAGGTCGGCCTTTTCAGCTATATGGATCAAGCGGATTTTGCGTAAGGAACTACGGGAACGAGGTATTGAACCGAAAGGTTGAATCTTTTGAAATGCCAAGAAGCACCCATTCTAGGTGCCTCTTGTTTTGAATTGCTTTAACACCTTTAATATGTGGGTCTTAGCCTACCGTAATTTGAACAGGTTTTCCTATACGGGTTAACATATTAACCAATGCGTCAATGGTGAATTTATTTACCTTTTTATTCACAACGTCAGATACTCTTGGACGAGAAATGTGCAACACCGTTGCTACTTCAGTTTGTTTCATTTTTTTATCTGCAATCCATAAAGTAATTTCTTCCATTAACTGCTCTTTGATTTGCAATGTGTTTTCTATTTCTCGTAAAGAGGTTGCATGAAGTTGCTGAGCGTCTTGCTCAGTAAAACCTAACTCAGAAAATATATTATGTCCGGTTGGAGTTACCCTACGAATTTCAGTGTCAATTTTAGTGGTCATTTGATATTTCTCCGCTGCTGGATAACTGCGTTGTATCGTACTTTAGCGATATCCTTATCATGTTTATTCGTTTGTTGAGTTTTTTTCTGAAAACTATGCAATACATAAATAGCTTCATCGAATTTAGCAACATACATAATACGATAAATACCTGTACAGTCTCTTAGCCGTATTTCTTTTACGCCAGAACCGATGTCAGAAAAGGGTTTCCAATCTTCAGGATCTATTCCATGCTGTATTCTATGAAGCTGATAGCCTGCGTCTTTACGTGCATCTGTAGGAAAAGCTAACAAATCTTCATAAGAAGAGCCGATCCAGGCAATTTCTTTCTCTGTACCGCTCCTGATTTTCGTCATAGTTTCCCTTCCTTACCTGATTGTATAAAATTTTATACAATTCTGTGCAAAGTTACAAGAATTGTCGCTTCATTTATCGTGCGCGGCATGAGTCTTTTGATTACTCAAGGATGAACATCTCTAATACTCCTTATTATACCCTCCACTTTGTGCCATTCCTGATACTTACCCAATCAACTGAATTTTATTGTCACAGCGCTCACCATAGCGAAATCACCATCACTGGAGTCTTTCGCTATGGCACAAGATTATCATCATGGCGTCCGCGTGCAGGAAATCAACGAGGGAACGCGCACTATTACCACTGTCAGCACCGCTATTGTCGGGCTAGTCTGCACAGCGGATGATGCTGACACCAAAGCTTTTCCCTTAAACACGCCAGTCTTGTTAACCGACGTTTTGACTGCCAGTAGTAAGGCCGGCAAAACGGGCACACTGTCTCATGCTCTGCGAGCGATTGCCGACCAGTCCAAACCCGTGACTGTTGTTGTGCGCGTGGCCCAAGGGGAAACCGAAGCGGAAACCACGTCGAATATCATCGGTGGCGTTACCGACGAGGGTAAAAAAACGGGAATGCAGGCGCTACTTGCGGCACAAGGGCAGCTCGGTGTTAAACCACGCATTCTAGGTATACCCGGTCACGATATCCAACCCGTAGCAACAGCCCTTGCTGACATTGCTCAAAAGCTGCGGGCAATGGCTTATGTTAATGCCTATGGCTGCAAGACCATTGCCGATGCTATCAAATACCGCAACAACTTTAGCCAGCGTGAACTGATGTTGATTTGGCCGGACTTCCTCAGTTGGGATACGGTCAAAAATAGCGAGTCTATCGCATACTCAACTGCTCGTGCGCTGGGCCTGCGTGCCAAAATCGACGAGGAAACCGGCTGGCACAAAACCCTGTCCAACGTTGGTGTCAATGGTGTGACAGGGATTTCTGCCGATGTCTTTTGGGATTTGCAGGATGTTGTCACCGATGCCAACCTGCTTAACCAGAACGCCGTTACAACCTTGATCCGCAAGAATGGTTTTCGTTTTTGGGGTTCTCGCACCTGTTCGGATGATCCGTTGTTTCAGTTCGAGAGTTACACACGCACGGCGCAGGTACTGGCTGACACGATGGCTGATGCGCATATGTGGGCAATTGACAAGCCGCTGACGCCTTCATTGGTACGCGACATTATCGAGGGCATCAATGCCAGGCTGCGCGAACTAAAAGCCAATGGTTACCTGATAGACGGCCAGTGTTGGTATGACGAAAGCGCCAACACCAAGGACACCCTGAAAGCAGGCAAGCTGTTCATCGATTATAACTACACACCGATCCCGCCATTGGAAAACCTGCTGTTGCGCCAGCGCATCACTGACCAGTACCTGATGAATTTCGCCAACAGCATTAACAGCTAAGAGGCTACTCATGGCATTACCTCGTAAACTTAAGTACCTGAATTTATTCAATGACGGTAACAATTACATCGGTGTTGTGGAAGAAATGACGCTTCCTAAACTGAGTCGTAAGCTTGAAGCCTATCGCGGTGGTGGCATGAATGGTGCCGCCTCGGTGGACTTGGGGCTGGATGATGGCGCACTGGATGCCGAATTTACCTTGGGCGGCGTGGAAGCCCAACTTTACCGCCAGTGGGGCATTGAGAAAGTGGACGGCGTTTCTCTGCGCTTTAATGGCTCCTTTCAGCGTGATGATACCGGGGAAGTGATTGCGGTCGAAGTCGTAATGCGTGGCCGCTTTTCGGAATTTGACCACGGCAGCTATAAACAGGGCGACAACAGCCAGACCAAAGTCAGCGCCAAAAACACTTACTTCAAATTGACGTGGGACGGAGAAGTCCTGGTCGAAATCGACACCGTTAATATGGTGGAAATCGTTGGTGGTGTTGACCGTCTGGAAGCCCACCGACGCGCCATCGGTTTGTAACAATTGAACGCTTATCATCTGATAAATCACTATAGGAACATTCACCATGACTGAACAAACCCCCATCGTCCAGCCGGAACACGCTACAGTGACACTGGAAGAACCTATTAACCGTGGTGCAACCACCATCAGCGACGTCGTTGTGCGTAAGCCTAACAGTGGTGCGCTGCGTGGTGCCCGCTTGCAGGCACTGATGGAAATGGACGTCGATTCAATGATGTTGGTTTTGCCTCGTGTCACCGCACCGGCACTGACTAAAAATGATTTATTGCTAATGTCGCCCGGCGATCTGATTAACCTCTGTATTGAGGTAGTTAATTTTTTGTTGCCGAAGTCGGTAAAGTCCGATTTCCAGCATCAATAACCGTTGATGAACTGGTGGCGGACATTGCCACCGTGTTTCATTGGCCGCCTGCTGTGACAGCAGAGATGGGCCTGCCTGAATTATTGGCATGGCGTTACCGGGCCATGAAACGGAGTGGGGCCGACAATGAGTGACCGAAACTTACGCCTGCAAGTTATCCTGAATGCTGTTGATAAAATTACCCGTCCTTTCAAGAATGCACAGGCTTCTAACAAGCGGCTGGCTGGAACCCTTCGCCAGTCGCGCCAGCAACTCCGGGAACTGAACCAGCAGGCCGGACGGATCGATGGTTTTCGCAAGGTAAAGCTCCAATTGCTAGAAACCCGGCAGGTTTACCGCAGCGCTACTGAACGCGTGGCAGCACTGAACCGTGAAATTAACGCCAGTCAGAACCCGACACAGGCCCAAATCAACCAGCTACAGCGGGCAAAAAACGCAGCCAAGCAGTTCGAGGAAAAAAATCAATCCCTGAGCCAGTCCCTGCAACGTCAGCGTGATGCCTTGCGCGCCAGCGGTATCTCAACTAACCAGCTTGGACAGGCGCAGAGACGGATAAACGCGGACATCAACCACACAACTAGTATGCTCCAGCAACAGGAGCAGAAGCTTGGGCGTCTGAGACAGCAGGAACAACGGTTGGCGAATGCCCGTTCTCGCTACCAAAAAATGAAAGATGTGCGTAACCAAATGACGACAACCGGTGCTGCGGCAACGGCAGCGGGTGTTGGTACGCTCTATGGCGCTAAACGGATGATGATGCCGGGTTATGACTTTGACGTGGGGATGTCGAAAGTGCAAGCGCTGACCCGTCTGGATAAGCATTCTCCCGACAGGCTCGGCACTTAGGCGCGACAACGGCATTCACCGCCAATCAGGTCGCGCAGGGACAGAGTTTTTATGCAATGGCCGGCTTTACTCCAGACCAGATACGATCAGCCATGCCTGGTACATTGGCGATGTCATTGGCGGGTGATACCGATTTGGCCGCTACGGCGGATATTGGTTCCAATATCCTGACGGGTTTTAAGCTAAAATCCGAAGAAACGGGGCGGGTGAGTGACGTACTAGTGGGTGCCTTTACTCGTTCTAACACTAATCTAATGATGCTGGGTGACACCATGAAGTATGTCGCCCCTGTAGCGGCAGGCTTAGGGGTTGATATTGAAACCGCCGCTGCGGCGACGGGTAAGCTCGGTGATGCCGGTATTCAGGGTAGTATGGCGGGAACTTCCTTGCGATCTATTTTGGGACGGTTGGCTGAACCGCCCGCCGCCGCCGCGAAAGCGTTGGCAAAACTGAACATTCAGACTAAAGATGCCAAGGGTAATCTCCGCGCATTGCCGGATATCCTGACTGAGCTGGACAAGAAAACGGCCAAGATGGGTAACGCTCAGCGTGCCGGCATTTTCAAAGCCATTGCCGGAGAGGAAGCCTTTTCCGCGCTGTCAGTATTGGCTGAAAGAACCGGTACGGGGGAATTGCAGAAACTCATCAAAGAATTGAAGAACGCCCAAGGTGAGGCTAAGAAAGTCGCCGATACTATGACTAATAACCTTGACGGTGACCTAAAAAGTCTGTCATCGGCATGGGAAGATATCGGTATTCAAATTTTTGGCGGTGTGGATAGTCCCTTGCGTGGGATCACCCAGCGTATCACCAAAATTATCAGTAAAACGGGTGAGTGGATGAAGGCCAACCCTGAACTGACCAAAACGTTAACGATGGTGAGTATTGGGCTGGGTATTATTTTGACGGTTTTTGGTGCGATTACGCTGGCATTGGTTGCTCTGTTGGGACCACTGGCAATCGTTAAATTTGGTCTGTCAGTGTTGGGTATCAAGGGAGTAGGCTCAATGCTACGTCTTGGTAACGTGTTTTCCTATATTGGGAAAATGGCGATGTGGCTGGGGCATGTTATGTGGACAAACCCCATTTTAGCGGTTATCGGTTTGATTGCTGTGGGCGCTTACCTGATCTGGCGATATTGGGGCAAACTCGGCCCGTGGTTCCAGAACTTATGGAACAACATTTCGAACTATGTTTCCACCACATGGGAAAACATCAAGCAACGGGCATTAGCCAAATGGAATGAGCTGGTCGCTGATACGAAAAAAATTCCGTCCGAATTTAAGAAGATTGGCGGTGAATTTGTCGAAAATCTTAAGGCAGGCATTGAGGAAAAATGGGAATCCCTGAAAAAGAAATTCTCCGAACTGGGCAAGATGGTTAAAGACGCCTTGACTCCCGACTTTATGCAGGAAGAAAACCAAGATCCCAGGCAAAAGGCGGCATTGAATGCTTATAAGGAAGCAACCAGTCCGATTAGCGGCATACTGGCGGGTGGATTCGATAAAGGTGGTTACATCCCGACGGGCAAGATTGGCATCGTGGGGGAATATGGCCCGGAGATCATCAACGGCCCCGCCCGTGTCACCAGTCGCCGTCAAACGGCTGCACTGGCGACAATCGCGGCCCTATCTGTAGGGGCAGTCTTGCCAGTCAGCGCCCAAAATGCTCCGTTGCATCCATACAGTTTGCCTGCGTCACAGTATCAGACATCGGCAGTTTCAGTTGCTAACCAGAGCCAGGACAACAGACGATCTGTTTATGAAATTCATATACACGCCGTTCCTGCGCAATCCGTACAGGATATCGCGCAGGCGGTGGCGCGTGAACTGGATCGCCGTGAGCGACAACAACGCGCCCGTGCCCGTAGCTCATTTTTTGATAGCGAGGACTTTTATTCATGATGGCCGCATTGGGTTTATTTGTCTTTATGCTGAAAACCACGCCATATCAGAGCCTGCAACACCAACAATCATGGCGCTATGGATTTAACAATCGTATAGGTGCCCGTCCTGCTTTCCAGTTTATGGGGCCAAATAACGATACTATTACACTGTCCGGTGCCCTGTACCCTGAAATCACCGGCGGCCGGTTGTCCTTGCTGGCCCTGCAATTGATGGCTGAGAGTGGCAAGGCTTGGTCATTTCTGGATGGTAGCGGCACGATTTACGGCATGTTTATTATTGAAAGTATCGACCAGACCAAAAGTGAATTTTTTACCGACGGTACCGCCCGTAAAATTGACTTTACCGTCACGTTGCGCCGTGTGGATGACAATTTAGGGGAGATGTTCGGCGACCTTCGCACCCAAATGACTGACTTAAAAACTCGTGTCACACACAAATTGGGCGGGCTATTCTCATGATTTCTTTACCTGATATGCTAAAACTCGATTGGGTAACTGGCAAAACTAATACACCTGTGTATGTTCTCAGTGCTGGTGACAAAAATGTCAATGCCCGCATTCAGTCACGGTTGATTTCCCTGAATCTAACCGATAATCGGGGCTTTGAGGCTGACCAGTTGGATATTGAGCTGGATGATAGCGATGGTCTGTTATCTCTGCCCCGTCGTGGGACTGAGCTGTCCTTGCATCTGGGCTGGCAGGGGGAACCGCTGATCCACAAAGGTAAGTTTATTGTGGATGAAATCGAATACAGTGGTGCGCCGGACAAGATAATCATCCGTGCTCGCAGCGCAGATTTTCGGGCGATGCTTAATATCAATCGCGAGGTGTCCTATCACCAGAAAACGATCAGCGATATTGTGCACACTATTGCTGTACGTAACGATTTGACGCCGAAAGTGGACAAAATGCTAGCTAACATCACCCTCAGTCATATTGACCAGACCAACGAATCCGACTGCAATTTTCTAACCCGGTTGGCAAAACAGGAGGGTGCCATTGCCACTATCAAGAGTGGCTATTTGCTTTTTATCCGACAGGGGCAGAACAAAGCCGCCAGCGGGCAGTCCCTGCCTTCGGTTATCATTACCCGGCAATCTGGAGACGATCACCGTTTTTCACTGGCTGACCGGGGCGCTTATACCGGCGTTTCCGCCAATTGGCTTAATACCCGTAATCCGAGGAAAAAAGGGAACGTCACCGTCAAGCGCAAGCGGAATAAGACCAAATCGAAGAAAAAAGAAGAAAAACAGGGAGATTATCTGGTCGGCAGTGAGGGAAATGTATTGGTGCTGAAACATACTTATGCTAACAAGGATAATGCCGAGCGTGCCGTCAAAGCAGAATGGGAGAAAATTCAGCGCGGTGTGGCGTCATTCTCTATTCGACTGGCGAAGGGAAGGCCAGAGCTATTCCCCGAAATGAAAGTCAGGGTGAGCGGCTTCAAGCCCGAAATTGACATGGCAGACTGGACTCTGGTTACCGTCACTCATACCTTGGATGACAGCGGATTAACGTCATCCTTGCAATTGGAAGTGAAAATTTCTGATTCAGATATGGTATAGTTGCTTTAGCGCCAGTTTCAGCTATGGCAACCTGTTTGTTGAGGTACTCGCGTTATGATGAGATGCCCCTTATGCGGTCATGCCGCCCACACCCGTAGCAGTTTTGAACATACGACTCAAACTAAGGAACGTTACAACCAGTGCCAGAATATTAATTGTGGCTCAACGTTTGTTAGTCATGAAACCTTTGTGCGGTTCGTCACCAAGCCGACATTGATTGAAGCGGTACAGCCGCATCCTGATAACGGACAACAGACGGTGCTGGTATTCTGATCGAAGAGTTGCCGATGAGTAACTAATTAAAAAAGCGTTCCATTATTTATCGTGGTGCGCTTTTTTTATGTGAAAAATATTTTTTCTGAGGATCTTCGGTGTGGTGGGGAAAGGATTTATCCCATAGTCGCCTTAAACTATATTCAATTTTCAGACGCGTGTCTGTAATTCACTAAAATCTGATGAATAGCTAAAACAGCATCAGAAAAATCATCATCTACAATATAAAAATAACATTCAGGAACGTTTAACACCTTGGAAAATGCGCACATTATTTCAAAGGTTGGCTGATGAGTTCCATTTTCATACTGAGACACTCTCGCTCGTGCTGACTTTTCATCTATGCCAGCCGCAATTCCGAGTTTTTCTTGCGTGATATTTGCACGTAAACGAGCGGCTTTCATGCATAAAAAAATCTCTGATGACTGGCATCCGGCAGACATTATTGCAGCTCTAAAAAAACAAGGAACAAATCTTTCAGCTGTTTCACGTAAAGCGGGATTAGCATCATCCACATTAAGTAACGCGTTGTATCGTCCGTGGCCAAAAGGAGAAGCTCTGATTGCCACCGAGCTAGGTTTATATCCATCCGATATTTGGCCATCACGTGAAAGGTAGAAAAGGGTGAATTTATGCCAATGGCGCTGAATACGGTTAGCGCCATTATTAGGTGTCAGAGTTATCTCAAACAGTATTCAATTTTTAGAAGTGTGTTTGTAATTTGCTAGAATTTGATGAATAGCTAAAACAACATCAGAAAAATCATCATCTACAATATAAAAATAGCACTCAGGAACGTTTAATACTTTGGAAAATGCACACATTATTTCGAAGGTTGGCTGATGGGTTCCATTTTCATACTGTGATACTCTCGCTCGTGCTGACTTTTTATCTATGCCAGCCGCAATTCCGAGTTTTTCTTGCGTGAGTTTTGCATGCAAACGAGCGGCTTTTAAACGTTTGTTAATCATAAATTTAACCGTCAGTTATTAAAAATGTAGTTGATAATATATTTAACATTTCTTAATACTTTTTTTGTCAAAATTTACTTAACAAGAATCACTAATCGGTAGTGAAGGGAGTGTATTGGTGCTGAAACATACCTGTGTAAATAATGCCAATTCTGAGCATGCCGCCAAAGTCGAATGGGAAAATTCCATCTGGGGTTGTGTCATTTTCAATCCAACTGGTAGAGCTGTTTCCCAAAATAAAAATCAATGTGTGTGGCTTCAAGTTTCAAATTGACCCGTCAGAGACTGGACACCGACCATCAACCCATCCCTAAGTGACAGTGGGTTAATGTCTTCTCTGCAATTGGAAGTGGAAGTAAAGATTTCTGATTTAGATATGATGTAGTCATGTTTAGTGTCAGTTCCAGCTATGGCAACCCATTTGTTGAAGTGTTTGCCGATGATGAGATTCCTCTCTATGTGGTCATGCCGCTCACATCCGCAGCAGTTTTGGACATACAACCCAAACCAAAGAGTGTTACAACCAGTGCCAGAATATCAATTGTAGTACGATGTTCGTTAGCTATGAAACCTTTGTCCGGTTCGTGACTACACCAACATTGATTGGGATGGTTCCGCCTCATCCTATTAATCTACTAATGATCAGTGAGCCTTATGTCTTTTTAATTAGATCCGTTGAATAAATAATCATAAAAAGTACATCATGATTCGTTCAGATGTGCTTTTTTATGTGAAAAATATTTTTCTGATGATGCTTCGAGAGGGGGAGAGATTGCCTGAAATAGATAGTGTGGATTTATACAGTGGTGCCAAAGTGCCGCCATTCTGCCGCCACTTCTTAATTTTCGTGCAATCGCAGAAAGCAAAAAAGCCACCTTGCGGTGGCCTTTTCTTTTCCCTAACCCACTGTTTTATCAGTGAATTTTATATGGTGCCCAGGGCGGGACTTGAACCCGCACAGCCTTACAGCCGAGGGATTTTAAATCCCTTGTGTCTACCGATTTCACCACCTGGGCTGAATTTGGAGGCGCGTCCCGGAGTCGAACCGAGGTTAACGGATTTGCAATCCGCTGCATGGCCACTCTGCCAACGCGCCTTAATTATCAGCTACTAAGTTACCAATCATTTATCCTGACTAGTAATTTGGAGCGGGAAACGAGACTCGAACTCGCGACCCCAACCTTGGCAAGGTTGTGCTCTACCAACTGAGCTATTCCCGCACCACTCTGAACTGGCTGATTTACTTATTTGTTTTCGTAAATCTCATGTGCCGTTCGATGCGTTGCATTCTACTTACTTCACGTATTGAGTCAACACAATTATTGTTACGCTGTGATTGTTCGATGGTTTTTACGTCATTTCGATCAAGCTTCACGCAAATCAGACCAGGCCGCGTTTACATATTGAAACATTGACCAAAATGTCATCACCGTAGCAACATAAAGTAATATGAATCCGCCCAATTCGAATTCAAAATTAGGGCGCCATAATAAAGCAACTAATGCCGCCATCTGCGCTGTCGTTTTTACCTTACCCATCCAGGAAACGGCAACACTGCTGCGTTTGCCTAATTCAGCCATCCATTCTCTGAGAGAAGAGATGATAATTTCACGCGCTATCATAGTTGCAGCAGGGAGGGTTATCCACCATGTATGATAGTGTTCGGAAACTAAGACTAATGCGGCAGCAACCATGATTTTGTCTGCGACAGGATCAAGAAATGCGCCAAAGCGAGTTGTCTGTTTCCAAAGGCGGGCGAGAAAACCGTCAAACCAGTCTGTCGCCGCAGCGACAATAAAAATTATGGCACAAACCATCGGCGCCCATGTGAATGGCAAATAGAATGCCAGGACAAAAAATGGGATCAGGACGATACGAAATAGAGTGAGCCATGTTGGTATATTTAATTGCATAGTGCTTCTTAACTATCTGGCTATAGTGGAATTTATAAGTATGGTGCATCAATGTACCTAGTGTTTCAATGCATTATAAATTTTTTCTGCTAATGCATAGGAAATAGTCGGTACTTTTGCGATCTCTTCGACACTTGCGTTACGTAAAGGCTGCAAACCTCCCATGTATTTCAGTAACATTTGTCGGCGTTTTGGTCCAACGCCTTCAATAGATTCCAGTGTACTGGTGTTTCTAACTTTAGATCTACGTTGGCGGTGCCCGGTTATTGCATGATTATGTGATTCGTCACGAATATGCTGAATCACATGCAGAGCAGGAGAGTCCGGCGGTAATGCGATACCTTTATCCTCCGTTGCGAAAAATAGTGTTTCAAGCCCGGCTTTGCGATCACTGCCTTTGGCAACACCTATTAATTGAGGGCGCGTTTTATCCCATTCAACATCAAGAGACTGAAAGACATCTATTGCCTGAGCTAATTGCCCTTTACCGCCATCAATGAAAATAATGTCGGGAATTTTTGACTCATCTAATGCTTTCCCGTATCGACGGCGTAGTACTTGATTCATGGCAGCGTAATCATCACCGGGAGTAATACCACTGATATTATAGCGCCGATATTCAGAACGTAGTGGACCATTGCTATCAAAGACGACACAGGATGCAACAGTTTGTTCCCCCATAGTGTGACTAATGTCAAAACATTCTATTCTCTGAATTTTTGCTAACTTAACTAATTTGGCGAGAGAGTCTAATCTTTGGTGAATAGTTGATTGTTGTGATAAGCGGGTCTCTAGGGCGATTGTGGCATTTGTGCGGGCAAGTTTTAGATAACGAGCTTTATCTCCGCGGGGACGGGTTTGAATATGAATTTTTCGCCCGGATATTTCAGATAAAGAATCAGACAAAATGTCTTTCTCTGGCAGAGTAAAATCCAGCAAAATTGCTGAGGGCAAAGTCCGATTTTGGCTGCCCTGTAAATAAAATTGGCCAAGGAATGTTTGTACAATTTCATCAAGCTTTGTCCCAGTCGGGACTTTAGGGTAGTAACTTCGGCTACCCAGGACTTTGCCCTGACGTATAAACAGTACATGCAGGCAAGCCATGCCCGCTTCAAAGGCAACACTGATAACATCTAGGTCATCGTCTGTTCCTGAAACAAATTGTCTTTCAGTGACCTGACGAACGGCCTGGATTTGATCACGGTATCTTGCTGCATCTTCAAATTTCAGTTGCTGGCTGGCTTGTTCCATTCGGTCAATTAATCTGGTTAAAACTTGCTGATCTTTGCCTGAAAGGAACAGGCGAATATAATCAACTTGTTGCTGATATTCTTCTTCACTTACCAGCCCTTTAACGCAAGGCCCAAGGCAGCGACCAATTTGATATTGCAGGCATGGCCGGGAGCGATTGCGGTAGACGCTATCCTCACATTGTCGGATAGGAAAAAGTTTTTGTAGTAAGGTTAATGATTCTCGTACCGCATGAGTGTTTGGAAATGGGCCAAAATATTCACCTTTGGCATGTTTGGCTCCCCGATGCATTGCCAGCCGCGGGTGTTTATCTGCGCTGAGAAAAATATAAGGGTAAGATTTATCATCTCGCAGTAAAACGTTATATCGGGGCTGATAGAGCTTAATGTAATTATGCTCCAGTAACAGTGCTTCGGTTTCGGTATGCGTGACAGTAACATCTATTTGAACAATATTTTTAACCAGAGATTCGGTTTTACGACTGGCAACCTGTGCACGAAAGTAGCTGGAAAGCCGTTTTTTTAAATCCTTGGCTTTACCGACATAAATAACCGTGCCTGAGGTGTCATACATACGATAAACACCAGGCTGACTGGTTACTGTTTTTAAAAATGTTTTTGAATCAAATTGTTCCGTCACTATTTAATAGACTCTCTGTGTCGAATAGCCCATAACGTATTGCCATATGTGTTAATTCTACATCACCGCTGATATTTAGTTTACTAAACATTCGGTAGCGATAGCTATTGACGGTTTTTGGGCTAAGATTAAGTTGCTCAGAGATATCGCTCACCTTTTGTCCTTTCGTGATCATTAGCATAATCTGTAATTCACGATCAGACAGACAACTTAATGGATTGTCTTGCTGTGGGCTAATTTGGCTAAGGGCCATCTGTTGAGCAATATCGGGAGCGATATAGCGTTGGCCGGCATTAACTGCACGAATTGCATTAACCATGTCCTGAGAGGTAGAGGCTTTACTGAGATATCCTCTGGCGCCAGCCTGCATCACCTTCATTGGTAAAGGATTTTCAGTATAGATAGTCAACATGATGACACGGACATCGGGACAATAACGTAGGATTCTTTTTGTTGCCTCCAGGCCACCTATGCCTGGCATGTTCATATCCATTAACACGATATCTACTTTATTAGCTCGGCACCATTTTATCGCATCTTCACCACAATTAGCTTCTCCTACTACTGTTATCCCTTTTATGTCATCAAGAATACGTTTTACACCAACTCTGATCAGCTCATGATCATCGACTAACAAAACATTTATCAAAAAAGTGTCTCCAACTGGCTCTATGCTCATACATGAGCTTCATTGATATTGCTTGTGTATTGAATGTGTTTCAGAAGAATTAACTTCAATTGTCTATTTTTTGACTTTTAGTAAAGATTATATAAAACAATAGAATAGATAAATTATCCTAAAAGTTCATCAGGAATATGAATATTATACTTATCTCTTCCAAAGACAAAAGAGAATTATTTTATACGATAGCAAGTATTATTTATTTACAATAATAACATTCTATATATTCTGATTATGATGAAATTAATAACTAAATAAATATTTATAAAATAAATGGTTTTAACAATAATTTAACGTTTTTTAGCGTGGATCTATTTGGAAAATGTATAAAAATAGGGGATGAATTATGTGGTATAATTATTATTTTCATGACGTAATTAATACGTAAACAGGTAACGACTATGAACAAAATCGATTTAATTCCTTCATCCGATACTGAAACCTTGGCTACGGAGGTGACATGTTTGAAAGTTCTGTTGGCTTCTATGCTTAAAACTATGGGACAAGCTAATGCAGGGAGAGTTGTACTGAATCTGGAACGTGTTATTGCAGAAATGGGCGATGAAAAACAAGCCAGGATATTTGAAAATACCGTTCAGCAAATAAAAGCGTTATATCGGCAGTGAGGTAGGTCTCAGGGGTTAATGTTATTGCCCCTGTACATATCCCACTTTTACTACGTAGTGAAATGAACAGCATCTATTTTCATAATATTTTTATTTGTAAAAATATATTATTATATGTATTAAATGATCATAACTATATGAAATTAAAGATGTATGCTCCTGGGGATTCGTTCACTTGCCGCTGCGCTGCAACTCGAAATCTATTAGGTATATAAATGTTAATTCTATGTGAATGGTATCGGTAATATCTTTATATCGATATGAAATATAAATGATTTATTTGATTTTTATCATTGCATTTATATGGTTGAATAACTCATAGTAATTAACAGGATATAGAGTATACTAAATGTAGTAGTCTGGTTTGGTATGTAAATATAGGAGCGTGCGTATGTACAAAACTATTTTAGTACCGGTAGATATTTCAGAAGATGAACTAACGAGTAAAGCAGTTAAGCATGCATTGTCTTTAGCAAAAGAAACAGGTGCGAAGCTCCATATTCTCCATGTACTGCCAATTTCATCCGCGATTGTTAACGTATATTCGTTGGGATATGAGGAAATTAAGGATAAAGCAACAATTAAAGCCGAAGATGATTTGAAAATGCTGCTTGATACCATCGATTTTCCTGATGACAGGTTATCCTATTCCATTGCATTTGGGTCGCCAAGAGATGAAATAACAGCAGCAGCAACAGAAATTAATGCTGATCTTATTGTTATTGGCTCCAGAAGGCCCAATATTACAACACACTTACTAGGATCTAATGCATCAGGTGTTGTCAAATATTCGACAACATCTGTTTTGGTTATTCGATAAGGTGAAACATGATGAGAAAGATTGGCTAGCCATCTTCGGATGGCTTGCTTGATATATTATTTAGCTAACGCTGTGTTGCTATATTTTTATTAAATTTGCTCTGGTTTCATTTTCATTAAGATTGCATAAGGTTTCATAGAGTTGTTGAGGATGCAATAATTATGGAAAAATTTACTGATAAACTGATTCGTTGGGACCATTTTTTATGGCGAGTGGTACGTTTTTACCTCATTGCTGCAACGTTTTTCTTTATTGGAATAATTCCGGGTGTCCTTGGGTTTTACCTGATAGAAGGGCATACATTTCCTGAATCTTTGCTTAACGCTTTGTCCATGCTGGGATCTCAGGGGTTAGATCCTGCTCCTGTTAGTTTATCCGGTAAATATTTTATTGCGATATATGGGGTATTTTTGGAAAGTGTGTTCTTTATTACTTTGGGGCTTGTTGTAACACCTTTCATTCATCGAATATTACATAAGTGGCATCTTGACTCTGAGTGATTGAAAATAGAGCTATACCGTAATTTATTTGATTTAGTTAAATAACTCACAACAAATAATGGAATATTCTATACCCTATGGATTTCAAGATGCATCGCGACGGCAAGGGAGTGAATCCCCAGGAGCATAGATAACTCTGTGACTGGGGTGAATAAAAGCAGCCAACAAAGCAGCAGCTTGAAAGATGAAGGGTATATAAATAATAGGAGTGCGTATGTACAAAACAATTTTAGTACCAGTGGATATTTCAGAAGATGAGTTGACCGATAAAGCGATTGCACATGCAGAGTATTTGGCGAAATTATCTGATGCTAATATACATCTTTTCCATGCCGTTCCTGATATATCAAGATTTTCAATTAGTTATAGTTACCAATATGAGCTGATCAATTCTTTTGCCAAGAAATCTATTGCAAGATCAGAAGAAGAATTGGCAAAAGTGGCTGAAAAAATAGATTTGCCAAAAGAGCGAATCTCTTTCTCCGTAGCCTTTGGATCACCGAGGGATAAAGTATTATCGACAGCAGATGAGATTAAAGCAGATTTAATTGTTATTGGTTCCCGGCGGCCTAATATTTCCACCCATTTATTAGGTTCAAACGCTTCAGGAATTGTCGGATATGCGAATATTTCAGTTTTAGTAGTCAGATGAATGATTTATTTAGTAATGAAATAGCCAGCTTTCGTATAGTACTTATCGCTTAATAGGTGTTGTGCTATTCAATACTGATGTGATAATCCGGTGCAGGTATTTTGCATCGGATTTTCCTATTTTTAAACAGAATATTGAACTTATTTTGGTGATAATTGATTTTAAGTTATCCATTTTTCACTGAAAAGTTGATCTGCACGGGATAGATGATGCATTAAATCCCGGTTTAAAGTGAGTATCAGGCAAAGATGCTACAAAAATCAGTTGGTTATGCGGTTATAGTAAAAATAAGCATGATTTTAATTTATTGGCTATAGTTAATTTCAGCAAGGTAACTCGTTTTGAATAACTGGATGAGGACAAAACATGTTAAGAAAATTAGCAGCTGAATTACTTGGAACTTTTGTTCTGGTTTTTGGGGGATGTGGTAGTGTTGTATTCTCTGCGGCATTTCCTGAATTAGGGATTGGTTTTGTTGGTGTATCTTTGGCATTTGGTTTAACAGTATTGACGATGATATATGCTGTTGGGCATATTTCTGGCGGGCATTTTAATCCTGCTGTAACAATTGGTCTTTGGGCTGGTGGTCGTTTCAGGGCAGTAGAAGTTATTCCTTATATTATTTCTCAAGTTATAGGTGGTATTCTTGCTGCGGCGGTACTGTATGTTATTGCCAGTGGGCAGGCGGGTTTTGATGCGACCACGAGTGGCTTTGCATCAAATGGTTTTGGTGAGCATTCACCGGGTGGATTTTCACTTCAATCAGCTATTGTGGCTGAAATTGTTTTAACGGCTATTTTCTTAATTGTCATTATTGGTGTGACAGATAGACGAGCACCTGCGGGTTTTGCACCATTAGCAATCGGTTTGGCGCTGGTTTTAATTAATTTGATTAGCATTCCTATTACCAACACGTCAGTCAATCCGGCACGAAGTACGGCTGTTGCGATATTCCAGAATACCTGGGCTTTAGAGCAATTATGGTTTTTCTGGGTGATGCCAATTATTGGTGGGATTGTTGGCGGGGGAATTTACAGGTTATTGTTCGCTGAAAAACAATGATTTTTACTGGTGAGTTACCTTGCTTAAGGCCACGCTATAGTGTGGTCTTTTTTGTCGCTGTTATTTTTTCATTTGTTTTAATAAAGATGGGAAACATTATCATGAAAATTTTCAGCTATAAATAGTAAAGATAAGGTAACGGATGGTAAATGCAAATAATTTGGATGTGTTTTATTGCGATGAATTTGATTTTTTATTACTGCTAATTATACAAAAATAATTAACCTCATAAGTTATAAAATAAATCCCATTATTCTATTATTAAACTAGACTATAATCTTCTCCGATTGAGAGAGGCTATCTGTACGAAAACTTAATATATTGATTACTGAGCGATATTATTGAATTTAAGAGGGATATATGAGTCAACGAAATGATTTCAAAGCCTTTTTATAATTCTGTGGCTCAGGATCGATTTAGTCTACTAGGAATTGATGTTTCTCGCACTGTACCTACTGCGAATGAAAATCGTCCCCGCAATATCGCATTTAACTACATCGTAAAGGCAGAATAATAATGACACAAGAAAATATCTTAGATACTGAAACCGCTATATTAGGTGAAGACGGATTAGCAATTCAAGCCGGCTGGATAAAGGTTTATCATGCTAATGCCTATTCGAGAGAATTCTCTGGTTCTGATTTCGAATATGTGGCGGAAGGCGTAGGTTTGTCAGCGCACTCTTATTTAGACGCGCCAGACTTGCCCGATTCTGATGATATGGCGGTGCGTCGCAGTGAGGACGGAAGTTATTGGGAAATGGTTCCTGACCACCGTGGAAAAATAGCTTACAACAAGCAAGCGGGTGCACAGGAAGAAGTGGCTGCACTGGGTGAATTACCAGAAACATTAACATTCGAGCAACCGTCCACCGATTTTGATCAATGGGATGGTGAAAAATGGGTAACGGACTTTGAAGCTCAAAAAGCCGGTCAAATTGAACAGGCAGAACAACAACGTGCTATTTTTCGTCGACAAGCCGATGAAGCCATCACTGTATTGCAATATGCGGTTGAAACTGAAATGGCATCGGAAGCTGAAAAAACTTTATTGCTAGATTGGAAAAAATATTTGGTATTACTGCGTCGGGTTGATATTTCATCGGCACCAGACATTAATTGGCCTGAAAAGCCGCAAGAATAATACCATTAAAGTTTTATAATTCTTAAATATTAACGAAGCGCTGGTTTTTAATCAGTGCTTTGATTGGAAAAAATTCGTATAAAAGTTCATATAAAAATAAACTCTGATTCGTAAAGTTGATTTGGTTATCGACTTTAAATTTATTTTTGCTAAAAGTGGAGGGCGGTCAGTAAGGATATTTTTATTGTTTTTCAGAATTAGACTATACCTAATAGATTTCGAGTTGCAGCGAGGCGGCAAGTGAACGAATCCCCAGGAGCATAGATAACTATGTGACTGGGGTGAGTGAAAGCAGCCAACAAAGCAGCAGCTTGAAAGATGAAGGGTATATAACTGATGTAAATTATGGGGAATTATTTCTAATAATTCGACTTATTGACTGTAAATGAACGTTATTCAATTTGGGGAAGGTATATGAGTAAAAATGATTTTAAAGCTTTTTCTATTAATAGTAATGCTAATGTAGTAAGTCAAGAAAGATATGAAGAGAGTAGGGATTTGCTGAGTGGGTTTCCACCAAATGATGTTCCCACTCATGTGTTAAACAAAGTATTACGCCAATCGTCAACCATAGCCTCTGTCGTGGCTAATTTTATTGCGACACAATCTGGTAATGATGTTTTGGATGATGGTGATATAGCTAAACTTACTGCGAAATTAAATAAGGCATTAGAAAAGAAAATCATAACAGGAATTCCCAATGCCTCATTAACGCAAAAGGGCATTATTCAATTGACCAATAAGATGGGTAATAATGACACACTAGCCGTAACGCAGAAGCTGGCTCAGGAAATAGTCAATTCGTTGCATGAAAATATTAATGCCAGAGTACTCAATAGCCGGAAAATAAACGGTAAGGCGTTGACTGGGGATATCAATTTGACTGCGGCGGATGTGGGCGCAGTATCAACTAATGATGCAATGCATTCAATGGGTTTTGCTCGTTTGTCTGGATCGGAAAATCTATACAATGGTTGTGCTGGATTTGTACCGAAAGCGCCGTTCCTTACTAAATATGGATTGCCACCTAATTATTTTGGAGTTCAGTTAAGATTTAGCAATGTAAATGGCCTATCAAGTGAAGGAGTGGATGGTGTATGGAGTCACCGACTCGTTTTTTTACATCAAGGCGATACATACCGTACAGATCATATAAACGTAGGTTATAAAATTACCCGTAAGTTTTGGGACGATAAGAACGCTAAACCAGACACCAACGGATACCTCAAGAAAGCCTCTCCGGTAATAGAAATCTCCCCTGATGGCACATTCTCGACTAATAAAGAATCAGAGGGTGCTGAAGTGACAAAAGAAGGGACCGGTATATATCGTATATTAAATATCTTGGGTTATAACGCTGATGGTGCTTGGGGTGTGCATGGGGGAATTTCTGTTCCCTGCGACAACAATAATCTCGAACTGATTTTTGTTGATGATCAGGTTCAACCTGACGGCTCTATTGTCATTAAGACTTTCCATCGCCAACATGTGCATTTACCTGAGAGATTCCAAAATTGGCGACTCAAATCTATAGATGACAATGGCAACAAGATTTTCTATCAAGATGGGGAATCCTGTGATATTCCCGATTCTTGCCGTTTAGATATTCGGGTCCAAATGCCAGAAGATTCACACTGGAACTTGAATCGAAAGAAGTTACAGAAAGAAATGGAACAGGAAGAAATGGAAAATACCAGCGCTTTTGGTAATAAATTGTAATAACACGGGGCCGTATATCGGCCCTGTAACTTATTGGAATAACTACCCTCTTGTGATATCTCAACCTGTTTATTGAGTAGCCTTTCTTTTTAAACGAGATGCTAAGAAGAAATGCAAAGAAATAATGTTTGTCTTATAGGTCGATTATGAGGCAACATAAAAGGTTAAAATCAGAATGATATTTTTATATAAGTAGGGTTTATCATTGAAACGTAAAGTTATTTTTTGGGCAATTCATATTGGGTGTTTCAGTTTAATTGCTCCTTTATCTTCTTTTGCCGCCCCGGCTACCTTTGAACAAGCTAAAGTTGAATTGCGTAAACGTATTTATCATGATCAATTTAAGTCAGAGACTGGGACATTTTATTGTGGTTGTCATTGGCAATGGACAGGTAAGAGCGGTGGACGCGTAATCCTTTCTTCCTGTGGTTATCAAGTCAGGTCACAACAGAGTCGTGCTGAACGAATTGAATGGGAACATATTGTTACTGCTTGGGTTTTTGGTCATCAGCGGCAATGTTGGCAAAATGGAGGGAGGAAGAATTGTGTCTCTGCCGATCCTGTTTTCAGGACAATGGAATCCGATATGCATAATTTGGCTCCATCAATTGGAGAGGTTAATGGCGATCGTAGTAATTTCAGTTATGGAATGTTACCGAAAAATATGCCGAATGATTATGGTCGTTGTACCAGTAAAGCCGATTTTAAATCTCGAACGTTTGAACCTAGAAATGAAGTAAAAGGGCAGGTCGCTCGGATTAATTTCTATATGCATGATCGTTACAATCTTTCCATGTCCCGCCAACAACAGCAATTATTTATCGCTTGGGATCGTCAATATCCACCGAATAAATGGGAACGGGAAAGAGATAATCGAATTGCCGGCATTATGGGGCATCACAATCCTTTTGTGACGGGTGAGCAGAAATGGCAATTGTGGCATAAAAACTCCGCCTCTGGCATTCCAAAAAGCGAGCAAAGAAAAGGGCAGAGAAATAGCCAAACTGATACCCAGAGACAACGGGTGTTATCTGAAGCCTCCTCTACAGGATTAATTAAAGGGAATAACAACAGCAAAATCTATCATTTTTCTCATTGTTCAGGTTATAAGATGATTCAGGAGAAGAATGCGGTCTATTTTAAAACAGAAATTGAAGCAAAAAATGCGGGTTTTCGATTGGCTGGAAACTGTAAGGGTACTTAACAAAACAGATAATTAACTATTTACTCTGTTGTCATTAGTAATCATATTGTTGCCATTCGGTGGAGAAGGGAAGTTGTCATTATACTGTCATAATAATTCGTTAGTTTTTACTAAATAGAAATAATGGTGAATAACGTTAATGATTGATATCCGATGATATGCGAACCAGTGGGAATATCAGGGTCATTAATATATGTGGCGGTTCCACCACCGTTTTTCCATGGGGCTAAATAAGCGGAAAGGAGGCGCCTATCTATTTGAAATAACGTATACCCTATGGATTTCAAGGTGCATCGCTCCCTTGCCGTCGCGATGCAACTCGAAATCTATTAGGTATATACTGCCCATGTGATGGAACTTAAATTAGGATTATTAAATCATCAGAAAATAGCAAGGAAAATTTTCATTTTTTTAATTTACGAAGAAATAAATTTGTAAGAAAGTGTTACAAACTCAATAGGGATTAAGTTATCGTCAATCTCATTTCTTCGATTTTAAAAACCTCGTTTTAAGTGATCTGGCTGATAATATTAGTATCGCTGATTCCCTCATCCTCTGATTTCAATAGGAGGAGAGGGGATCAAACGAGTATAAATATGTAAGGCTGTTAATCGGCGCTATCCATCACTTCGTGACGCAGGACATGAGAACCTTCCTCATCAAAGCCATGTATCCAGTAGGGGATGGCATATAGCTGGTGACGTTCATAGCCTTTTTCTCGGCGAATATAGCGACGAAGTTCTTTTACCAGCTTATCTTCACCGGCAAGCCAGAAAGTGACATCTTCTGTTGGTAATGACCAGGATTTAAATTCAGATACGATTTTGTCAGTTATTTCAACATCACCGGTGATCCAGTGAACCGCTATTCCAGCCGGTTTTTTTAATTCCTGAATATCTTGCTCATTTTCGATACGAATAATCACTTGCCCGGTCGCATCTGGTTTTATTGTTTCCAATAGCGCGGCAATAGCCGGTAGGGAGCTTGGGTCGCCGGCCATATAATAATGGCTGACTTTTGGCAATAATGGATCTGGGCCGCCGGGGTTAGTGATGCCGATCCAGTCACCAATTTGGGCTCTATAAGCAAATTCTACCGCAGGGCCGCCATTGTGGTGTAGCGCAAACTCAATATCGATCTCTTTTTGTTCGGTGCGGATGGCCCGAACGGAGTAAGTGCGAGTCATTGGACGCAGTTCACTCGGCGGCCATATTGGGCCTTCTGGGGATAAAGTAGGTAATACGGGTTTGGTCTGCCCCGGAAGCGGTAAGAATATCTTTAAGTGCCCGCCTTCACATTCAGTGGGATAACTATCCAGGCACTCGCTGGTGAAAGTAATGCTGCGCATATTAGGTGTCACGTCGAAAATGTTTTTCACCTGCACCAGTCTAGGTGGTGCAGGCCGGTAAATATTTTTTTCTTCAATTGTTCTATTGGTCATGTAAAATTCCTCTGGAAAATTTACCGAAGGTTATTATCTGATAAAGCCAAATTTAGTGTAACAGCAATTAACGCAAATGCTAATTATTATCATTCAACAAATTGCGCTGCCGTCGATAATGGGATTTATCCGCCTTTTTCAATCCACTGAAAATTGAATTTCTACTTCTGTACCACCATGTTTACGGTTTTTTATCTGTAATTGTCCACCTAGGATAGAAACTCTGTCTTGCATAATAACCAGCCCAAATTTGTTTTTATTAGCGGAGTCCAGATTGATACCCTGACCGTTATCACTGACAACCGTAATGATTTTGTCATCGATAGGATAAATACGGATACTGATCCAATTGGCATTGGCATGCTTATAACAGTTGTTCAAACATTCCCTAATGATTTGTATCAAATGTTTGCTGTAACTGTCAGGAATGTGCTGATGATGTGTCAGGCGGTAATTGAATTCAATGTTAAAGCCTAGACGGTGGTTGAATTCATTAATCAAGGTCTGTAAAGATTCTTGTAGATTACATTGAGGTTGTTCATTCCTAAAAGTTGCCAGTAATTCTCTGAGCTGGCGATAGGCAATATTCAACTCATCTTTAATCATATTCAGCGAGGTTAAGCTTTGCTTGGGTAAATTATCACTGCCGATATATAGGCAATTAACTTGAATCTTAAGGAAAGAGAGGGATTGGGCAATGGAATCGTGGAGTTCACGGGAAATAGAGGCTCTTTCTGCGGCCAACATACTCTGGTGTTGGCATTGGAGCTGATTTTCCCGTAATAGTTTATTTGTCATTAAAGTCACCACATCCTGGACCAGGCTTTTTTCATCAGGAGTGAGATCACTATTTCTGTGTGTTTTTATCCAGAGTGTCCCATAGCTATCAATATTATCATCTAGATTCCATCTCATAATCAGCGGCATATCGAAATAGGGACATTGGTGGGGATTGCGGAAGAAATATTCTTGTTGTGATGGATAAAAGATGATTTTGGCTTCACAGAAAGGGATCAGGCGATTGAGGTGGGAAAAAATCTCCTGAAGCTTTTCAGGTAGCAGCTTACAATTTTGTAGTTTGAAATGGCTTTGACAGAGGCAATCCAAATAGCTATTTTTTTGTTTCAGTGCGTTAATTTCTGCTTTGTATCTTGCATGTTGCCATTCTTTGACAGGAGCAGAGTTATGTACCACTTTTATCAGGAAGTAGATATTTGTAATGCTTAACATTATCAATAACGGTAAAATCAAATCTGGAATAGACGGTTTATTAATCAATAACAGTATAAAAAGTAAAAATAAATTTATAATAGAGTTGATTACAAACAGTTTTTGGTTTTTGAAGATGGTGTTATTTGAACTTGTTTTCATCAGGTTAAGATTCCGTTCTGCAATACTGATGAAAACTTTAGCTCAATTTGTTAAATAGTGTTAATAATTACTTCAATTTCATACCTGCCGCTGTCATCAGAAGGCGAAATAGCGTGGAAACAGCAAAAAGAGCCATCACACTGCATAACCAGATCATTGCCATCCAGCCTATCCGTTTCCATACAGAAGGGGGTGGGATGTTTTGATCAGTGGTAGCTTGATTAGTGGTAGCCTTGTTCATGGTTAACTTTCCCCCGAAAAACGTAGTAGCTCCAATAGGTGTAAACCAGGATCACTGGGATGATAAGTAGGGCGCCGACCAGCATAAAACCTAAACTTTGCTGTGGTGCCGCCGCCGCTTCGTAGCTGATGGTCGGTGGGATCAAGTTAGGCCAGATACTGATACCTAACCCACTGTAGCCAAGGAAAACCAACAATAGTGCTACCAGAAACGGTGTATAATGGGCTTTACGTTTGATGGAATGTAGGAGTTTCCAGCCAGACCAGACCACCAACAGTGGCACAGGCAGGAAGAACAATAGGTTAGGTAAGCTAAACCAACGTTCAGCTATTGTCGGATGAATGAATGGTGTCCATAAACTGATAATGGCGATAACTGTCAGCATCAGAAAAGTGAGCGGACGGGCGACACGGTACATCTCTTGTTGTAGGTGCCCTTCGGTTTTCATAATTAGCCAGCCACAGCCTAACAATGCGTAAGCAATTACCAGCCCAAAACCACAAAATAGGGGGAAGGGTGAGAACCAATCAAAATAGCTGCCGGCGTAAGCGCGGTTTTCCACCGGGAACCCCTGAATAAAGGCGCCCACCACCACGCCTTGAACAAACGTCGCCGTCACAGAGCCGCTGATAAAAGCTTTGTCCCAGATATGACGATGCTCAGGCGCGCATTTGAAACGAAATTCAAAGGCGACACCACGGAAGATCAGGCCAAATAACATTAATGTCAGAGGGATCGTTAATGCATCAAGGATAACGGCATAAGCCAAAGGAAAAGCACCGAATAAACCTGCGCCTCCAAGCACCAACCAGGTTTCGTTACCATCCCACACCGGCGCAACACTGTTCATCATTAAATCACGGTCCTTATCGCTTTTAACCGTGGGATAGAGCAGCCCAATCCCAAGATCAAAACCATCCATGACAATGTACATCATGATGCTGAACACAATGATAATGAACCAGATTAACGGCAGATCAATACCCATTTTTTAGCTCCTTTTTAGGACCTTTGCGGATAAGTTTCATCATATAGGCGTAACCCACACCGAATACCGAGCTGTAAACCGCGATAAAAAGCAACAAACTGATGCTCATATGTATTTCACCGTGTGCGGATACTGCATCTTTGGTGCGCAACAGGCCATAAACTACCCACGGTTGACGGCCTATTTCGGTGGTAAACCAACCGGCAAGAATGGCGATCAGGCCGGAAGGTGCCATCAAGAAGATGAAACGCAGGAAGGTTTTTGACTGATAAAGTCGTCTCTTATAGCGCAGCCAAAGCCCCCAAAAGCCGGCAACTATCATCAACATACCGAGGCCGACCATCACTCTAAATGACCAGAAAACCATAAGCGCATTTGGTCTGTCTTCCGGTGGAAACTCCTTCAGCGCTGGAACCTGTTTATCTATACTGTGAGTTAAGATTAGACTGGCGAGATAAGGAATTTCGACGGCATAACGCGTCTCTTCCCGTTCCATATCCGGAATACCAAACAGGATCAGCGGCGTTGCTTCGCCGGGAAGATTTTCCCAGTGGCCTTCCATTGCGGCGACTTTAGCGGGTTGATGCTCAAGGGTGTTAAGACCGTGAGCATCACCAATCAGTGCCTGCAAAGGCGCAATAATTAGGATCATCCACATCGACATGGATAGCATTTTTTTCATTGCTGTCGAGTCATTGCCTTTTAATAAATGCCATGCCGCTGAAGCTGCAACAAAGAACGCTGAGGCGAGAAAGGCCGCAGTAGACATATGAGCCAGGCGATATGGAAAGGAGGGATTAAAGATCACTGCCAGCCAGTCGACGGGGACGACCTGATTATTGATAATTTCGTGGCCTTGCGGGGTTTGCATCCAGCTATTGGAGGCCAATATCCAAAAAGTGGATATCAGAGTACCTAGCGCAACCATAACGGTAGCGAAGAAATGTAATTTTTCACCTACACGATCCCAGCCAAATAACATAACGCCGAGAAAGCCCGCTTCAAGAAAGAACGCGGTCAGTACTTCGTAAGTCAGTAATGGGCCGGTGATCGAACCAGCAAAATCAGAGAAAAAACTCCAGTTGGTGCCGAATTGGTAAGCCATAACCAGACCGGAAACCACGCCCATACCGAAGTTAACAGCAAAAATTTTCGACCAGAAATGATATAGCACTTTGTAATCAGTATTACGCGTTTTTAGCCATAACCCTTCCAGTACCGCTAAAAAACTTGCCAGTCCGATGGTAATCGCCGGAAAGATAATGTGAAAGGAGACGGTAAACGCGAACTGAATTCTGGCCAGTTCCAGGGCACTTAAACCAAACATAGTGACCTCTTATTTTTAGTTTGAATAAAGGCAGGAAATGTATGCAGATAAGTAAAACATGAAAAAAAACACTATAATAGTGACAATTTTCTGTATATTGACTATAACAGTTTGCGAGGAGGTCTGAATTGATGAAACGTTATGAACAATTTGCCAAGCAAATTCTTCAACATATCGAAGACGGTACCTGGCTGGTGGGAGATAGATTACCTTCACTGAGGGAATCAGTGAAATTATCGGGTTTGAGTTTGATGACCGTTGTTCAATCATATCAATTATTAGAGAGTCAGGGATGGATCATTTCCCGGCCTCAATCGGGTTATTACGTCGCTAAACGTTTGCAACCCTTTGCCGCGGCAAAAGGGGGAAAGAGATTACATTTAAGTGAAAGCGTGGAAATAAGCGCTTCTATTTTTGATGTATTACAGGCGTGCAAAGATCCTGCGATTATTCCATTTGGTTCAGCATTTCCAGACCCTTACTTATTGATTCAACCTAAACTTTCCAAAGCGTTAGCGGCCGCTGCCAGGCGAATAGCACCACATAGTGCTTTAGCCAATTTACCGCCGGGGAATGATAAGTTACGGCGTAACATATCGCGCCGTTATGCAATGCATGGTATTCATGTCTCTCCTGATGAAATTGTCATCACCGCGGGTGCGATGGAATCACTAAGTTTCAGTTTACAATCGGTGACTGAGCCGGGGGATTGGGTCGTGATTGAATCACCGGCTTTTTACGGTGCCTTACAGGCCATTGAACGTTTACGCTTGAAAGCGGTAGCCATCAAAACTGATCCACAAAACGGTATTGATTTGGATGCGCTGGAGGAGGTGATTCAGAAATACCCAATAAAAGCCTGTTGGTTAATGACTCACTTTCAGAACCCGCTTGGGGGAACGATGTCTGCTGAAAGTAAATTACGGCTGGTGAATATCCTGAACAGTAACCAAGTGGTGCTGATTGAAGATGATGTTTATGGTGAACTCTATTTCGATCAACAGCGGCCCGTACCGGCGAAAGGGTTGGACCGTGAAAACAACTTTATGCATTGCTCCTCGTTTTCTAAATGTCTGGCGCCGGGATTCCGGGTAGGTTGGGTTGCAGCAGGAAAACATGCCAAGAAAATCCAACAGTTACAAATGATGAGCACCGTTTCTGCCAGCATGCCGACGCAATTGGCGATTGCTGATTATCTTGCGGAAGGGGGATATGACAACCACTTACGTCGTCTTCGTCGCACATTGGAACAACGTCAGCACCTGATGTTACGAGCAATTGGTGGCTATATGCCCGCGTCAGTCAAAGTGAATCGCCCTAAAGGTGGCTATTTCCTCTGGTTGGAATTTGAACCTCTGTTCAGTGCACAGCGGCTTTATCAGCTAGCATTGGCAGAAGGGATCAGCATTGCACCTGGCAGTATGTTTTGTACCAGCGAGCAGTTTAACCATGCTTTTCGTCTGAATGCCTCTTTTGATTGGAATCAGGAAATGGAACGTGCTATGCAGACTTTAGGCAATATTTGCCATACATTATTGGCTGAAATAGGCTGATATTAATCCCAATTAAGGAGAGTTTCATGGAGAAAGCAACAAGATACCCGTCATCTTTCAAGTTGCCTCTTTGTTGGCTGCACTCACTCACCCCGGTCACATAGTTCTCTATGCTCCCGGGGATTCGCTCCCTTGCCGTCGTGATGCATCTTGAAATCTATAAGGTATACATTATTCTATACAAAGCGCTCTTACGTTACTTCCTTG
The DNA here is from genome assembly GCF_020387775.1 of Photorhabdus antumapuensis. Taxonomy (NCBI): domain Bacteria; kingdom Pseudomonadati; phylum Pseudomonadota; class Gammaproteobacteria; order Enterobacterales; family Morganellaceae; genus Photorhabdus; species Photorhabdus antumapuensis. The sequence continues at coordinate 291,067 of NZ_JAHZMK010000014.1, forward strand.
TTTTCTCCGGGTGGTCATACTGTTAATCCAATCTTCTAATGATACCTTCTGTGCTTGCTCGAATGCAGTTCTTACATTTACCCATGATTCGTACCTCAGATTATATTCTGCTTGTGGCAGGAGGTAACTAGATTTGAATTCGATCATGCCTTTATCATTGGCGGAAGCGACGATTGAAAACTCAGACCAATACAAGAAGAATGACACACCGCCTCTTGGTGATGTAGCAAGAACACTTTGTACGAAATTGGATTGAGTTTGCCTTCTACCTGCATAAGATAATGCAGCGATAGCCAGTTGCCTCAGCGGGATTTTCATCTGCTCTTTCTCCTGATTAGATAATCCTAAGAAGTTTTCCAGGAAAGAGTTGATCAAAACATCTGCATTATGGCTTTTTTGAATAACATATTGTGTGCTTGCTGACAGCAAAGAAAGGAATGGAACGCCAGATAATTCTGCTGTAAATGAGAAGAAATTCTTTTTATTACCTTGGCCTAGAGGATCTAAAGGATTATAGCCTGAGACCGCACGGCACATATTAATAACAGTTTGCAAGCCTTCGGTAATACTTAGTGGATTTTTAGATGATGAGGAAGAGTCTTTTGCAAGCTGTGTATAATTTCCTGTGGCTGCGCCATTAGCTGGACTCTGTACATCAGAAGAATCTACAACATCAGGATAATCCATAATAATATTGTCTGAGCGCTCCCAATCTTTAAGGAGCCTTGTTCCTCCTTTTTCCATATGTTCTATCCATTCTTGGGCTTTATTAACTGCGTAATCAGGATTATTTAAGATATTTTCCATGATTTTTATCCTTAATAGATTTATTAAGTTAGGTATTGAATGTTAGGGTACTGTTGAAAATAGGGAACAATGTTGAATCCTATTTTTAACAGTGAGATAAATCGATAATCATGTATTTAATATTACTGTTTTTATCTCGGTAATATTTCCAGAGTAAAATATGTTTTTATTTTCTGTAAATTATTCTTTATGTAATTGAATTTTCTGTTTTAAATTTTTGTTAATGAGTTTTAAGTAATTGATAAATGTATTTTTTGTGCGAACTAAGTATATCCATAAATAGATATTTTTCACTATCAAATATTAATGGTATGTAATTTAACTTATTCCTAACGGATAAATGGTTGTCCATGTGATATTTTCATATTAGTATTAAAATACTGTTTGTGAAAATTATCGATTAAAAATTCTCATTTTGAGATAATTCATTTTTATATATTATGATAGTATATTCCATTATTTATATTATATGCGTCTATTTTTCTGTAACTTAATGGTTTTATTGAGTCACCACGATTGAAATTGGTGTTTAAAATAATATCAACATGTATTGGTAATAATATTGTTGATATAAATCAATTAATCTACTTATAGAGGGCTTTCATTTTGGTTGTCATACAATCAATTAAATATTCTATGGTTATCTTATCTTCTTTCTCGAATACAGATTTTGCTATTTCCCACATTTTCTGACTGAGATTATACTCTGCCTGGCAAAGATTATAATGAGAAGTGAATTTAATAGTACCCTTATTATCTACTTTCTTTATTGTCAGCACAGAAGAATAGAGTAAGAGTGATACCCCATTTGGGGTTTTAGCCAGAACATATTGTACCAGGTTAGATTTTTTTTCTTTTTGATCGGCATATGATAAGGCGGTATTAATCAACGCTTTCAAATAAGTTTTAATTGTGATTTTATCCTGGGGAGATAGTCCTCTAAAGGATTCGACAAAAGAATCGATCAAGACATTGGTATCATGACTTTGTTGAGTAATCGTACTTGTGTCTTTCCGTAGTAAAGAGAGAAAGGGAACTTTCGCTATTTCTGTTGTGAATGCAATGAATTTCTGCGCATTGCCATCACCTTCTGGTTCCAATGGGTCATAGCCTGATGCTACTCGACATAAATTGATGATAGTTTGTAGACCTTCAGTGACGCTGACTGGGTATTTATTTGATGTGGCAGATTTCTTGGCGAATATTGTGTATCCATTTGTTGCTGCTATACTGGCTGGGCTTTGTATATCAGAAGGATTCTCAATCTCAGAGAAATGAGTAAAAATGTTATCTGAATGTTGCTGCGTATTAGAATATTTTTCTCTTCTGTGTTTAATGTATTCTATCCACTCTTGAACATCTTTAATTTTATGATCAGAATTTGTGAATATATCTTTCATGGCTGTTTTCCTTTATGAATTTATTAGATAAATAATTGATTTTTATACTCAATATGAGTTAAATATTCATAAACTATAATTTATTTTATATTAATAAAATATGGTTTTATTTATGTAATAAACATATGTTCCTGAAAGCCGAGAATATCTTAATCAATAGGTAAAAATATATATCTAATTTCTTAATAATAGTATAAAAATGTAGTATGTAAAGTCCATTGCAATAAAATTTGTGTTTTGGGTTTTTTATTGAATAATCTTGCATTATATTATTCGGCTGTTTATTTTTTTATTTCCTAATAATGCATTTTATTATTAATTATTTGTCGATTTGTTTTGGTTGATATTTATTGAAAATTAATGATTACAAATAAAAATTACGATCAATTATATTAACTTCTTGGTTGAAATATTTTTATTGGGTGGTTTGTCTTATTTTTTATGGGAGAGCAAATATTATTGTAAATATTTTCGAGATGAAATGGATGGGAAAGAATTATTTTCATATATTGGATGTAAATGGTTTTAATTTATGTCTGGTTTTAGGAAATTTAATTTTTATTGCTATCAATGATAAAAATAGTGGGCAATTTAAGTTGTAAGAATATTCCATTATTGTTTTTCTAAGCTAGACTATGATTGAAGTGAACTATGGAGAATGATTTTTACAGTAGTTCAATATGTTTTTTATAAAATAATATTATTTTATTTTGGAGGGTGTATGAGTCCAAGAAATGATTTTAAATCTTTTTCTATTAGTTATATTAATAGTGACGGAAAAGTCGTTTATTACAATGATGGCGAGCTATGCGATATCCCCGATGGACGAGTAATTAATGTTCGAGTGCAACTGCCAGAAAAACCACAAGAATAATACAATTTGGAACAATTAGTTCTTTGTGATTTGTTGTTGAATAATATGTAAATTGCAATTTATGGTCAGACTTATTAATAGTTTAGGAAACAAAAAATCCGCGTAATTACGCGGATTTGAAAAGTTTTAATTATTGTTTGCTTATAAACAGACAGCTTTGTTACGATAACAGTCCCGTTCAACTTGGAAAAATAAGGAGGCTAATTATGATGTTGTGTGATGTGATCGAATATTCACACTTCTTTGGTAATCGCCAGAGCTCAGGCTTTCACAGTATTACACTGCGATAATCCCGCCTGAGCGAAGCTATCCAAAAAATCCCTTCCTCAGCTTACTGGGTTGTCGCTTCCGACTTAACCCGGGCGTTTTTATGCCTGAAAAATGAGTAAGCCATGAGCACATTATTATCTGTAAAATCAATTTCTTACGAAACATCAACTACCATATTGCTGAATGATATCTTTTTCACTGTTCGGGCTGGTGATCGTATTGGTCTGATTGGTCATAACGGCAGTGGAAAAAGTACGCTATTAAAATTATTGACGGCACAGCGACTTCCCAGCGGTGGCACTATTCATTATGCCAGCCATTGTGTGACTGCCTATATCGAGCAGCATTTACCGGAAGACGTGGAAAATCAGCCATTGATTGATGCGGTTTTACAAAAATTACCTGCTGATGAACGTGTGACAGAACGCTGGCGTGCGGAAGTTCTTCTGACACAGCTAGGTTTTGCTGAAACCTTGTGGGCACAGCCTGCTAGTCAGCTCAGCGGTGGGCAACACACACGTTTGCTATTAGGCAGGGCATTAATACAGGAGCCTGACCTGTTATTACTGGATGAGCCAAGTAACCATCTGGATTTACCTACCCTATGGTGGTTGGGCAATTTTCTTCAATCCTGGAAAGGTAGTTTTATTCTGGTTTCCCACGATCAGGCTCTGCTCGATAAGGTCACCAATTGCACATGGATATTGCGCGACAAGACCCTCTATTTTTATCGTTTACCCTGCTCCAAGGCCCGTCAAGCAGTCGCAGAAAAAGATATGAGTGATGAACATCGCCATCAGTTTGAACAGAAAGAGATTGATCGCATCACGTCCAGTGCCAAACGTCTTGCAATCTGGGGACACATTTATGATAACGAAGATCTGGCACGCAAAGCGAAACAGATGGAAAAACACATTGAGCGCCTGAAAGATGCGCAGACAGTGTTGACGGAAGGTTACCAGTGGCAGTTGACATTAACCGGACAGCCTATTCAGGCTGATCGCGTTCTTGAACTTGACTATGCCACCGTAACAATACAGGACGGCCTGATGCCACTGTTTACCACTGGTTTTCATCAGGTAAAGAGTGGTGATCACATTGCTATCATCGGCGCCAATGGTTGTGGTAAATCAACCTTATTGCGACTGTTGTGGCAACGTTATCTCTCAGAGATGCGCCACAGTCCCGAGATAAAGTTCCATCCGGCCATTACGGCAGGTTATTACGATCAGAAGTTACACCAATTGCATGATAACGACAGTTTGACAGATGCGTTACGGCCATTTGCACCACTGACAGACGAACAGCGCAAGATGGCTCTGATTGGCGCCGGTTTTGCTTACTCGCGCCATCAGCAGAAAGTGGCTACCCTCAGTGGTGGTGAACGTTCAAGGTTGCTGTTTGTAGGGCTGAGTCTGGCGAAATATGAATTGATCATACTGGATGAGCCGACTAATCACTTGGATATTGAAGGTAAAGAAGCGTTGTGTGAACAAATTGCGACATTTGGTGGTGCATTACTTGTTGTTAGCCATGATCGCTGGTTGATCGAAAATAGCTGTCAGCGTTTTTGGTTTATCAATAACAACCAGTTGGAAGAGTATTACGATGTTGAGGCTATTTATCAGCAAATTGAACAGATAAGTCAGCAGCAAAGTAAACATAAGGAATACAGCCACATTGCTGACGACAGGTTACAACCCTCCTTATTGCTGGAAGAGCAATTACTGGAGCGCCTGTTTCATCTTGAAGAAAAACTGGAAGTTGATAGGAAACGTAAGATCGCTCACCAGAAACCTCACCTTCAACAGCAGTGGATAGAGGAGATAGAAAAAATACAGGCTCAGTTGAACCTGTAGTTCGTTGCCCGTAACAGGCGCATTTAGCCCTGAGAATGACCATAATACCGCAGTGATGCCTGACCTTTCTGTAAGGCTCGCATCACTTTAATGTCTTTCAAACAAACCCCGTTATTTTAAACGAGGTTTGTCAGCGGTCTGAAAAATCCACGCAACCGCGTGGATTTAATGGATTTCTCAGACTCAATGAAACATCCTGAGATGCCCTGAGACAACAGAAACGATTTAGACATTAAATAAGAAATTCATCACATCGCCATCTTTAACGATATAGTCTTTGCCTTCTGAACGCATCTTGCCGGCCTCTTTTGCCCCTTGTTCACCTTTGTAAGTGATGAAATCTTCAAAAGAGATGGTTTGTGCGCGGATAAAACCTTTTTCGAAATCAGTATGGATCTTACCGGCAGCTTGTGGTGCGGTTGCGCCAACTGGAATGGTCCATGCCCGGACCTCTTTTACGCCGGCAGTGAAGTAAGTTTGCAAATTCAATAACTGATAGCCAGCGCGAATAACGCGATTTAAGCCGGGCTCTTCCAGCCCAAGTTCAGCCATAAACTCTTCGCGTTCATCATCTTCCAGCTCTGCGATATCCGCTTCTACCGCCGCACAAACCGGTACCACCACTGAACCCTCTTTTTCTGCGATCGCACGAACCGCATCCAGATGTGGGTTGTTTTCGAAACCCTCTTCGTTGACGTTAGCGATGTACATGGTGGGTTTCAGCGTCAGGAAACTCAAGTAGCGGATAGCCGCTTTCTCTTCGGTACTGAGATCCAACGCCCGCAACATACCCGCTTGTTCCAGATGAGGCAGACATTTTTCCAGTACTGCCAGTTCTGCTTTGGCATCTTTATCGCCACCTTTGGCTTTTTTCTGGATACGATGAATGGCTCGTTCGCAGGTGTCCAAGTCGGAAAGGGCGAGTTCGATATTGATGATCTCAATATCAGCGGCAGGGTCAACTTGGCCGGAAACGTGAATGATATTGTCATTGACAAAGCAGCGCACAACATGGCCGATAGCTTCTGTTTCACGAATGTTAGTCAAAAACTGGTTGCCCAAGCCTTCACCTTTTGATGCCCCTTTTACCAGACCAGCAATATCGACGAATTCCATTGTGGTAGGCAAAATACGTTGCGGTTTCACAATTTCAGCCAGTTGTTCAAGCCGTGGATCTGGCATAGGGACTACACCAGTATTGGGTTCAATGGTGCAGAACGGGAAGTTTGCTGCTTCGATACCTGCTTTAGTCAGCGCATTGAATAATGTTGATTTTCCGACGTTAGGCAGGCCAACGATACCGCATTTGAATCCCATGATTTTCACCTTAATGTACTTATAAATCAAAAGGCTGTGTTAGCCTGTTCGATGAGTCAAAAAAATTGGCGCCATTATACACGGAATGGCAGGCTATCACGATCTTACAGACAAGATTTATCGATTCCATGTCATCAAACGCTGGCTTTGAAGCTATGTAAACGGTTGATCGCTTTATCCATATTTTGTTTCATCAGGATATCAGTACAACGCAGTGCTTCATCAATTGCATCATCAATCAGCTTTTGTTCACTGGCTGGCGGTTTGCCTAGCACAAAGCCCACAACTTTATTTTTGTCGCCGGGATGGCCGATACCAATGCGTAAGCGGTGAAAATTAGGGTTATTGCCAAATTTGTTCTGAATATCTTTCAAGCCATTATGACCGCCATGACTGCCACCCAACTTCATTTTTGCCACCCCTGGCGGTAAATCGAGTTCATCATGAGCCACCAGAATTTCATCCGGCTGGATACGGTAAAAAGAGGCGAGGGCAGCGACAGATTTACCACTGAGATTCATAAATGTCGTTGGGACTAACAGACGAATATCATGACCACACATATTAATCCGGGCAGTGTAACCGAAAAATTTACTCTCTTCTTTCAGTGATTGATTGTGGCTCCGAGCGAGTAGATCAACATACCAGGCTCCGGCATTGTGTCTGGTTTGGGCATATTCAGCACCGGGATTAGCCAGACCGACGATTAATTTTATGTTACTCACTATTTTTCTTCACTTTTGGCAATAAAACAAAAAGAGGAATAGTTTACCTGTCGGGGGCTGCAAGTACAAAGTTCAGTTTGAAAGTCAGGAAATATTGTTACGAGAATTTTCGAGAGAAAATTGGAAGGAGAAAAGTTATTTACAGATATTCAGCACAAATAGTTTTGATATCTGTCTGGTTTGAAAATATTTAATCTTTTATTATTGTCAGTGGTACAAAAATAGTTAACTACTTAAGTCATAAGAAAGTTTTATTATTGTTTTTCCGAGATAAACTATAATTGAAATAAATTATGTGGAACGATTTTTACGATAATTCAATATGTTGATTATAAAGTAATGTTTTTTTAATTTGAGGAGGATATATGAGTCAAAAAAATGATTTTAAAGCTTTTTCTATTAGTAATAATGCCAATGTAGTGAGTCAAGAGGGATATGAAGAAAGCCGGAGTTTAAAAACTGGGTTTCCACCCGAGAATATTACTACGCATTTGCTCAATAAGGTATTACGTCAATCGTCGACAATAACATCTGTTGTGGCTAATTTTATCGCGACATATTCTGGCGATGATGTTCTGGATGATGGGGATATAGCTAAACTTATTGTCCAATTAAATAGAGCGCTGGAACAAAAAATTGCAATAGAAGTACCAAGTGCTTCATTAACACAAAAAGGTGTTACTCAGCTCACAGATAAAACCGGTAACAGTAATACCCTTGCGGTAACACAGAAGCTTGTTTCTGATGTAAATGATAATGCTAATAACCGATTGGCAAAAAATCAAAATGGCGCAGACATTCCTGATAAAAACGCGTTTGTGAAAAACCTCGGCTTATCGGAAACAGTGGAATTGGCGAAAAATGCGGTATCGGCCAATGGTGGAAATTATCCACAGTATTTTAGGTTTAAACAGGTTGAAACACTGCCTACTGAACGTAATGCGACTATGTTAGTTTCTTTGCAGGGTGCTAAACCGACAAGTGAGATAGTTGGGTTTACGCTTTACAATTGGTATGACAATTATATTAAAACAGGTATTGTGCGTGGCGGTAGCGTCGATACCTACGGATATACGATAGATATTAATGGCAAACGAGTTTTTTCTGTTTCTCCCGCAGGGCAAATTGAAGCCGCGTCAGCGAATATAAAGGGGAACGCGGGCGTTTTTAATATAACCCATGATACGGGTAAACATGCATATTTTCAGTTTATTGAGGGAGCAAAAAGAACGGCTTACGTTGGATTTCCAAGTGACGGCTCACCAGATTTTGATATTTGTAACGAAAAAAAATCTGGCAAACTCTCAATTGGCGGAGAATTGGTTGCATATTTTAATAACAATCGGGTTTTCTCTGTTTCTCCTGAGGGTAGGATTGATGCTGGATCGGCAAATTTAAAGGGGGCCGGAGGCGTTTTTAATATAATATATGACACGGATAGACACGCATATTTCCAGTTTGTTGAGGGAGGAAAAAGAACCGCCTACATTGGGGTTCCTGGTGACGGGTCATCGGATTTTGATATTTGCAATGAAAAAAAATATGGCAGGCTGACAGTTGGCGAGAAGTTGAGATATAACGGTAATCCTATTGCAGTTTTTAATGATAATTGCATCACCGATACTAACGGCAATCTCAAAGTATCCAGCCCGGTAGTGAGTATTTATCCAGACGGAACTTATGAGCTAACTCGTGAAGCGGAAGGTATAACTGTCGAGCGGATAGAAACAGGGAAATATCGCATCAGCGGTTGCCACGGTTTCGCTAAAGATGGGGCATGGGGAATTCATGGTGGTACTATCGTCCCGGCAGATAGCAACGGGTTAAATTTGATTTGGGTTTGTGAATCAGTAGATCCATCTAGCGGCGATATCACCATCGAATGCTATCATCGTCAAAATAAAGATGCGCCGATATTTGCGCAAAATAAGCGCGTCAAAAGCGTTAATAGTGATGGGGAAGTCATTTATTATAGTGATGGTGAGCTATGTGATATCCCCGATGGGCGAGTGATTAATATTCGAGTTCAACTGCCGGAAAAACTATAATAACCATAATAACTGAATGCGAACTCAGTAATCACAAATAAACAGCAAACCCGTTGGAATACTTGTACAACGGGTTTGTTGCTTATATTTTGATGAAAATTGTATAAATACTTAATACTGAGTTAGGAAAGGATTTACGACGATTTTTGTTTTTCTGAGTGATTACTAATGGTTATCGATTGATAATTTATTTTCATTATACAAAGTCATGAAAAATAATTTATTGTGCTCAGTAGCTATAAACTCAATATATACCTAATAGATTTCGAGTTGCAGCGAGGCGGCAAGTGAACGAATCCCCAGGAGCATAGATAACGATGTGACTGGGGTGAGTGAAAGCAGCCAACAAAGCAGCAGCTTGAAAGATGAAGGGTATAACGGCAATAACTTTATGGTATTACTGATGAGCATAAATCGTACTTTTCGTAATGTAATAAATTGTAAGATAAATAAGTGTGTGCTAATCGTCTGTTTTCTATTTGCAGCGTTTATGCTACTAAAAAGTTATCCTGCTTTATCTGAATCAGGGAAGTTTCTGGTTGGTGTTGAAAATTGCCAGGAATACCCAGAAGCAGTTATCAAGCATGATATTGATAGCAAAAAACAGATAACCAGACAGGCTAGCAAGAAATTACACGAGAACGTTACTTATAAAGAGAAAAAGCGATCAGGCCAGAGGCGGTGTGGTGATTTTTTATCAAAGAAAAGTTCGGTAGAAAAAAACGATAGCGGTGAAAAACCCAAAATACCCCAGTTATATGAAAATAGTCATAAAGATGATAATCAAAATACGCCTCCTTTAATCCTATCTCGTGGCACAGAACTCCTGGGGTTATTAAATTCAGATCCAAAAAAATTAGCCCAGGATTATATTGTCAACAAATTAAATAGTCAGATAACAAATAACACTCAGAAATGGTTATCACAGTTTGGTACAGCCAAAATTAATCTAAATGTTGATCATCGTGGGCACCTGGATGAAAGTTCTGTAGACTTACTGGTTCCTTTCTATGATGATAAAGATCATTGGCTTGTTTATACTCAATATGGATACCGTCATAAAGATAGCCGTGACACCGTGAATTTAGGCGTTGGAACCCGTTTATTCATAAATGACTGGATGTATGGGGCGAACACTTTTTACGATAATGATTTAACCGGTAATAATAGCCGATTTGGTCTGGGTGGTGAACTGTGGACTAACTACCTAAAAATGTCTGCTAATGCATATTTTCGCCTGAGTAATTGGCATAACTCCCGTGATTTAATCAATTATTATGAGCGCCCTGCAAATGGTTATGACCTTATTGCCGACATGTATTTACCTTCGATGCCGTCACTCGGCGCTAAAATAAAATATGAACAATATTTTGGTGATAATGTTGCATTATTCGGAACTAACAATAGACAAAAAGATCCATATGCAGCAACTATTGGGGTAAATTATACGCCAATTCCACTGATTACAGCAGGAATTGACTATAAATTGGGGAAAGAGGGAAAAAGTGATGGTATATTTTCATTCAATGTGAATTACCGATTTGGTATTCCATTATCAGAACAACTTTCACCGGAAAATGTTTCTTCACTACGAAGTTTGGCAGGAAGTCGTTACGACTTAGTTGAAAGAAATAATAATATTATTTTGAATTACCTGAAAAAACAGCAACATTTTAGATTATTGGTTCCTGTAATAGAAATTGGTGGTTACGGTGGTGAAGTTAAACCAATACAAATTCAATCTGATACTCCATTCAAAAATGTGACTTGGGATATACCTGAATTATTCCAGAAGAATGGCGGGATGATAAATATAGAAAGTACTCATGGTTATACCATTCAGTTACCGGAATATCAGCCTGATGGAAAAAATGACTATACTATAACAGGTACAAGTAAAGATGATCAGCTGAGGGTGCAAATACAAGCTCATGTATTACAACGTAATATCTCTTTGAATGTTAATGCAACCGATCCTTTAATTGCTGATGGCAATGCGAAATATGTCTATACAGCTACTTTGTTTGGCGCTGACAAAAAAACGCCGATAGAAAATGCTAAATTGGTTTGGGATACGGATAAAAAAGATCCGGGATTGAAATTAAAACCTGATTCAGAAGCAACAGATAAAAATGGGCAACAGACTGCGACATTAACCAGTACAACACCATTATCCGATATACAAGTCAGTGTCAGTATTAATGGCGAACGTGTTACTACGGATAAAAAAGTCAGCTTTACTGAGTCCAGCAGCAGCTATCGAGTCAGCCGCGTGACGGTGGATGTGGATAAAGACAAGAAGCGCTACAACAACGGTGCCGACAGTTATACCTTCACGGCGACAGTGGTGGATGGGCACGGCAATCTGGTGATGGGTCAACCGATCGACATTGACTGGCAGACAAATCCAACGGTTGACGGACTAAAACTGACGAAACAGAACAACTCGGTGAGTAACGCGCAGGGGCAGGTGACCGCGAC